>JANYDQ010000342.1 GCA_025363555.1 Bacteroidota bacterium | reverse complement strand
AAACAAGCTACCCCGGATTTATTTTCAACCTGACTAATTAAAGTAGGGGGTATGTTTTAGTCGAAAAATTTATTTATAGCAAAACCAAGCATCACCAGGATGTTTTCTCTTCAATTATTTTTTAGTCGGTTAATAGTGATAGATTTTAGCAATTTTATTGATATTCCTGTTAGTTTATAAGGTTTCCCTGTTAGTTTATTACCCTTCCCTGTTAGTTTATTTCCTTACCCTGTTAGTTTATTACCCTTCCCTGTTAGTTTATTTCCTTTCCCTGTTAGTTTATTTCCTTTCCCTGTTAGTTTATTTCCTTTCCCTGTTAGTTTATTTCCCCGCCCCGTTAATTTATTTCCTTTCCCTGTTATTTTATTTCCTTTCCCTGTTAGTTTATTTTCTTTCCCTGTTAGTTTATTTCCCTTCCCTGTTAGTTTATTTCCTTTATTTACTCAAATACAAATTCCTTTCCGAATAAATAGTATGGAAATATTCATCCGTTAAATCATCAATAAAATAGATGGCTTCACCTGTTGATTTCATTTCTGGTCCAAGTTCTTTTGTTACTTCAGGGAACTTTTCATAAGAGAATACAGGAATCTTGATGGCATAACCTTTCTTGCGGGGATTAAATTTAAAGTCCTTCACCTTTGCGCCCAGCATTACTTTGGTGGCATAGTTCACATAAGGCTCGTCATAGGCTTTTGCAATAAAAGGAACAGTGCGGGAAGCACGAGGATTAGCTTCTATAATATACACCACTTCATCTTTTATAGCAAACTGAATGTTCAGCAAACCAACCGTTTTTAAAGCGACAGCAATAGTTCGGGTGTGTTGTTCAATTTGTTTCATCACGTTTTCGCTTAAATCGAAAGGAGGAAGAACCGCATAGGAATCTCCGGAATGAATTCCTGCGGGCTCAATATGCTCCATGATGCCGATGATGTAAACATCCTTTCCGTCACAAATGGAATCAGATTCGGCTTCAATCGCATTTTCTAAAAAGTGGTCAATGAGCACCTGGTTGCCGGGGTGGTCTTTCAACAAGTTCACCACATGCTCCTCCAGTTCTTTTTCATTAATGACAATCTTCATGCTTTGTCCGCCTAACACATACGAAGGACGAACCAATAAAGGGAAACCTAATGTTTTTGATAAATCAACTGCCTGCTCTGCATCTTCTATTACCGCAAATTTAGGATAAGGAATATTATTTTCTTTCAGCAGGTTGGAAAAACGTCCACGGTCTTCTGCCAAATCCAGCGATTTGAAGTCCGTGCCTATAATTTTAATTCCATAACGTTCCAGTTTTTCAGCCAACTTCAATGCCGTTTGTCCGCCAAGCTGAACAATAACACCTTCGGGCTTTTCGTTCAAAATAATATCATAAATATGTTCCCAGAACACCGGCTCGAAATATAGTTTATCAGCCACATTAAAATCGGTAGAAACGGTTTCGGGGTTGCAGTTAATCATTATGGTTTCGTAGCCCATTTCTTTAGCGGCAAGCACTCCGTGCACACAGCTGTAATCAAACTCAATGCCCTGCCCTATCCTGTTGGGTCCGCTACCCAGCACCACAATTTTTTTCTTATCTGTTGCAATGGATTCGTTCTCGTCTTCAAAAGTGCTGTAATAATAAGGGGTTTTGGCTTCGAACTCTGCCGCGCAGGTATCCACTAACTTATAAACACGATTAATTTCCAGTTCTCTTCTGCGCTTAAACACTTCGCTTTCCAGGCAATTCAGCAGGTGAGCAATTTGCCGGTCGGCATATCCTTTTTGTTTGGCTTCATAAAACAATTCTCTCGGAAGTTCCGGCAATTTATATTTCGATATTTCATCTTCCAGTAAAATTAAATCTTCTATCTGGTTTAAAAACCAGGGGTCGATGCGTGTAAGCTTTTGAATAGTTTTTACAGAAATGCCTAATTTCAAAGAATCATAAATATGAAACAAGCGGTTCCAACTGGGGCGCTCCAGGCTTTTTAATAATTCATCCTGGTTCTTCACTTCTCTTCCGTCTGCTCCTAAACCATTGCGTTTTATTTCCAACGATTGACACGCTTTCTGCAATGCTTCCTGGAAACACCGCCCAATGCCCATTACCTCCCCAACCGATTTCATCTGGAAACCTAATTCACGATTAGCTCCTTTAAATTTATCAAAGTTCCAACGCGGTATTTTTACGATTACATAATCCAACGTAGGCTCAAAATAAGCAGAAGTGGACTTGGTAATCTGATTTTCCAACTCATCCAAATTAAAACCAATAGCCAGTTTGGATGCAATCTTCGCAATAGGATAACCTGTTGCTTTACTTGCCAATGCGGAGGAGCGGGAAACACGGGGATTAATTTCTATAGCAATAATATCTTCCGAATCATCGGGATTAACGGCAAACTGCACATTGCAGCCACCTGCAAAATTCCCGATACTGCGCATCATTTTAATCGCCATGGTACGCATTTTCTGGTAGGTGCTGTCGGATAAGGTCATTGCAGGAGCTACGGTAATACTGTCTCCTGTATGCACACCCATAGGGTCGAAGTTTTCTATGGAACAAATAATGGCAACATTATCATTCGCATCACGAAGCAATTCCAGCTCAAATTCTTTCCAGCCCAATACTGCTTTATCAATCAACACTTCGTGAATAGGAGAGGTGTGCAATCCCCTGTCTAATAGTTTATCGAAGTCTTCTTTGTGATACACCACACTGCCGCCACTTCCGCCAAGTGTAAAAGAAGGGCGAATGACCAACGGGAAACCAAATTGTTGAGCTATTTCTTTTCCTTCCAGGAAAGAACGGGCAATATGAGAGGGAGCCATTGCAACACCAATAGATTCCATGCGCTGGCGGAATTTATCCCTGTCTTCGGTTACTTCAATAGCTTGTATATCCACCCCAATCATCCGGATGCCGTACTTTTTCCAAATGCCCATTTCATCGCATTTCATGGCGAGGTTCAGGGCTGTTTGTCCGCCCATTGTAGGCAATACAGCATCTATGTCTTTGTTTTCTTCCAATATTTTAACAATGGACTTAACTTCCAGCGGTAGCAAATAAATATTTTCGGCAGTTACCTTATCCGTCATAATAGTAGCCGGATTGGAATTAATCAGGGTTACCTTTATTCCTTCTTCTCTTAAAGAACGAGCAGACTGTGAACCGCTGTAATCAAACTCGCATGCCTGACCAATGATGATGGGACCGCTGCCAATTATTAATACTGATTTTATGGAATTATCTCTGGGCATAAGGTTGATGTGCTAATTTGATGATATGCTGATATGCTGATTAAAATGATTGCGAAAATAGGTATAAAAGCTTCTTTACTTAAAAAATGTTTTAACAAGTTTTCAAAAAAAAATGCTTCTCTTTGGGAGAAGCATTTTTAATTGTCAAATTGCCAAATTGTTTAATTGTTTAATTGTCAAATTGAGTTTATTTATGCGTTTTTTCGTCAGAAACGGTTAATTTCTTTCTTCCTTTCGCCCTGCGGCTCGCTAATACTCTGCGACCATTGGCAGATGCCATTCTTTCACGAAAACCGTGTTTGTTTTTTCTTTTCTTTGTCGATGGCTGATACGTACGTAATGCTTTCATTCTTTAATATTTGTGTCCCGTTTTATAAGGACTAATTAGTATTCTTTTTATTTTTCGGAGTGCAAAGATAGAAAGATTTTTAATTCTGCAACCGTATTGATGAAAATAATCCTGAATTATTTGTTATTCAGGTTCATTATCACCCCTTTTCCATCTCCCATCATATAGGTGGGCAACTTCCCATCCCATTTATTTATCCATTCCAAATCAATAATCTTTGGATTCTGGGCTATCGAAGTTCCTTTTATTTGTAGTGATTTCGCTTCTCCTTCAGCTTGCTGTATTGCTATATCTTTATCAATTGAGGATTGTTTGAGTTGTTCCTCTTTTTGTTTGGTCACTTCCACCAAACGCAATACCTCCTGTTCAGCCAGTTTCTTGGCATTTATTGCCTGCTCGTATTCAGGATTATAAAATACTTCCCGCATATCCACCTGCTCAATAATCAGTTTATAGCCCTTCACTTCCTCTCTCATCCTGGCAATTATCCTGTCCTGTATTTCCTGGCGTTTGGTTGAATAGGCTTCAATTGGACTAAAATTACTAACAGTTAAAGCCATAGCCGATTTCAATTTCGGGCGAATTACATTTTCTTCCAGCCAGTAATACCTGCCCGAAGTACCTCCATCGTTCTCCGATATGTTGGCATAAATCCAACTTGCTTCAGTAGGAACAATTCTCCAACTTACTGAAACATCAAATCCCATTTTAATTCCATCTTTTGTGGGTGCCCAAATTGCATCTGCATCAGGTTTTGCTCCTTCTTTTGTTGAATTGGCACAAGTATAAACCCACACCGTTTTATCCATTATGTAAATCGTATTCCAGGGCATTACAATATGCCACCCTGTATGCAATTCGTTTTCGTCCACACCACTAGGTGTTACCATCACGCCAGCATCCTGAGCCCCAATACGAACTATAATGGTAGTAATAAAAAAAGTAAATGCACCCAAACCAAGGGCAAATTTATGAAAAGGCAAAACAATTTTTCGCTTTGTGGTAGCTCCCGTTTCCCTGCCGTTGGTCATCTCTTTCTCTGCCCTGTATATTTATAAACGATAATATGAAACCCGCTGCCCCGTAAAGCAGTATTATAAATGCTAAAATTTTTATCAGTGCCATTGCCTATTTGTTTTTAATTTTTGTAAAAGTATTATTTATATTTTATATCCATCAAAAATAATCCCGCCCTTTTCAAAACATGGTTTTTTAAAAGTTCATTCACTCTCCTTCGGAGAGGGATTAAGGGGTGAGGTATAATTCCTTTATTCCACTACCAACTTCCTGTTCACTACATTTTTGTTTTCGCCTGTTATTTGTACAAAATAAATACCTGCATTCATTTCTCCTTTTTCTATCACACACTCTTTCCCTGCAAAGTGGATAGTTTTTATTTCTTTTCCTAAAACATCAGTTATTGTAATAATGGTGCTTTTTTGTGGTTCATTAAAAGTAATAGTGGTTTGAGAGAAAAAGGGGTTAGGGATTATGGTAATATTATGTATAAACTCTGCTTGTGAAACAGAAACCGATGTTGCTTGTTGTATAATATTTGAACGTGTGGTAGAAATATCTCTTGTAGGGGTACACAAAATACTCCAGGTAACATCAGCACGATACCTTGCATTTGGATAAGTAAGGTAATTAATATCTGTAAAAGTAGAATTACTGCCCGGAATTGTAGAACTTATTGGTAAAAAATTTCCAGTATTGTTATCATCTCTGTTTATAATGTAAAAGTTAACCGGATTTCCTGCATTTTCAATATCATATAAAGTCCATTGCAGGTTTCCATTGCCCAAGTATTGCAAATGAATGGTATTGTGGAAGTCGCTCATGGCACTTACGTTTCCGCAGGTATCCAAGGTGGCAATTTTATATTTGTAAGAAGTAACATTTGGATTAGCTCCATAATCGTGATATTCGCTTAACGAATCATTTGAAACAGAAGCTATGTTTGAATATACATTCGTCATTGTTTCCCTGTAAATCCGGAAACTATCTATTTCAGCTCCCACTCCTGTTTTTTCCCATACCACTATATTATGTGTCGAAAGATTATCAACCGTTACCAGGCACAATGGTACAGCAGGCAATACAGTTGCGAGATTAAAAGGCGCTGAAGTACCAGTGCATGAAGAGCCTGCATAGCTTTCTGTTACGGTATAAGCTCCCGGAGTGGTTACCGTAATTGATTGAGTAGTGTCAGTTGTATTCCATACATAATTTCCACCGTTTATTGTTGATGCAGTTAAAGTTACACTACCTCCACCACAAGATATTATTGCACCAACAGAACTTATAACCGGTGCGGGTTGTGCGACAATAGTTATTATTGATGCAGCACTTACTCCCGGGCATCCACCTGATGCAGCTATTGTGTTAGTAACCGTATAGGTTCCAACTAAACTTGAATTTAAAGTAACCATTCCTGTATTTGAATCCATAGTTAATCCTGCCGGGGTAGCAGTAAAAGTTCCTGCAATACCTCCATTGGAATATGTTGGAGAAGGATTTAATCCGGCCGCACAATAAGGACTACCAATATAACTGAAATTAGCCGCAGGTAATGCATTAATTGTAATGTTTGCCCCATTATTACTTCCAACAACAGCAGGATTTGAGCTTATTACTCTTATTAAATAACCACTTCCCCCAGAAGCATTACATGGAATAGTACAAGCAAGCATTCCTGAATTGGCTGTACTGCTTAATGTACCAATAGTAAAAGGAGAACCAAAATTTCCGGAAGCATTAGATAACTGTGCTGTATATATATTCCCTGCCGCAAAAGTTCCTGTACTTGTAAATGGAACGTTAACAATAGTACATGCACAAAATGGACTTCCGATAATTGCTCCTGTTGTGATTGTGTTCCCTCCGGTTGATGAAAATGTCATATTATCCACTGCAAAAGAAGGGTCGGAACCACTGCCATCATCATCATTATACCAATGAAAACCAATTTTTACATTTGGATTATTATCACATGTAGCGGGTAAGGCAAAAGCATAAGCAGACCAGGTACCCATGCCACCACATAAAGTTGTTGTATTGGGACTTGCAAGAAAATTCCAAACAGCGCCATTATTAATGGAATATTCTATTTCACAATAATCCTGAGCAATTTGCCCACCCATCACATAATTAAAGTTAAGTATTATTCCGGCATGTCCGGTACAATTAATAGTTGGGGACTCTGCTCTTTTGTCTGTAGCAGTAGATGGACCTGTTCCAAGAACAGAACACCAGCCACCTGCATCATAAGTCGCACCACAATCGCCCGGAGGGCACATACCGTTAGGTGCATTTGGTATGCTTCCTATATGTAAAGTAGCGGAGGTGGCGGTAGCAGAAGCTGCAACACAACCTGTTCCGCATACACCTGCTGTATGCCCATTTTCGGCACAACTTACATACCATTCGTTTGGCATTGCAGTTGCACCACAGGGGTCTATTGCAGGGCTGTTGTTTGTCATTGTCCATGCACCATTTACACCCACATATCCACTTTCAGGACATAATGCAGTACACCCGTTATTAAAATTTTCTGTCCAGAAAACCTGGGCAGTAAGGTTAAAAGAAAAGAGAATTGAAAGAAGAACTATTGCTAATTTGAAAGTCCCATTGATGGAAAGATTTGTAATTGTTTTTTTTATGGTGTTTAGTTTTAAAATTTCTTTGTAAAGATAAACTAAATTCTATTTAAAAGGAACAATTTGTAAAGGCGTACTATCCATAATAATTTTGCACATTTCAATAAGATGAACAGAGATAAATGCTGAAAAGACAATAAAATGGAATGAAAGATTATGCCTATTTATCTTCTTACTTTTATATTATTAATTCTCTTCCTTTTCCGTATGCGGATGCTCATCTGCATATGCCGAAATCATTTTCGCGTACGCGAAAATGATTTTCACGTACGTGAAAATGATTTCCACGTACGTGAAAAGTACAACCGCGTATGCCGATGCTTTATTTAGGTACGTACAAACTCCATCCACATACACCAATGCCTTTTTCACATATCTAAAAACTTCATCGGCATACGAGGAAATAGCATCCGCGTATGGGGAAACTCCAGATTTGTTACTGCCCAGCAGTTTTACCAACTTAACAATACTGTTTTTTACAACAAAAATAACCTCAAACCGGAGAAAACAAGCAGAAATACACCCTTAAATGACGGAAAATGAGAAATGAAAACCAAAAGAATGGTAAATGCCAGCCGAACAAAAACAGGGGAATAAAGGGTTTCCTATCGCTTAAAATGAAAAAAAGTGCCTAAACACGCAATGTAAGGTTGAATATAGTGGCTGTAAGCTCGCTTACACTCACTATTGGGTTGATTACAATCGCTGTTAGATTGATTACACTCACTATTAGGTTGATTAAAGTCGCTGTTAGGTTGATTACACTCACTATTAGGTTGATTACAGTGGCTGTAAGGTCGCTTACACTCACTATTTAGTTGCTTACACTCCTTGTGAGGTTGGTTATAGTCGCTGGGAGGAACATATCAATAACTATATGTGGTGAGTCCTTTCCGCATTGCAGTATACATTATGTGTTCTTAAAATATTTTAGTAATTTTACGCTATGATTTTCGACAATATAAATATCACCGAGCAATTAAAAAATGAAAGGGCAAAATTTCCTTCATTGCTAAATGAAGTAAACGATTTGCTGCTTACATCTTCCAAAAAGGATGAAGCGATTTTAAACCGTTTGAAAGAGGGTAATGATAATGACATCCACGATGTAGTACTGCTGCAAAAAGATGCTGAAAATATTTATTCCATTAAAGAAATTGAATCCATTTGCGTTACCTATCGCCTTCGTTTCCTGGATTCCAAACATTTTAAAATGGAATTTCCTTACGATGCCGTTGTCCGCATCAATGAATTTGAAAAACAATACAACACTAAAATAAAACGATTTAAAATCATAGCTCCGCACAAAGCATTTGATTTAATGGATGTGAACCAGGACCCATTGCTGTTTGCTCAATTAAGCAACAATACCTTTTATTTGCTTCACCAATGGGGAACAGATTTAAAGTGGTACCGCAAGTATTTGTTTTTTCCTGTCCGTAGTATTTACACCTATTTTTACAGTATCATAGTTCTCGCGTTTCTGTTTTCTTTTTCCTTTCCTTTCCAATGGCTGCAGGTGCAGCGCGACAATGAAATTTACATCCGCGTGTGGTTTGCCATGCATTGCACCATCGGGTTTTTCTTTTTCATTATTTTTCTTGGTGCTATCACCCAATCCAGCTTCAGCAGCATGAGCTGGAAGAGTAAATATTTTAATGAATAATTTTAAACCCTCAAGTTTTTAAAAACCTTGAGGGTTTCTATGTTGGAATTTCTATTACCTATTGCCTATTGGCTACTATCCAATTCCTTCCTCAACATATTAAGCGCAGCATTAGCAGTCTTGTGAATATTTCGTTCTCTATCATTTCCAAACTGAAACTTTTCAGAAAATACTTTTTCGGGAGTAGCAATGGCAATCCAAACTGTACCCACAGGTTTGTCTTTTGTTCCGCCACCCGGTCCTGCAATGCCCGATGCGGCAATGGAATAATCGGTATGATATTTTTCACGAATAGCTTTTGCCATCTGTTCCACCACCGGCTGACTAACTGCTCCCTGCTTTTCCAAGACATCTTTGGGCACGCCCAATTCCGTTTCTTTTATTTCATACGAATAGGAAATAATGGAGCCTGTATAATAATCTGAACTGCCGGGTACTTTTGTAATCAGATGAGAGATATAACCTCCAGTACAACTTTCGGCAGTAGAAATGGTTTTGTTTTTTTGTTTTAATAATTTACCAATGGTTTGTTCCAAGGTTTCATTTTCTTCACCAAATATTTCATAACCATAAATATATTCAGCAATAATTGTTTTTAACTCTTCAATTTTATTTTCTATGGCAGAACGTAATTTTTTTTCATCCTCTCCCTTTGTACTCAAACGCAAACGCACCATTCCGGGCGCAGGAAGATAAGCCAATTTAATATTTACTGAAGCAAGACTGTCTTCCCACCCGCTTATCATTTCAGAAAGAGCAGACTCGCCAATGCCTTGCGTAAGGACAGTTTTATGAAAAATAAAAGGAAACATAAACCGTGCTTTTAATTTAGGAACCACCTGGTTTTTCATCAATGCCTTCATTTCATAAGGCACACCCGGCATAGACACAAATACTTTTCCATCCACATCAAACCACATGCAGGGTGCAGTACCATTATAATTCCTGATTACTTCACAAATGGCAGGCACTTCCGCCTGCAACCGATTGATGGGTGATACTTCTTTTCCATATTGAGCAAATAAATTAACCACATCCAGGTAAGCATCTTCATCAAAACGCGTGGTGGTATTAAAATACTCGCACAATGTTTTTTTAGTAATATCATCCTTGGTGGGACCTAAGCCACCTGTTATTAAAATAATATCCGCCCGTTCTTTTGCCTCATCTAACGCTTTAATAATATGTTCTTTATTATCAGAAACGGAAGAAATCTGTTTTACACTTATTCCGTTCATGTTTAACAGTTCAGCCATAAATGCAGAATTAGTATCTACAATTTGTCCTATTAAAATTTCGTCACCAATGGTTATTATTTCGGCTTGCATAAGGGGTTTTTAAATAAGAGGGTTTTAACTAACTATTCTTTCACCAGTTTTTTGAAATATGTTTTTTCTGATGTAGTAACCTGAAGTATATATATTCCATTGGCTAAATCTTTATCCTGCAACTGAAACAAATTGTTTTTTTCATTCACCGGTTTAGTTTCGCTCATTACCTCTCTTGCTGAAATATCGAACAATGAAATTTTAATAGTTTGTTTTTTATTGGAATAAAACGAAACATTAAAATCAGAATTGGAAGGATTTGGAAATATTATCAATTGATGGTTCTCTCCCGATAAATTTTCCACCCCCAACAAATCATTTAAAATAATATGAGCAATACAAAAGTTTGGAATTCCATATCCCTGTATCGAATCGGGAAAGAAATACTGGTTGGCGCTTTGTTCAATTGCAGTTAACACCTGTATGTTGGTAGCCGTGGGATGTGCCTGCCACAAACAAGCCACTGCACCAGCCGTGATAGGGCAGGAAAAAGAAGTTCCGCTTTGAAATTCAATATCACCAAAAGGAGAAGCAACAGTAGCAGCATATCCCCTGGCAGTTGTATTTGGTTTTACCCTTCCATCAGACGAAGGTCCCCGGGAACTGAAAGAAACGATAACACCTGCTGAATCCACCGCACCTACTGTTAAAATGCTATCGGCATCGGCAGGAGCAGTAATTTTATACCAGGGCGGTCCTCCTGAATTACCGGCACTTGAAGTTACAAATATTCCTTTCCTGGCTGCCCATTCTGCCGCTCTCGACACAATGGTAGTATGCCCGTTCATATCAGCATAGGTGTGATTTCCTATTCCTCCATCAAACGTACTGTACCCTAAAGAAGAACTTATTTCATCTGCTCCAACACTATCTGCAAATTCAGCGCCCATCAGCCAGTAGGTTTCTTCAATCAATGTTTCGCTATAGGCATTTTCGGTTCGTAACAACCAGAACTTTGCTTTTGGAGCGGTACCCACCAAACGGGAAGGAAGATTACCTCCAACACAGGAAAGAGTATTCATTCCATGCGAATAATCTTCGTACACAGAATTGTTTCCTGCCACAAAATCATACGTGCCAAGTATCTGGTTATTCACTCGCAAACTATCGAAAGCAGGAAGAGAATCTACTTTATAATATCCTGCATCTAAAAAAGCAATGGTTATTCCTTCGCCATGATAACCCAAATTGTGCAGGCAATCAGCTCCTATCTGGTGTGCCTGAAAATAGGAAGGTCCGTAATTATAATAAGTGGAATTGGATGATTTACTATTTTCTATTTCCGCAGGAGTTGAAACAGCCTGACTTCCTTTTTCAAATTTAGAAGGAACTCTGTTGGTGGTCGGGGAAGTAAGAAAGTCCACTTGCTTTACAAAGGGCAATGATTTAATGGTATTTATTTTTGAAACCTCATTTGTAGAAATGGTAACCGCATTGAACCATTTCGATTTTCCGTTAACCTCCACTCCTGTGACTTTTACCTGGTTTATGTAATCAGGATTGACAGGTAAATCGCTTTCGGTTAATTCAATATTGTGTTTTGCCCTTCTTTCCACTGCTTTATCAGAAAGAAATTCGGAAGGCTTATTTAACGAATAAGGACTATTTTTTTTGTCTTTAAAATAAACCAGGTAGCTGGAAGATGTTTGAGAAAAAGTGAATGCTGATAGTAAAGTAAATGCAATAATTAAAGTGGTTTTTTTCATAGATAAATTATTCTGTTCCATAATAACTGGCGGTCATGGTGTATTGGTTTCCTTTGGTAACTCTTGATAATATTGGGATGGCAAGGTAGGCGCTCAATTGAGCAGAATTCCATGTACTGGCAGGTTGAGATTGTATGTCTATCCATTGTTTGTAAATCAATCCTGCTTTGCGTGCATATTTTTCAATTGAATATTGTTTGGTAATCAAGGTGGAATTATCCACCTGATTGACCTGCGCTACCGAATCGAAAGCAAGCAAACCCATTTGCAATGGCTGGTCTATGGAGGCATAGCTGTAGTTCATAGCGGGGTCCGTGTTTTGTGCATTCCCGTTCCAGGTCTTACTGGAAGTAACAGGAAAAGCAAGTTTAATGTATCGCATATTCTCTTCCACTTTTTCGGCAGTAGTAGAGGTTCTGTTTTCGCTCCAAACGTTTCGCAGCGTCCATTGCATTTGCGTATATGGAACCGCCTGGTCGAAATATTTCATATATCTTTCTAACCGCATAGTGGGACGATTTTCATTATCCATATAAATAGATTCTATCTTTTCTTTGATTTGAAATTTATATTCTATGGCTGGAGAAATATGTGTAGTTAGATTAATATTAAAATCATCGTAATGAATAGAATCCACATCATACACCACGTATCTGCCCGCCTGGTTAGGAAAATAGTCATATCCCATATCAACAGGTTTGTCGTCTTCCTTTTTTTTGCAGGAGAAAAAACCAATGGAGATAAAAAGGAATAATGAAAATAAAGTGATGATTCTTTTCATGCTGTTATTTATTTAACCGCTAAATTAACTAAAATTTATGAAACGGAACGGATATTAAAAGAGATTGCATCGGGCGAATCCCGCAGGTGCGGGACTCGCAATGACGAACGAACCCCTGATTTAAATAATTTGTCGTTCTATAATTCCGCCACCTAACAAATCATCTCCTTCATAGAACACTGCAGATTGTCCGGGTGCAACAGCCGAAACCGGACTATGAAACAACACCTTCAGTTTTTCTTCCTGTGTAGAAATGCTTGCCATGGTGCCTGCATCTTTATATCTTATTTTAGTCAGTGCTTCCATATTATGAGGCAAAGAAGCATATTTAATAAGATTGTATTTGCCCACCATCATTTGCTGTTGCTCCAAATCTTCTTTCGAACCCAACACCACGGTATTGGTGTCAGGAATTATTTCGAGCACATGCAACGGCTCTCCCACTGATATTTCCAAGCCCTTTCGTTGGCCTATGGTGTAAAACGGGTAGCCTTGATGTTTGCCAAGCACCCTGCCGGTTCTGTCCACAAAATTACCACCCGACACTTTTTCTTCCAAGCCATCCACCTTGCGTTTCAAAAACCCGCGGTAATCATTATCGGGCACAAAACAAATTTCGTAACTTTCGCTTTTGGCTGCCAAATCGGCATAACCATTGTCTATCGCCATTTGTTTTATTTCCGATTTCCGAAAGTCCTGCAAAGGAAACAACGTACGTTTCAAACTTTTTTGAGACAATCCCCACAACACATAGCTTTGGTCCTTATTCGTATCCAAGCCCCTCGACACCACGTAGCGATTGTTTTCTTCCCTTATCCTGGCATAATGCCCTGTAGCTATAAATTCGCAATCCAGCATATCTGCCCGTTTCAGCAACGCATCCCATTTAATATGGGTATTGCACAGCACACAAGGGTTTGGGGTGCGCCCTGCCATGTATTCATCAATAAAATTATCAATAATATAATTACCAAACTCATTTCTTATGTCTAAAATAAAATGTGGAAAACCAAGGTTGACCGCCAATAAACGTGCATCGTTAATCGAATCGAGGCTGCAACAGCCTGTCTCCTTTCCCGAACCGCCCGAAGAAGCATAGTCCCAGGTTTTCATTGTTATACCCACCACTTCATAGCCTTGCTCATGCAGAAGCAGTGCAGAAATAGAACTATCTATCCCACCACTCATTGCCAGTAATACTTTTCCTTTTTTGCTCATTTAATGCGGGGAGTTCCCATCTCCGCCAGGGTCTTTAATTTCAAAGCCTTCGTATTTCTTTTTCTCTTTTTCTTCTTCTTCCTTAGGAATCACATCCCTGTCGGGATTTTGATTCACTCCTTCAATAAATTTATCCGTCCTTTTCAGTTTACCTTCTTCGGTATAATAGTTCCAGTCCCCGTCCTTCAAATCTCCCTTATATAAGCCCTCCGCTTCCTTTTGCCCCGAATCATAATAAAACGTAACCCTGCCTTCCACCTTTCCTTTCACAAGCATCCCGTTATATTTCAACTGCCCATTGGCAAAATATTTTTTCCATACCCCGTCTGCTACCCCGTTTTTCCACATTTTCTCTTCCGCCAACCCGCCCGAATGATAAAATACCTTACAATTCCCGCTTTTCAATCCGTTCACATAAGTCTCTTCCGAAATAATTTTCCCTTCTTCATTATAAAACTTCCACACACTATCCCTTTTTTCTTCTATGTATTTCCCTTCCCCTGTAAGCTTTCCGCCCGCATCAAAGGTTTTGGTCCGCGCTATTTTCCCGTTATCCGAGAAAACAGTTATTGCCCAGGGAATACCCGAATCGTAAAAATAAGTAAACTTGCCCACCGGCTTCCCATCCGCAAAATTTCCATCATACAGCTTCTTTTGCTTCTCATCCAGTTTTATCCAATGACCTTGTTTTTTACCCGAAGCATCCGTTTTATTAGGCGCCACCTGTCCTCTCGCACCCAGCATACCAATTAAACCCATTATAACTATAAACGTTTTCATTATCTCCACATAATTGTTTCATTACCCATAACCCCATTTTCCCAAAAAGATACAACTCACACAACTCGTAATTACCTGCTTTTCCCTTATTGCTGCAAAAGTAATAAAAATTACTGCAGGCGTTTTCAATAATTGAGCCAATAAACATAATAATCACTTACACTCCGGCTGACCACGAAAAGAGGTCAGATGTTTGATTCGGATAAACTATAATAAGTTTATCACTATTAACCGACTAAAAAATAATTGAAGAGAAAACATCCTGGTGATGCTTGGTTTTGCTATAAATAAATTTTTCGACTAAAACATACCCCCTACTTTAATTAGTCAGGTTGAAAATAAATCCGGGGTAGCTTGTTT
>JANYDQ010000327.1 GCA_025363555.1 Bacteroidota bacterium | reverse complement strand
AAAAAAGGATTAGGATAATATTATCCTAATCCTTTTTTTTCTTGAAACTGATTCCTTTCAGCTTAAAGGAAAAATTACAGCCCTAATTTGAGACATGCGTAATTAAGGCATTTCTGCGAAGCTTTTTAGAATTTAGAGATTAGGATTTTGAATTTCTTTTACTGCACCACTATCTTCTTATTAATAACGTTTTTCTTTTCATCTGTTACCTGCACAAAATAAATTCCTTTTGCAAATCCACTCATATCAAGTATCACACTTTTGCCTGTTGCCTTTTCACTATTCACTATATTGCCAAGAACATCTGTTATAATAATAACATGGTTGCCTGTCCCGTTCATACGGGATTCTTCTGAAAAAAATATGGTGGTTTGGGAAGTGAAAGGATTTGGGGAAATAGAGATTAATATTTCGAAAAAAAATGTTTCATTGATGGATGAAGTAAAACAATAGGTTGTATCACTGTTTGTAATGTCGAATGATGTAGCATTTATATAAGTTAAAAAACTAACCGATGAAACTATGGGTGTTTTAGTAACAGCACTAGAAATAATATTGCCGTCAACAGTTACTAAACTGCTATCTTTACAGCCAGTGCTTCCATTAGCATTTGTTTTTATAAGAACAATTTGAGACCACTGTATCAAACAAGGATTAGAAGTTACACCAATCATATAACCGCCATCAGAAGCAGATATGACCGAATACCCCCAATCACAATTAGCGGCGGGTCTACCAACTTTATAACATTTTGACCATTGAGAAATACCCATGCTATCTGTCTTTAATAAATAAGTATTATAATCTTGTAAAGA
This sequence comes from Bacteroidota bacterium, assembly GCA_025363555.1. Lineage (GTDB taxonomy): Bacteria > Bacteroidota > Bacteroidia > 2-12-FULL-35-15 > 2-12-FULL-35-15 > 2-12-FULL-35-15. The sequence goes on along the minus strand of JANYDQ010000327.1, from coordinate 1,998 downwards.
AGAAGTAGACGGAATTGCCCCGCATACAACATAACCATCATCATTGGTTTTATCTAAAGATTTTATATTATATCCATAATTATTTGCCTGACCAGTTACATTATATTTTTTTGACCAAACAACATTACCACTATTATTAATTTTAAGTAAATAACTGTTTGCTGCATTACTAAGAGTATCATAGGTGTCTCCGGCAATATAATAACCGCCCGAAGTTTTACAAATTGCAGAAATTGGCATGTTCCCATTTGGGGCGGTATATGTTTTAGACCACTGCACCGTACCTGCATTATCTGTTTTTATTATCCACATATCAGGGCTACCATTCCTAAGATATTCCCCACCGATCAGATAACCTCCATCATTTGTTTGTAAAACGGTTTTTCCTTTATCATTAGAGTTACTCACATATTTTTTTGACCATACTATATTTCCATTCAAATCAGTTTTAATTAAAAATATATCTCCTACACCTAATGACCCTGTACCTGTATTTTCTGTTATTATATATCCTCCATCTGTAGTTTGTATTACTGAATTTCCAGCTTCATAGCTGCCTGCATCAAAATATTTTTTCCAAACGATATTGCCATTCGCATCTGTTTTAAATAAAAAAATATCATTTAAAGTACTCCCGCACGTAATAAAACCCCCGTCAGATGTTTGTCTAACAGAATTATTGCCATTCGCTCCCAAAGCTTTTCCCCAAAGAACATTTCCAAAACCATTTGTTTTCATTAAATAAGATCTCTTATAATTAGCCGAATCAGTTTGCCCGGCTATTATATATCCGCCATCAATGGTTTGTTGAAGGGAGCTGATTGTTTGTATTGTATCTCCTCCATATCTTTTTATAAAGGTTGTTTGCGATTTCGTGTTATTACTAGAGATAAAAAAAATTATACTAATAATAATTATAGCCTATATCCCCGTAAAAGTAATCCATTCTTTTTCATAAACAAAAAAAGCACTCTTTTTTACCACCCCCTGCCCCCTCCTTGAAAAAAGGAGGGGGTAGCCACTTCCTGAAGTACTATATGTTTTTAAGTATTACCTCCTCTGCTTCGGAGTGAAGCAAAACAAAAAAAGCCCCGCATTGTGCGAAGCTTTTTAGAATTTAAAGATTAGGATTTAGAATTTCTTTTACTGCACCACTATCTTCTTATTAATAACATTTTTCTTTTCGTCAGTTATCTGTACAAAATAAATTCCTTTTTCAAAGCCACTCATATCAATTATCACACTTTTGCCTGTTGCCTTTTCGCTATTCACTATATTGCCAAGCACATCTGTTATTTTTATGGTGGTATTCTTTTGCTCATCTGAAAAAGAAATGGTGGTTTGGGAAGTGAAGGGGTTGGGGGAAATGAGAATTTCATTTTTATTCCATATCATTTCTTTACTTCCTACCGCCATTTGAGTACTATCTAACTCAGCAATAAAAATATCAGAATAATTAATACTTGTACCTCCACTAATTAAAGTAGTTGTTCCAAATATGATTGAAGGGCTATAAAATTCACCTGTAATAAATACTTTACCACTTAAATCGGCAAAAACACTTTTTCCTCTATCATAAGCAGTTCCACCAGCTGATTTTGCCCAAAGCAAATTTCCAAAAGTATCATATTTCACAACAAAAATATCCCCAGCCCCTATATTTGTTAAAGTAGTTGTTTCAAAGAGAATTGTAGGACTTTGAAATCCCCCTGTTATAAAAACATTTCCGTTTGCATCGGTACAAACACTGTAGCTAATATCATTGGTAGTCCCAACGGAAGATTTTGCCCAAAGCACATTTCCAGCAGCATTATACTTCGCAATAAAAATATCTGTACCACCAGCATTGACTAAAGTAGGTGGGTCAACGACATTTTAAAGGGAGTAAAAAGGAAAAAGCCTTATTTTTGCCACAAAAATGGCAATGGATAAAGAAGCGTTAGGATTGTTTTTTCCTCAAGAGTTGTTAGAACATTTTGAAATCGTTTTGGTACACGA
>JANYDQ010000086.1 GCA_025363555.1 Bacteroidota bacterium | reverse complement strand
ATCGCGCGGGTTTAAGGAAATTTCAATATTATATCCTTTAGTAAGTTTTTTGGGAAGTGCATCCCAGTGCAAATCGAACGAGCGGGCAATGCTGCCGGTGGTTATTCCAAATCCTGTTACTGTTTGCACACTGTCGGGTGCTACTGTGTTGTCTGCTTTTATAGAAAACCCTGTTTCTGATACCTTATCCCTGTCGCCATTTGCTTTTAACTGCACAAAGGGAATATAATTATCTACAAAAATATTATTCAAATCGCGCAAATCTGTGTTTATGCTTCCTGTTAAGGTTTTTGCCTGGGTTAATAATGCATCGCGCTGGCTTACTTTTGAGTTTACAGCCCCAATTTTTAGCCGGGTAGAGGCGGTGGTTGGCGCTATGGCGGCATATAGTACATCGCTATCTATGCCGTTGCATATATTACCGAATTTTTCCAGTTTTTGCGAATCGGTTTTGCCTTTTATATCAAGGGTAACGATTAACTTTTTTACTAATACTCTTCTTGCCATAATTTTTAGGTTTTAATAAAAATTTAATTAACTTATTAATTTATAATGTATTAAGTATGTGCCGGTGTCTGCCAAAGTCGTTCCGGCTTCAGCCGGCAGAGGTTTTGCTTCAACGGGCAGAACTTTTGTTGCAACCGGCAGAACTTTTGTTGCAACTGGACCGCTGCTTGTTATAATAGTACTTATGTTTGTCGTAATAGTACTTAAGGAGGTTGTAATCTTACTTTGGGTGGTTGAAACAAACAGGGTTTCGTTTGTAATAAATAAGAGTACTATTATAATAGTAATGTTTCGGGTTGCAAAAGTTGCCCTTGTTTTTGCATTGGTTATTTTATTATTAATATATGTTTTTGCAAAAGGCATTTTTGTTATTTTATTTTTTATTATTAAAATTTGTTGTATTAATTATTAACTTCTGTATATATGTAAGACGATAACTAAATTAAAAGGTTGCCTTGAAATGAGATGAAAATAACGAATGTATATACATAATTGTAAATTTACGCTGCAAATATATTAATTATTTAATATAAAACAAAAAAAATAATTATTAATTAACAAAGTTATCGACAAACGACATAAATACTTGTGGAATATAATTATTTATTGGGAGATGAAATTTATACCTTGACTAACCAGCCAACCTAATAAAACGAAAAAGCCGATAATACCTATGGTAAGTAAAATACTTCGTGCTTCTATATTTTCAACTACCATGTATGGGTTTATTTTAAAATAACGGAAGCAAAAGCGTCTTATTTTCTTCATTGTCTTTTTCTCACAAAAAAATTAACCACCTATTATTTGCTGGTGTATTGCTTCATAATATTCTTTTCCCTGCCTGGTTTTAAATAAATCTACTTTTATTTTTTTGCGGTCGTCACCAAATTCATTTATCCTGATGAGATGATGCCCTATGAAATAAGTCATTGAAACAATGAAGAATAATAAAATTAAAATAAGGGTAAGTACACTAATGAGTTTAGGCATGGAAACTCCTTCGGTTTCGTAACTGTTTTCAATATATAATTCTCCAATTAAAACGGCAATGGAAAAAAATAAATAAAGAATACCGAGGGAAAAATTATGTTTTCTGCGAAAGGAAATGGAATAAATTTGCTTTATAGGAATGGATGCCTCTGTGTTGCTTACTTTAAGCATTACCCTTTTGGTAGATACTGTGCCAAAATCATTTGCAACAATTATCTTTTCTTCTTCAACCGGGGATATTTCTTTAAGCATTTTTTTATAAATAAATTTTATAACCGTAAATGAAAGTATTTTTTAAAGACAAAAAATTCCCGCATTGCTGTAGGATTTTATTTCTTCCGGGTGCAAATATAATAATTTTATATACATATAATCAAATTGTTGATACAAAATAACCAACTTTGTATGTATAAGTTAAGGATGTGGGGGTGAATACTGAAAATTTACTTATGAGTATCCGGATTGATAGTATTAAAAAATTCGTCCCTGTAATTGTCGCCTAACGGAATTCGTTGCTCTCCAATATAAATAATGCTTGCACGAACTGAAGTTATTTTATCTATTGCAACTATATACGATTTGTGAATACGAATAAAATTGGGTGAATTAAGTTTTTCTTCTATTTCTTTGAAATTCATCCGGGTAAGCACCGATGGCTTACTGTTATTAATAAAATGAATTTGAACATAATCTTTTTGCCCTTCTATATAGGCAATTTCGCTTGACATTATTTTAACAAGCTGGTACTCTGAATTAACAAAAAAATAATCGTTTTGCACCTGGGGTTTAGTTTCATTATTTTTAAAATTATAATATTCCAGTGCTTTATTTGCTGCTTTTAAAAAACGTTCGAACGGAACAGGTTTTACCAGGTAATCCAATACATCTAAAGTATAACCTTCCAGCGCATATTGCTTATAGGCAGTAATAAAAATTACCATTGGTTTTGTTTGAAGACTATTTAAAAACTGCAAACCGGTAATTCCGGGCATTTCAATATCCAGGAATAGTAAATCTATTTTTTCTGTCTGCAAAATTTCAATTGCTTCATACGCATTTTTACATCGTTTTACCAAATGTAAAAAAGGCACTTTGCTGATATTGTCTTCCAGCAAGTCAAGAGCAAGGGTTTCATCGTCTATGGCAAGGCATCTAATCATTGTAGTTGTATATTAAGGGTGGCTGTAAATTCATTTTCGTTTTCAATAATGGCAAACTGATGCTTATGCTGGTATAGTAAATCCAGTCGTCTTTTCAGGTTATTTAATCCTATTCCGGATTTTTTGTCTTTTTGAACTTTGGTTTTACTATCGTATTTGTTGCTTACATATAAATTGATGCTTTGCCCGCTTACTTTTAGCACCACCCTTATTTCAGGGTGTTCTACTATTCCAATGCCATGTTTAAAAGCATTTTCGACTAAAGGAATAAATAACATGGGTTCTATATAATGATCATTTACGGTATTATTTTCAATTTTAAAATCCAACTTTATATCATCGCCAAACCTCATTTTTTGAAGATTGATATAACTTGTTAAATACATTATCATTTTGGTTACACTCACTTTTTCCGCATCCGATTCGTATAACATATACCTCATCAAATTTGATAATTCCATTAAAACCGGCTCCGCCTGGTCAGATTTTTTTCGAACCAGCGACACCACACTGTTCAATACATTAAAAACAAAATGAGGACTTATTTGTGAACGTAAAAAAGAAAGCTCTGCAATTAAATTTTCTTTTTCTTTTTCTTTTAAAAATTGTTCTCTTTTAAAATTATCCATTATCAACCGGTAACTAGTGCTCAATGCCAGGTTGGCAAGGGAAATAAATACCCGGTAAGCCCAAACCCTGATAAATGGTCGCGGGGGAACCTGGGCACGATAAATACTTGCTATTGTTGCATTTGTTGTTGCTACAATAATTAGGAGCAGAAATGTTATTACAATATAAGCAACTATTTTTTTTTGTGAAAATAATTTTGGAAGTAGAACAAACGCATTGAGATAAAAGAAACAAATAAATGTGATGTAAGCTATGGTTTCGGGTATTCCAAATTTTTCTTCTGCATTAGCTATAAATTCGCCATAAGGATTATTATATATAAAAACAGGAATGGATAAACAAATAGCCCAGGCAAGAATGTGGGTAATAATTAATGTGTATTTTTGGGAATCTTTTATCATTTTTATGCAAAGATATTTATTTTTCCTTTGGATGTTTACTAATTATCTTATTATCGAAACAATTATAGTGTAATGAATATCTTTTACTACTTTTAAGACTAAATAAAAAACGGAGTATCTCTGAAATTTATAAATAAAACAGATATGAAGAATCAAGATTTCACAACGGACTTATTGGTGGACCAAAAACCGGATGAAGTATTTAATGCTATCAACAATGTGAGAGGTTGGTGGCAGGGAGAGATTGAAGGCAACACCGAAAAACTCAATGATGAGTTTACCTATCGTATGGAGGAGTTTCATTTTTCAAAACAGAAATTAGTGGAAGTGGTCCCTAACAAAAAAATAGTGTGGCTGGTTACCGACAGCAAACTAAATTTTATAAAAGATAAAAATGAATGGACAGGCACAAAAATTATTTTCGAAATTTTGGAAAAGAATAACAAAACCCAACTGCGTTTCACTCACATGGGTTTAGCTCCTGAAATTGAATGTTACAGAGATTGTTCGAATGCCTGGCAACAACTTATTCAACAAAGTTTATTCAGCTTGATTACTACCGGCAAAGGCAAAAAAGTTTTTTAAACACTACCTATAAATAAAATGGAAAATAAAAATTACAATGCTACCATTGCGATAGAAGCACCAACAGAAAAAGTATTTAAAAGTATTAACAACGTTACCGAATGGTGGACAGAAAATTTAGAAGGCAATTCACACCAATTGAAAGATGTTTTTACATTACTTTGGGGAGGAAAATCTTTTGTAACCATTACAATAGTTGAGTTTGTTCCTAATACAAAAATAGTGTGGCAGGTTACTGACAGCTATCTTGAATGGCTTACTGACAAAAAGGAATGGCAAAACACAAAAATGAGTTTTGAAATCTCAACAAAAGACAACTCCACTCAAATCAATTTTACACACATTGGTTTAATTCCCAAAGTAGAATGTTACAACGATTGCGTAAAAGGTTGGGACCAGTATGTAAAAGGTAGTTTATTGAAATTAATTACTGAAGGTAGTGGAGAGCCTCAAAAGAAAAAATAAAAAACAATTTCAGAATTAGACATTTTTATATAATGCACATGTTCTAAAATTAAAAATTAAGGTTCTGATTTTTATGTTTTGTTCTAACCATTGCCTTTATTGCCTCATACCAAATTACACTTATCAACCCAATAGCCATACTAAGGAAAAGTTGCGACAAGCTTAATTGTTCGAATTCAAAAAACGAAGTCAAAGGTTTTATATAAAGAAGTAAACCCGTTATAACGAAAGTGATAACAATAATCAGCCATTTCTGTTGTGAATTTGGTGCCTTCTGCTATAAATGTAAAATCATTACTGATAGTTTCCTTGGTTTGTTTATGGACGCCATATCCTACGCCTTATCTTTAAAAACTGCTCTTCCACGTATTGGAAAATCCTGTATTTGTTTGCTGTAAAATCCTTTTGATTCGTACTCTGAAGTTGAATATCCTTGAGGTAGGTTATTTCTTTCTTCAAATACAACTTCTATAAAGTCTTCTTTGGCTTCTACGTGTCCTAACTCGTGTACCAAAACGATTTCAAAATGTTC
>JANYDQ010000312.1 GCA_025363555.1 Bacteroidota bacterium | reverse complement strand
AAGTTCTAATGCGCTAATCAAAAGTTCTAATGCGCTAATCAAAAGTTCTAATGAGCTAATCAAAAGTTCTTATGCGCTAATCAAAAGTTCTAATGAGCTAATCAAAAGTTCTAATGAGCTAATCAAAAGTTCTAATGAGCTAATCAAAAGTTCTAATGCGCTAATCAAAACTTCTTAAGCGCTAATCAAAACTTCTTTAATGGTAATGAAAACTTTAAAAAGCCGGAAAGTAAAAGAGTCTGTTCAATAAACTGTGGGTCTTTTCAATAAATTGTGAATTAAATTTTATGTTTTGATATTCAATGCTTTATGTTTTTGCCCATCTTAAAGGAAGTACTTCCCATCTCAAAGGAAGTACTTCCCTTAACAAAGGAAGTACTTCCCATCTCAAAGGAAGTACTTCCCTTAACAAAGGAAGTACTTCCCTTAACAAATGAAGTACTTCCCTTCACAAAGGAAGTACTTCCTTTAACAAATGAAGTACTTCCCTTATCAAATGAAGTACTTCCCTTAACAAAGGAAGTACTTCCCTTATCAAAGGAAGTACTTCCTTTTCAATATGGAGTATATTCCTTCATTATTGTATTGATAATTAGTTAGTTGATTATTTTGCCGAAAGAGAATTTTACCCGGTTTTCGGGTCAAAATAGTTGTTTTTGGCAAAAAACAGGACGGTTATTTGCTTTTTTCCAGTTCGGATGGGGGCGAACTACAGGAAACGGAGCGTGAGGGATTGTAGCGGAAATCCTTTTTTGTGCCTTGCAAAAGGCGGGGGGCAAAAAAGATTGAAGCGGAAAGCCCGACCCCCGATTCTTCATCGGGGGGCACGCCCAAATTATTTAATTTTTAAAATTACGGTTTGCTTATTTTATCATAAATAATAAAATCGTGGGCATATATGTTTTTTTCATCCACCGTGCCTTTTTTTCTGTCGGTTTCTTTCCATTCATTGAAATTAATTTCAGGAAAAAAAACATCTCCATCAAATGGGTGATGAATTTTGGTTAAATAAATTCTATCGGTAAGATGAATGCTTTGCTTGAAAATTTCTCCGCCACCCATTATAAAAATTTCTTCGTCTCCGGTTTGTTCGGCTTTTTCAATAGCTTCGTGCAAAGAACTAACTACGATAGCGCCAAAGGCATTGTAATTTTTTTGGCGGGTAATGACAATGTTGGTGCGGTTTGGAAGCGGGCGAAATTTTTGGGGAATGGATTCGTAATTTTTTCTTCCGGTAATGACGCAGTGTCCCAAAGTTTTTTCTTTAAAGAATTTCAGGTCTTCGGGCATGTGCCAAATCAATTTATTATCTTTTCCAATAACATTGTTTTGGGCAACTGCTACAATAATACTTATTTTCATTTGTTCATTCGGTTATTCGTTTATACCAGGCTATACAGCAACATCAGCCTTTATATGCGGATGCGGGTCGTATCCTTCCAACACAAAATCTTCAAACTTAAATCCAAAAATATCTTTTACTTCCGGATTTATTTTTAAAGTAGGAAGTTTACGAAGGTCGCGCGACAATTGTAAATTCGCTTGCTCAATATGATTTGAATATAAATGTGCATCACCAAGTGTATGAATAAATTCTCCTGGTTGTAAATTGCAAACCTGTGCCACCATCATGGTCAATATTGCATACGATGCTATATTAAAAGGAACACCTAAAAATATATCGGCACTGCGTTGATACAATTGGCAACTTAATTTTCCATCAGCAACATAAAATTGAAAAAATGCATGGCAAGGAGGTAGTTTCATTTTATCAATCTCTCCAACATTCCAAGCGCTTACAATCATTCTTCTGCTATCTGGAGTGTTTTTTATTTGATTGATTACTTGTGTGATTTGATCGATATGGCGACCATCAGCAGCAGGCCAACTTCTCCATTGCGATCCGTATACAGGACCCAGATTTCCATTTTCATCTGCCCATTCATCCCAAATGCTTACACCGTTATCTTTCAGATATTTGATATTCGTATCGCCTTTTAAGAACCATAATAATTCATGCAAAATAGATTTCATATGAACTTTTTTAGTAGTCATCATCGGAAACCCTTCTTGCAAGTCGTAACGCATTTGGTATCCAAATACACTTACCGTTCCTGTTCCTGTTCTGTCTGTTTTTGTTGCACCTTTTGCTAAAACGTGGCGCATTAAGTCGTGGTATTGTTT
>JANYDQ010000247.1 GCA_025363555.1 Bacteroidota bacterium | reverse complement strand
GCTTGCTCCCGTAGTTGATTCTGCATAATAAGTAGTGGTTCCTCCCGGAGTAACAGCATAATTTGCCGCACTTGCTACTGTTGTTAATAAAGTTCCTCCAGATGAAGCGTTCCACCAATTTATATTATTTCCCGCAGAAGTGGCATTTAAATTAGAAGATTGACCCACACAAATAGAACTTGCTGTGGCTGTTACCGGGCTTGGTAATGCTGGTAAATTGGCAACAGTTAAAGTTACTGCGGTGGTAGTTGCAGTACATGCTGTTCCGTTTCCAATAACGCACGTTAGCGAAGCCCCGTTTTCTGTATTTGAAGGATTGGTAACAGTAAGTGTACTTGTGGTTACACCACTATAGGGCGCCACATTGGAAAGATTAACTCCGCCTTTTTGCCACTGGTAAGTGGTAGCACCGGTAGCGGTAACGCTAACCGTAACTGTTCCCGAACCACCACATATTGGGGCAGGGGCAGAAGGTTGAACAGTAATTACTGGTGTCGCATTAATTGTATAGGTTGGTCCCGTTGCTGTAACACCATTATTAGTAACTGTAACAGGTCCCGAAGTTGCAGTTGAACCAGTTACAACTACCATTACAGTTCCCGAATTGGAAGTAATCGAAGTGACTGCTAATCCATTAATCTTAACATTGGCAGCAGTAACTCCTAAAAAACCTGTTCCGTTTATTGTTAACGAAGCTCCTCCACATCCGTTAGTGGTACCTAAACTTGTAATGGTTGGTGGCGGTGGCGTAAAAGTGTAAAAACGCCCTGATGTAGCAGGCAGTACAACATTATCATTTGCTACAGATGTACTGATAGTATTAGTGCTTGTAGTTACACTTTCATACACAGAAGTAGAAGTTGCAAGACCTATATCAGAAGTCCCTCCTCCTCCTCCTACATAATAAGCAAAGGTAATAACATTTGTAGTTTCAAATAAAGTACATTGAAAACGAACATTAGCCGAACTGCTATAATCCTGGCAACTCCAGTTTATAACTAATGTTCGGTTAGGAGTACTTCCAAAAACCTGATATTGTACCCCAACACCATTTACGCTATTCGTAATCAAATCATCCCAAAAAGGCATTATTGCCGGGAAGGTAGCAATACCCGCTATGGAGTTGCTCCATTGATTTGTTACAGGAGTAGCACCTAAAGCCATTAATCCGTTAGAGCTTGCCGAAAATTGTGTATAGCCAACACCCCCATAGGTAAAAGTCCACGGAATGGCGGTTACAGCTGAACCTTGGTCATCAACCCCTGTTGCAATTAATGAGATAGGAGTGGTTAAGGTTGTTGCCGTCATACCTGTACCTGTAGTAAATGTATAAGTATTTACTGCCTGCGCATTCACTTTGGAAACATTAATTATCATCACCACAGCACACATTAACCAACGCATAACAGAGCTAGTTGCCTTTTTTGTTTTTGTAAAATTCTTCATAGTAAATTGATTTTGGGGTTAGTTATATTTATTGTTCTTGTTTTGTTTTAAATGGTACGGATAACTTTAAATGGTACGGATAACGAAAGTTTACGAATTTACTAATTGTTGGTTACGGATAACGAATGTTAATGAATAAATTTAATAAGAGAAACTGTAATAGTAATAATTGCAACAGCCATAATTCCAAATCTCACTGTAAGGTCATATTTAAGTCGCAATTCCATTTCTTTCAAATCTCGCTTGGTAGCTAAATTGTCATCTATTATTTCTTTTAATGCTTCCGCCTGTACCTCTGCTTGGGTAGCGGGCACTCCTGCTGCAATCAGTTTTTTAGCGTAAGCCAATGTATCAAAGGAAATGGTGCTCATAATTTTTATTTATTTTTAAGGTACGGATATCTAAAAGTTACTAATTTACTAATCTGTGTTTTAATTGGTACGGATAACGAAAGTTTACGAATTTACGAATCTGTGTTTTAAATGGTACGGATAACGAAAACTTACGAATTTACGAATCTGTGTTTTAAATGGTACGGATAACGAAAACTTACGAATTTACGAATCTGTGTTTGTTAATTATTTTATTGTTAGTTTTAATTGTTTCTGTTTAAATTGTTGTATTGTTAAATTGTTGAATTGTTTTATGGTTGCATTGTTGTTATGTTTAAGCGGCATTTTTATCAATTGTTTTAATAAGGTTTCCGAGTGCTTTTTCAGCATTATAAATGTCAATCAAATATACTTGTTCGTTTTTAATTTCAACAGTAAAACCATCGCCATGTAATACCTTTTCCGGCAATCCTTTTATATCATCTCTGTAAAACAGGATGCTCACTGTTTCTGCATCTACCCGCTTTTTAAAAACACTTAAATCCATCGTTTACTTTATTCGCTTTTATACTATTTTAATAAACTCTTCTATACTTAAACCACTTTGCCTTATTATTGCTCTTAATGTTCCTGTATCAAGTTCTTTGTGGTCAGGCACTATCAACTGGCAAAATGGGTCATCTCTTCTCATCACTATATGGCTTCCTTTTTGTCGAACCTGATAAAATCCTGCTTTTTCTAATGCTTTTATACATTCTCTTCCCGAAATTCGAGGTAGTTTCATACGGCTACTAATAGCGCATCCAAATTATCTTCCGGCACCGGTAATTTATCTTCTATCAATGCTTCCACATATACTTCAATAGCTTCTTTAATATTAATCAGCAATTCCTGTTTGGTTGTTGCTTGTGTTATACAACCAGGTAAACTTGGACACTCCGCAATCCAATACCCTTCTTCTCCATGATGTATTAATACTTGTCTCATTTTTTGTTTTGTTTGTTTTCGGATAACTAAAAGTAACTAATTTACGAATCTGTGTTTTAATTGGTACGGATAACGAAAGTTTACGAATTTACGAATCTGTGTTTTAAATGGTAAGGATAACGAAAACTTACGAATTTACGAATCTGTGTTTGTTAATTATTTTATTGTTAGTTTTAATTGTTTCTGTTTAAATTGTTGTATTGTTAAATTGTTG
>JANYDQ010000186.1 GCA_025363555.1 Bacteroidota bacterium | reverse complement strand
AAGTTTCTATTCCCCAGCGTTTAAAATACAGTTCTTTAAAAACCGAAACAGGAAATAGTGTTTTATCCATCAGCGATGTTATTAATAGTTCAACCTCTCCGTTTTCAAGTATCACTTTTATTAATCTAACTTCGGTAGATTCATTTTTTTTATAAAATTTGTTCGACTGTTTTGCGTTTTTCCCCGGCTGTATTTCTGTTTTTATTTCCATCAAATCGCTTTGAGCAAAGTCTTTAATTACCTGACTAAATGAAGTTTTAACACGCAGAGCCACATTATCCAAATGTATGTGAAACACATTGTGAGCGTCATAACTCCATGTTCCCCCGGTAATCACATCGGTTACGGTTGCCGTCATTGTACCTGTGTTATAAAAAGTAAAATTATAACCATTATAATCTGCTGTGTGGTCTTTACCTTCATAATAAAAATAGCTGATATGTCAGGCACCTCCCGAAGTAACTATGGCAGAAACAGGAGCAGAGGTGGCAGTTACAGGCGAAGTTACAGTGGCTGTGGTTTCATCTTTTTTACATCCGTTCATAGTTATTGCGCCCATAATGATGGCTACGAAAGGTAATGCAAGATTTAAAAAATTCTTTTTCATGATTTCTATGTATTTAATTTATTCATAGTGCAAAGGTCGGGTATTAACTAAGAATATAAATTACATGTTCTTTAGAATACATTATATGGTAAGGATAAGTTAAAAATAAAAAACTCCTGGCATTGCTGCAAGGAGTTTTTTTATTTTTCTAAACCTGCCAGGTTTATCTTACTGCAAAACTATTTTCCTGTTTACTATATTTTTATTTTCATCTTCTATTCTTACAAAATAAATTCCTTTTGCTTGTTTAGTTAAATCAATTTCTGTTTGTTGGTTTGTTGCTATAGTTTTATAAATGAGTTCACCAACTATGTCATAAATTTCTATTTCAGTATTGGCTGTGTTGTTTTGAGTAATTGTAAAATTACCAGTTGTTGGATTGGGATATATTTCCAATTTTTCATTAATTGCTAATGCGTTTACACCCACTGTACTTGGCAAAGCATATTTAAATACTACTCCTTTAATATACGTGCCGCCTGATCTTGTCATGCCATACAAAAAACTGCCGTCAGATATAAGAGAGCCTTCCGAACCCATTCCATCTATGGGGCTAAAGTCAAACAGTAGGGCATAACCTGTTCCATCGGTTTTTATTTTGAAAATTGTTCCGTCATCATTTACACCTCCATGTGAAGTTATTCCATAAAGAAAGCTGCCCTCAGAAATGAGTGTACCATAAGGCTGAATTCCGCTTATGCTGCCTCCAAAATCCAGTAGTTTTACAAAGCCAGTTCCGTCAGGCATTATTTTAAAAATAACTCCCATATTATTTGCCCCGCCACCCGCTGTAGTTCCATATAAAAAGGTACCATCATAGAAAAAAGAGCCATGCGGGCTTATTCCGTTTGTAGTGCCTGCAAAATCCAACAGGTCAGAATAAGAGGTGCCATCCGTTTTTATTTTAAAAACAACACCCATATTATTTGCCCCGCCAACCTCTGTAGTTCCATACAGAAAAGTGCCATCATAAATAAGCGAACCGACTGGTTGGGATCCATTAGTGGTGCCTGCAAAGTCCAGCAGTTTTACATATCCTGTCCCATCAGTTTTTATTTTAAATAAAGTCCCTTTATAATTCACACCGCCATTAAATGTAGTTCCATATAAAAAAGTGCCATCATAAAAAAGTGAACCATGAGGTAATCGTCCATCTGCTGTGTTTCCAAAATCCCATAGTTTTACATAGCCAGTTCCATCGGGCATTATTTTAAAAACAGTTCCAAAATCATAAACCCCTCCATAACCAGTAGTTCCATACAGAAAAGTGCCATCCGAAATAAAAGCACCACAGGGACCCGATCCGTTTGTTTGGTTAAAATCAAGCAGGTCCTGGTAGCCCGTTCCGTCAGGTTTTATTTTAAAAATAGTTCCGTCACCATTTACCCCCCCTTCGTAAGTCATTCCATAAAGAGAGGTATCATGAAGGAATAAATCACCTAGGGGTCCATTTCCATCAATTATGGTATCTCCAAAATTGTGAAGTAATGTAAATTGAGCTCTTGTACTATTGCTAATACCTATAAAGGCAGCAATGAGTATAAAAAATTTAATTTTTGTTTTCATGATTAATAATTATAAGAAGGTTAATGTGCTTTTATTCTTTTACTAAACTCTGCTTATAAATCACTTCATTTTGCGCATCCAGTATTCTTATATAATACATACCGCTTTTATAATTTTCTGTAGTGGTTTTTAATGTTGTGGCTCCTTTTGATATTTGTTGCTGTTGCTTTATTATCAAACTCCCCAATACATCATAAACTTCTAAAGTTAATGCTGTTTCAACTGAAGAAGTCAAATCAATATTAAATACGTTATTTGAGGGATTCGGATAAATTGCAGAAACAGCAATACTATTATTGTTTGAAGCATCCACATTATTCATAGGAATAGGGCTGAGATAATAAGTAACAGTAAGTGTAGAAGGCCTGCTTGAACCACAAGCAGTAGTTGCTGATACAGTTACCACATCATTGGTTGAAGCACTGCCGCTTGCAAAAGTTACCGTAATACTGGTAGTCCCTGCACCTGCGGTAATTGTAGCACCCGGCGGTACTGACCATGTATAACCTGTTGCCCCACTTACGGCTGATATCGAATAGGTTACACCCGTAACAGCAACACCGTAATTGGATATGCTTGTAAAACCAGTGATTGCTCCGGGCATTGGCGGAAGACAAGACTCAACAAATTGAGTATTGGTTGAAGTCGAACCATTTGAACCCGCAAAATTTGTTACCGCTGA
>JANYDQ010000182.1 GCA_025363555.1 Bacteroidota bacterium | reverse complement strand
TCCCTCATACTGAAAATGCAGAAATGTTTTTATTTAACCTCGATATAGCAGGTATTGCTGCATCAGGCGGAAGTGCCTGTACCAGTGGAAGTGATAAAGGTTCTCACGTATTAGCAGGTATCGGCGCTGATATTACTACCCGCCCGTCTGTTCGTTTTTCTTTTAGTAAACATTCTACAAAAGAAGAAGTAGATTACACTATAAATAAGTTGAAAGACTTGTTCAAGTAAGTAAAAAACTTATTGAATTAGGCACTTTGTAAATAATTTAAACTCCTTATCTTTGCAGCCAAAACAAAACAAGAAATGGAAGCAAAATATAAAAGCCTCACGATATTTGAGTTTCATGAGAAATTTAAAAGTGATGAAGATTGTTTGGAACATCTATCAAACATAAAATGGGCAAAAGGGTTTAAGTGTAAAAAGTGTGGACACGGTAACTACTGTAAGGGAAATGGAAAATACACACGACAATGCACAAGTTGTAATTACAACGAGTCGCCCACTGGCTATACCTTTCTTATTGGTACTTACATAATACACAATATAAAATGCTTTCAACAATGAAAATTTTACTTTGTGAAACAAGGTGTCGCAAGTGGGCGATTCGTTGTAATTACAACTTGTGCATTGTCGTGTGTATTTTCCATTTCCCTGACAGTACTTACCATGTCCACATTTTTTACACTTAAACCCCTTTGCCCATTTTATGTTTGATAGATGTTTCAAACAATCTTCATCATCTTTAAATTTCTCCTGAAACTCAAATATCGTGAGGCTTTTATATTTTGCTTCCATTTCTTGTTTTATTTTGGCTGCAAAGATAAGGAGTTTATGTTATTTATAAAGTGCCTAATTCAATAAAATTAATAAAAAAAGCCATGCACCTCTGCATGGCTTTTTTTATTGTTCTAATCAATCAATGGTTGGAGCAGAGCGTAGAAGTTTTTTTTATTCGGCAGCTTTGCGTTTTTTCCGTTCTTCTTTGTATTTATCTCTTGGTACTTCGCTGTTCAACTGGTTCATTTTGTCGTAAGCTTTCCTTAAGTCGGGCGGATATTCGCCTTTATATTCTATTTTGTAAAACGAAAAACCATTGTAAGGAACTATGTTTTGCTCTGGTTTAAATTTTACTCGCTTTGCCAAATCGTTATCTTTAAAATAAGAAAGAAATAAATCTTTCCTGTCCTTGTTCATTCGGTTATATTTCTGACTTACAACTGAAGGGTTTACATATTTTTCACATTTTTCCTGTATGGTAAATGCCATGGTGTCTTTAATCAGGCTTTCAATGTAACGCATAAAAACAGAATCTTTCACAGACATTTTATCTACTTCTAGCGAATCTTTTTCATGAAAATCGTTCAAATTCATTTTATCGTTTGCGAGGTAGTATTTTTTCTTTGCTTCAAAAAACAACAGGTATTCTTTTTCTTTAATACTATAGTTCATGGGTGTTACGGTAATGGCTGCGTTTTTGTCATCGTTGAGAAAGCCGGCAACCTTTTCCATAAATTTTTGTTGTTTGTTTTCGAGTTCGGTGCTTTTTGTTTCCCACTTTAATGATAACGATTTTTCAATTTCTGTTTCCACAGTTCGCACCTGGACAGTATAAGGAGTGGAAACAGGTTTAACAAAAATGTTGGTGAGGATACCAAAAATAACATTTTTTAAATGAAATTTAGGATTGTTCAAATCGCCTGTTATCGGCACCTGGTAATCAATAACATTGCCTTTTTCTCTTATAAAAAACATAACTATTTTCATTGGTATCCATTTAGTGTTGTCATTTTTTAGCCTTTCGTTCAGGCGTGGGTCAATAACCAACAAATGGTTATCACTTTGAATATTGCCTTTTCTGACATCCCATTTTCCGTTCAGTTCTATTGTTCCGCGGTCTAATGGAAATGAAGTGTAATTAATAAGATAAGGGTTAAACATGGTAATAGGAATTTTGGTAAAATGATAATCAATGTCGAAATCGCTGCTGTCTTTCGGATTGATACTTAAAGCAACGTTCAGGTTACCATAAGGTTTAATTCCCGATTTCAAAAACACTTTTACCCGGCTATGACTTTTGTCAATGGAATCGGCATGGGCATAAAGAGGATTTAATTCCATTGAAAATTTTTCGTTTAGTGTATAATCGTTATAATGTAAATCGGCCTTGTAAATAGCAACACGGTTTATTTTATAATTACTTCGAAAAAAGTTGCGGGCTAGTACTTTTACATATTTAGCTATTTCAAGAACAAGGTTAAACTTTTCAGAGTTGTTATTTACAGCTTTAACATTTGCACCTTTTTTACCAAACATGGTTTGTATATTGTCCAGGTAATCGTATCGTTCGTATTTAAAATAAGGATGAGTGAGGGAAGCCGAATCGAAATTATACACATGTTTTTTAGGACTTAAATCCACAATAGATAAAACAAACTTGTCGAAAGAAGCATAATCATCATGTGGGTTTTTTCCGAAATGAAAATTACTGACCGCTACATCCCCTTTAGTGGTAATATCTTCCTTATTATTAAAATTTCCCTTAGCAAGTACATGTCCATCCAGTACTGCCGCAAAATGTCCGTAGTTAGTTATATCTTTTAAAAACTGCCCGATAACGTTCAAGTCGAATTCTGTAGCAGTAACCTCTGTATTGTAATCGTTATTTTTGGTATTGATGTTAAAGATGCCTTTTATTTTGCCTTTGCCTATACCCGACAAAAAATCGAATTTTATATCCATTGTATCTACATCCCACCACTTTCCGGAACTTTCTATATTTACATTTTTAATAAAATAATTTACGGGAATTGTTTTTTCGTGGTAATGAAATTCGCCTTCTATTATTTTTATTCCCACGAAACTTAAATGAAGAGGACCTTTTTTCACTTCAGGGGTATCTTTCTTTGTAAACTTAGCAACTATATCATCAAAATTAAATTCTTTTTTGTTTTGCATAACTGTTCCCCACGGGTGGTCCAGGGTTAGGTCGCTTATTTCATATGTTTTGGAAATTAGTTTGCGCATTGCTACATGTCCGCTCAAACTATTTGCAGAAAGAAAAATGCTATCGCTTTTTTCTTCGTAAACTTTAATATCGCTTAAATAAATATATCCTGTAAACGGGTTTACATAGGCATAGTTTAGCTTAATCTCGCGCCCCATGTATTTTACATCATACTTTTCTATTAAGTATTTTGTAATAGGAGAAATAAATACAATAACAAGAACCATCAGAAGTATTATTATCCCTAAGGCAACCAAAATCGATTTTCTGAATCTGTGTGTTTTTTTTGTTTCCATTTAATAGATTTTTGCAGCACTGTTTTTTTTGTTTAATGAATCAGTGTTTTTTCAAATTCCGTTTTCCCTGATGTAAAATACTCCTCTTTCAATATATAATTCTGAAATGCATTTATCGATTCGCGTGAAGAATTAATTTTAAATTTTTCTCCTTCATTAAACCAGCTAATCAGTTTTATTTTCGAACAATCGGTTTTCAGCACTTCACCCATTTGTTCTATCCATTCCGCTTTTGTTTGCGATTGCACGGATTCATTTGCTTTTCGTTCCCGGCTGGAAGTTTCGCAAACCAATAAAGGTTTGTTTGGCAATTGCTGGGTAAGAATAAAATAATTTTCAATACCTTCTTTTAAAAAAGAACGCCAAATTACTGATTTTCCAGCGCCATTATAAATATCCAGACCAACAAAATCAACATATTGGTTACCTGGATAAGCCTCCATTATAAAATTCCATTTTTCCTGCGGAATACTCATAGAGTTTGGACACCAGATAAATTTGACATTCGTTACCCCCTCTTTTAAAAAAATATCGTGTATATGTCGGTATGCTTTCACCAGCAATTCCGGATTATTATTATTCTTCGAAATACACCACGGATACCAGTCTCCGTTGAATTCATGCAAAATACGAAGCAGTACAATTCCGTTCACCTGTTTTATTTGTTTTGCCCATGCCGAAAAGAATGCATCAAAATGCCCTTCGGTGATACTATAAAGGTTCGGTTGTTTTGTAGATGGTTTTGCATTCACAAAGTGGTCTTCCAGTGTAATCATTGGAATATAATTTTGTGCAATAATTTTATTAATTCGTTCCACCGAAGGATATTGCTTTTCGTCCGTATCGTGATTTACAGAAAAAGGCTGAAAAAAATGAACCACACCAAGTTTTTTCCCTGCTTCAAAATTGTTTTCAAAACTCGAAGCTATTTCAGTGAAGTTGCCGGTATTTCCTTCCTTGCTCCAGGCGCCTAATGTGCAACCATTTGTTTGCTCGGTCAAAGGAGCGTCAAACAGTTGCGTGGCGGTTTGCAACTTTCCTTGTGTGAAACAAATAAAATCGAACGACCAGGAAGATGTAGCATTTTTATTTTCCGAATTGTTGAGATTAAAAACCAAACACAACAATTTACCGTTTTTATAACTTACATTAAAAACCCCATCCCCCCCATTGTTCATGTCCTTAAATTTATTTAAAGGAATAGAAACTAATTGCCATTGGTTTTTGTTTAGTATTTTCTGGAAATAAACCCATTGATCGTCTGTTTCTTTCTCAAAATTATTATCTCCATTATCATCTTCCTGCAATTCAATTCGTATTGTATTCGTATCGTTACAATACACATAAAAATTAATATAATCTACAGCAGCATCCAAATCTATGTTCACTCCAATTCCTTTTCCCCACCCCCCGAAAGTTTTGTCTCCTTCTTTATTTAACTCAATGCATCTTTTACCCGAATAGTTTTTTTTATCCATTTTCGAATTCACGTTCGCTTTTATATTTCCGTAAGTAAATAGTCCGTTTTGTTTCAAATCAATATCTCCATTAGCCAATCCTTCGAAATCCTCTACCACAAATTTTAATTGGGCCTGAAGAGTAACACTGAAAAAAATAAGAGTTAAAAATAAAAATTTCATAATTTATTGTATTTATTATTTACCAAACCCATGATACTCCTAATCTAAAATCTCCGTCCGGAAATCCGTATCCCGGGTATGTTTTTTTTCGCCATGGAAAACGGTTAGTTGCCCAGTTTCCGTAAGTGCAAAATAATCGGAAGGAACGATAGTTAGCATATCCGAATCCATAAGTATAATCGGGGTCCCAGGGCTGCTGGTATTTGCCGGAATTAAAATAGTAATAAAGAGCAGATTCAATATAAAAGTGCCACCCGATAGTATAACGAAACGAACCACCTACAGAGGGCTTCCCGCCAAATAATCCACCTTTTATGTTTCCGTAATAATCATGGTATTTAAAAGCATAACGGGAAAAGGTTATGAATCGTAAATTGCTGGTTTCGTCAATGGCTATTTTGTCTGTTGTTTCTTTTGGTAGAAAAATATTTGCGGAAACAAAATAATATCCTTCCAGAAAATTTTCTCCAAATTGTTCTATGGTAGATTTGTATTTATTCTGAACATAGTTTTCGTACCCGAAATTTATTTTCCTGTTTTCCCAATTATACCTGCCAATGGAATAGCTATAATCAGAAGTCCATTCGGCTACTGCCCTGCGGTTAAAATTTTGATAAAAAGTAGCATTTACCATCATCTCTTCCAAAAAACGAAATCTGATGTCATATCCTATTGCCTGTTTAATTTCCGCATTCAGTTTATATCCATCGTAAACAAATACCCGGGAGGTATTATAAAAAATACTACCCATTATTCTTCTTCTGCCCATTAATAATTTATCGGAATGAAACACATCCCGAAAATTATTAAAGTCTACAGGATTGGTTATTCGCCTTGTTCTGTCATAATACAATGCTCGTGGTGGTTCGTTAATAATTATCTGTGCAATTAGCTGGTTGAGGGATAATGAAAAAATGAAAAAGAAGAAGAGGTAAAACTTCATTTGAAAAAATTGCAAATTTTATTTATAGACTTAGACAAATGGCTGTATTTCCTTCATAACATAAATCAATATTTTACCAAGCAATTCGTATTACAAAATGCAAAGATAGATTGTTCGGCACAGGTACATTTTATAGTATTTTGAGAAAACAATACATAATTTCCTTTCGTGATAAATTGATATCTACGGTTTCGGATTCCCCCGATATTTGTTCCAAAAGAAATATGAAGTATGTTTTTAAAATTTAAGAGTTTAATAATAAAGTTCGCCTATTATGAAACTACAGAATCTGTTTCTCCATTGGTTTTTTTGCAATTTCTGATGGTCGAACTTTGCCATCATACAAAGCCGAGAATGAAGCCGTAAATTCCGCTCCGAAAAAGACTATCATAGATGAATAAGATACCCACAAAAGAATTAGAACAATTGAACCAGCTGCGCCATACACCGAGGAAGGCTGAACTTTTCCAAAATAAAAAGCAAGGGCTGTTTTGCCTAATTCGAAAAGTATGCCCGTAAGCAAAGAGCCTAACCACACATTTTTCCATTTTATTTTGACATCAGGAAAAAATTTAAACATAAAAGCGAACAGAACAGAAATAATTGAAAGGGAAAAAATGAAATTAAGAATATTAAAAATCGTTCCCAATAGTCCGGTAGAATCGCCCGTTATCCTGTTACTAAAGGCAACAAGGGCTGTGGAAATTACTAGGGATATTAAAAGCAAAAAAGCAATCGCAAGAATTATACCGAATGAAAAAAGCCGTGACTTTAATAAAGGCCATATTCCTTTTTGAGGCAACGCTTTCACTTCCCATATTATGTTCATACTTTTTTGTAATTCAACAAATACTCCTGTAGCTCCTATTAACAAAACAATAATACCTATAATAGTAGCTAAAATAGTTGATTGGGAATGATGGATGTTAGTAAGCATTCCATTAATTTGTGCAGCGGTTTCAGCCCCCATGGTGGCGGCTATTTGTTTAGAAATATTTTTACTTACCATATCCTGGTTAAAAAAATATCCCGCCAGAGTAATAATTAAAAAGATTAACCCCGGCATACTGAAAACAGAATAATATGCAATAACAGCACTTTGGCGAAACGGGTCCTTTTTTTTCCATTCGGCAAAACTGGTTTTAAGTAGTTTGCCTATGGTTTTCACTTTTATTTTCATAATTAATTCAATGAAGAGCGAGGGTTGGAGAAAATTTATTTGGAAATTGCACAACTATATCTTCTACCAATTTGTCCGATAATTCTTTAATTTCATTTTGCACCTCTTCAAATGTAGCAGCATCAGCCTGATAATTTTTGTTTATACGATTCATTGCTTCTTCAGATGTTAAAGTGAGGTGGTTATACATTATTAGTTTTATATCGGTTAATGCCCAATTAGGATTCATTTTTCTTAATAACACCGAAATTTCAGAAGCATTGGCATACCATTTTTTATTAATCATTTCAAGTTTTTCTTCATTTCGCACTTTCGCCTGGTTAATAACCTCTATCATTAATTCAACATGAGTTTTTAATAAAACAGTAAGTTGTTTTCTTACATCAGAACCATAATAAGGCTCAATTGCGTTTGTAATATCCACAAGGTTTTTAATAAGACGTTGAGTGGCTTCCTCTTTGCCCGGTAATTCGTCAACAATACAAAATATAATATTACGAGTATAGGTTACATGGTCTTCGCAAAGTTTTCTCATGTTTGTTTTTAATACATCGGGACCGATAAACGTATTCTCTTCCAAAGTAGTTACTTGCCCATATAAAGAACAAGAAATAATCAAAGCAATCGGTAATATGATTATATACAATGATATAGTAATTTTTTTCATTTTTTTATAATTTAGATTTTTAATTCCGTTGAATCTTTTCGCGTAAAGAAAATCAGGAGTTGATTTTTTACGATACAAAGGTCAGGATGTTCTGAAAAATAATTACTACATAAATGTTATAATATTTTATATCATTCACATATTGTCAATAATCAAATAAGGGGAAAGTGGTTAATTGCCTTTGGCATTAAGTAAAGAAAATTCAGAAATTCCTTCATCTTCCTTAATCCCAAAGTTGCGGTAAATGAGATGTAAAAAAAGGAAAAGAAAAGTAATAATACAAATCCTATTTTTTACTGTTTACTGTTAGGTCTTTTAACTCATTGTCGATATTGTTCACATCTTGATTTATTTTGTCCTTAAATTTTTCCCGAGCTATCTTCATTTCTTCATCATATTCGGTAATTTTCTTTTTCAAATTATCATTGTCTTTCTGCAAACGTTTCAATTTTCTGATCATTTTTGCGCTTGCATTCGGAGTTTCTTGCATCATCTTAATATTTTTTTCATTCGCTTCTATTTTCATTTCCGTTTCCATCCTGAAACTACCCCAGCTATCTATGTCTCCTTTTTGCTGAACTTGTTCTGTTTTTTTCACAATCCGAACTACTTTTTTGGGAGTAACTAGGCTGTCTTTTTTTACTGTTTTTTCATTGTTTCTCAGAATAGAATTTTTCGAAACTATTTCATTACTAACAGGTTCCATCGCATGATATTGACTATCTTCATTCGAGTGGCAAGACACTAAACATATTAAGCAAACATTCGTTGCTATTAATATTAAAGTTAATTTTGTTTTCATAATTTACTAGCTTAAAAATAAGTGAATGAATTATTTGTAGAAAAAAAACGGAGTGAAGTGAAAGACTTTTTTATTTACCGCATTTACAAACCCTCTCAAAATCTGTAAATTTAGAAAACCAATAAGTTACTCCCACCGCACCCAATTTTTATTATCCAACTAGGTAGTTATTCTCCTGTAGCAAAAAAAACAATTCTTTTATGCCCATGAAACTTTTTCAAAAGGAAAGTTCTTAAACCTACCTTTTACGGCTATCCCAACTTGCCTCATCATTATTCCAGGATATTACTAAAGGCTCATCCTGGTCATTATCTTTTAAAAGTCCATATTCTTCTGCATCCAATTTCATTTTTATATCCGAATTTCTGGATGATGCTTGCGGATTGTCTTTACCGGTATTTATATTTGTTTTCATAATGGTGTAAGTTTATTTAAGCATTTTATTTTTCGATACAAAGATCTGAACAGTTAATTGTTTCAGTGTTATATAATTTAAAAATCATGTTACATTATTTCTATGAGCAACAAAACAATTTAATGTTCTTTAATGGTTGCCGTTGCCACCGGCAGGTGCTGAAAATCCGGCAGTATCTTGTTTTTTATTCTTTTTTCTTTTCCTTTCGTTCCAGGCAAGTGTTCCATTATGTTTTAGTTTTTTATCTTTTTTCCTGGTGTCAAAATGTTGCATTTGTGCACGAGGTTTAGTAATATCGTTCGATTTAAATATTCTGTGGAAAAAACCTTCCTTTTTGCCAATCGTATCTTTCTTCGCTTCCTGGGCGGTTGAGGAAGCAGAAATGGCTATTATGAATAGCGACAGAAGTATTATTATCTTTTTCATTTTATGAATTATTTGAATTGTTTATTTAAACGTTTTTATTTTATACAAAAGTCCTTAAATTTGGTAACTAGAATGTTACACAACACCATTAAAGTTTTATATCATTTTAAAATAAAAAAAACTCTTCAACAAAGTATAAGGGCAGGCGAATTATCTGGCAAAAAACTGCACAGGAAGGACTTTTAAAAAAATCTAATTTTTACCTAAAGTTTCTCGCAAGAAGCAGTTAGTGTTGGTATTAAGTTCTTAAATATAAAAGGGTATTTTAAAGGATTTTTAGAATCTGTTCAATATCACTAAAACAATAGTCCACTTTGCAATAAAAAAACCTTGTAAATAGTTATTTACAAGGTTTTAGCTTTAACAGTAGCCCGTAGGGGAATCGAACCCCTCTTTCCAGGATGAAAACCTGGCGTCCTAACCCCTAGACGAACGGGCCCAAATGATATTCTTTATTTTTTGGGAGTGCAAATGTAATTAAAAAATGAATGTAGCAAAACATTATTTATATTTTCTCTATAAGAAACTATGTGAAGTCATCATTATCTGCCTGAAAACGGAACCCTAACCGTTTACCTGTTTTTATCTGCATTCCTTCGGTGGCAGTCTGCATATCTGCCACAGAGATTTCTTTTATGGAGTCGAATGGAGGGGTAAATAAATCAAAATTTAAACAGTAGAGGATGGTAGATTCCATTATAGATTTGATGGCAACTTCGTCAATTACACAATGAACAAAGTCATTATATAAAAAACCTAATTGCCGTTTACCTTCTACAAAATAATGATTCTCTTTATTAACAAAAATTCTCCCTATTACATATCCTGAATCATTGACCCGATTATAGGTAAAGGAGTCATTCAGAAAATTATAGATATTAATGATTCCGCAAAAGGAGCGTAAATGGTCATCTTTTACATAAGAGCTTTTCCATACATTGTGAGATTTATCAAATTCAAATATATTGGTGTGCATACTAAAAATGAGTAAATCTCCTGCCACTCTCAACTCAAACTCAAAAGCCCCTTTCTCCTTATATTCGATAATTACGCGCTTATCTATTGCTATCGCGTCTTTTTTTAGTTCAGCAGCAATTTTTCTTGCAGTTAATTTAAACAAATTAAAAGCATGAATAGTATTGGCATAAACATCCTGCTTGAGGCTTGACTTTTCTTTTAGAGTTTTTAATATCAACTCTCTTGGCGTTAATGGTTCCATTTTTACAATTGTTTAATACGCTTTTGCAAACACTACTTTTTGAGCCGAAACTTTACCGCTATAGATGCAAACACCTGTTTCCTGCTTATTATTTAAAGGAATACAACGGATGGTAGCTTTTGTTTCTTCTTTAATTTTTTGTTCTGTTTCGCTTGTTCCGTCCCAATGAGCCATTATAAAGCCCGGGGTTTCTTCTAATATTCGTTTAAACTCTTCATAAGAATCGGCAGTATACGTTTTCATTTCCCGCATTGCTAATGCTTTTTGAAACAAATTGTTCTGTATTTGGGTGAGCAGATGTTCAATTTTATTTTCAATATCTGCTTGTTGCAGTGTTTCTTTTTCCATCGTGTCTCTTCTGGCAACTTCTACCGTTCCATTTTCCAAATCTCGGGCACCAATGGCGATACGGACAGGAACACCTTTCAATTCATATTCTGCAAATTTCCAACCGGGGCGTTGGTTATCCCTGTTGTCATATTTTACACTTATCCCTTTGGCTTCCATTGCTTTTTTCATTTTACCCACCACTTCATTAATTTGCGCCAGTTGTTCTTCCCCTTTATATATAGGTACAATTACTACCTGGAAAGGAGCTAATTTTGGTGGTAACACTAAACCCTTATCGTCAGAATGGCTCATTACCAATGCACCCATCAATCTTGTGGAAACCCCCCAGGAAGTAGCCCAGACAAAATCCTGTTTGCCCTCTTTATTTGCAAATTTCACATCAAATGCTTTTGCGAAGTTTTGCCCTAGAAAATGAGAAGTACCCGCCTGTAATGCTTTTCCGTCCTGCATTAACGCTTCAATGCAATAAGTTTCTATTGCTCCTGCAAATCGTTCATTAGCAGTTTTGATACCTTTTATAACAGGAACCGCCATAAACTGTTCAGCAAAATCAGCATATACATTCAGCATTTGTTCTGTTTCTGCAATCGCTTCTTCTGCTGTGGCATGTGCAGTATGTCCTTCCTGCCAAAGAAATTCTGTTGTTCTTAAAAATAACCGGGTTCTCATTTCCCAGCGAACCACGTTTGCCCATTGATTAATTAATAAAGGTAAATCCCTGTAAGATTGTATCCATCCCCTGTATGTATTCCATATAATAGTTTCGGAAGTAGGACGAATAATTAATTCTTCATCCAGCTTGGCTGTTTCATCCACTACAATGCTTCCATCGGGTGCGGTTTTTAAACGATAATGTGTTACCACAGCACATTCTTTTGCAAATCCTGCCACATGGCTTGCTTCTTTGCTGAAAAAAGATTTTGGGATAAATAAAGGGAAATAGGCGTTTACATGCCCTGTATCTTTAAACATTTTGTCTAATGCCTGCTGCATTTTTTCCCAAATGGCATACCCATAGGGCTTTATTACCATACATCCTTTTACTGCCGAATGCTCTGCCAAATCAGCTTTTACAACCAACTCGTTGTACCATTCTGAATAATTAGCCTCCCTGGTTGATAATTCTTTGCTCATAATATAGGTTTGTGGTATAGTATTTGTAATTTTGTATTAATATTGTTTGACAAAATTAGAAAATAAACCTTTTGGTTATTCATTTGTCGAAGGAATATAAAAAATAGAATTCAAAAATAAAAATAAAATGAAAACTACATTAGTTGTTTCAATCCTTGCATTGTTTGCTTTCTCTTCCTGCAACTCACCTAAAGGTGCTGCAAAGAGTACTTATAATGACGACATTTATTATTCTTCTAAAGATGCAGCTGCCGACAAGGAAAAGCAAAAGCTGGAAGAAGAAAACAAAAGGCTTAAAGATGAAAATGAACGGAAATCTCAGCAATTGGATGATTATGCCCGTCAGCAAAGCAATCAAAATGCAGGTAATCAAAATAAAAACATGAATACTGCTCCCGATAATGGAAAAAGCAGTAATCCGAATGATTATGACTATTATGACCCGAAAAGCAGTTCCTCTTCCACCACCACTGATGGAAACGGTACTGTGAATAATACCACTAATAATTATAATGATAAACCATTTAATTACGATGATTATTACGATGATGAATATTCGGTACGTTTAAGACGTTTCCATAACCCTGTAGGAAATTACGGGTATTACGATAACTATTATACAAACTCTTATTGGTACAATAACGACCCTTACTATTATGGTTCTTCCGTTTATATGGGTTATAATTTTTGGGGACCCAGTTATTATTCCTTTGCATATACTCCAAGTATATATATGTATTCCAGCTTAGGTTGGGGATACGACCCATATTATAGTCCTTACGGATATTACGGTTACAATGCCTATAATCCTTATGGTTACAATCCTTATGGTTACGGGTATAATAATTACGGATATGGTAATAACGGATATTGCGGAGGCGGTTACAGCAACAATTATTTCAACAGTTATGATAACAACAGCTATTACGGACCAAGACAAGCAAATTCCGGTGGTGGCGGAACAGGAAGAAAATCTGTACAACCTTCTTTAGGAAGTAAATATATGGCGAGGGTGGAAAATGAAACTCATAAACCTTTTGAACAAACAATGGGCAGAACGACTAACGAACACTTGCTTCGTACTACTGTTGCCGACTATTATACTAAACCTTCCACCCGTTATAATACTAATGGGGAAAGAAATAATAATCCTGCAACTAATTACAAAGGCAATGGAACCGAAAATAGAACTAACGGTAATCCATCTATTAATAACAGTAATCAAAGAGAACATGCCCGGGATTTTAACGAGTCTAAACCTAATCGCGAACAACCGAATAATAATATGAATCAGAACGGACAGGCGCAACCTCGCAACCAACAACCTAGAAATGAACAGGCACAACCTCGTAATGAGCAGCCAAGAAATGAACAGGTGCAACCTCGTAACGAACAACCGAGAAACGAACAGGCGCAACCTCGTTACGAACAACCCAGGAATGAACAACAGGCACAACCAAGAAATGAAAGACCGCATTATTCTGAATCTACTTCGCGCAATGAGCCTAGAAACAATTCTACACCTCATTATTCTGAACCAAGAAACAGTCCTTCTTCTTCAAATTCAGGCGGTGGATTCAGAAACAGCCCTTCTCCAAGTTCGGGAGGTGGTGGAGGAGGTTTCCACAGTTCAGGCGGTGGTGGTGGTGGTGGTTCATCCTCCCACAGCAGTTCAGGTGGTGGCGGTCGCAGAAGATAAATCTTTAAAAATATTTTAAAACAATGAAAAAGCTAATTTTTTTAATAGGCACGGGAGTAGTGTGTTCAATTTCAGCAATTGCACAAAACGATATTGATGCCATGCGTTACTCGCAACTTACTTTTGGCGGAACTGCCCGCTTTGCTTCCATGGCGGGTTCTATGGGTGCCTTGGGTGGAGATATGTCCGGTTTAAGTTATAATCCTGCCGGTATTGGCGTTTACCGAAAAGGGGAAATATCCATTACTCCTGTTTTGTTTTCGCAAAGCACTTCTTCCACCTATAATTCAACCAATGCACGCGACAGGAAATTAAATTTGGCGCTTGGCAATATTGGCATTGTGGGTGCAATTCCTTTGAATTCAGAAAAGAATGGGGGATGGGAATTTATTAATTTTGCGTTTACCTATAACCAAACCAATAATTTCAACAGCCGCATTAACATACAGGGGTATAGTCACAACAGTTCGTTGCTCGATAATTATGTGGCAGCAGCAAACGGAAACGCTTCTTCTAATTTCGATTCGTTTTCCACTAACCTTGCTTATCAAACTTATTTAATCAATCCAATAGGAATTCCTAACCAATATTCACATGTACTTCCCAATTATGGGGAACTGCAACGAAAGTATGTAGATTCGAAAGGATATATGGGCGAGGGCGTTTTAAACATGGGTGCAAATTTCAGAAACAAATTATTTATAGGTGGTACTATTGGTTTTGTAAAAATCAGGTACAATGAATCAAGCACCTATTCCGAATCGTCAGACACTACCCACGGTTTCCGTTCATTTTCACTCGACAATAGTTTATCCACCACAGGCAAAGGGTATAATTTAAAATTGGGGGTAATTGTGAAACCTACCGACTGGCTGAACATTGGCGTTGCCATTCATACTCCAACCGGAATTATGCTTACTGATAAATACAGCAGTACCATCACTTCGGATGTAGATACCAGCGGAGTAGCTACTACTTTTACCGCGGCATCTCCAAAAGGGAGTTTTAATTATACAGCTACCACACCCTGGAGAGCAATAGGAAGTATTGGTTTTATAATTAAAAAAGTGGCAGTAATTAATGCAGAATATGAGTATGTGGATTACAAATATGCCCAGTTAAATTCTACTCCCAATGTATTTACCGATGTAAATACCACTATCCGCAACAAATACAGTTCGGCAGGAAACATAAGAGTAGGAGCAGAATACAGGTGGGACCCTTTTGCTGTTCGTATAGGATATGCGTTTTACGGCAGTCCGTTCAGGAGCGGGGAGAATGCCAATGCCAACAGAACCAGTTATACTGCCGGGGTTGGCTATCGCTACAAACATTTTTTTATGGATATGGCTTATGTTTATTCTATGTACACAGAGTATAATTATTTGTACGATTCAGGAAAACTAACTTCTATCAAAAACGATTACGCTGCTTCCAGTGTTTTGTTTACCGTTGGGGCTAAGTTTTAGCAATTAAACCGTTAGGTCTCGCTATCACGCTTCTTCTGTAAGATTTCGCGTAGCTTTGGCAAGTGCCCTTTCCAAAGGAGAAGGGTAAGAATAAGAAAATGAACCCTCAATTCCTGTCATTCCCGCTGGTTGGGATTTGTAATCCCAACGTTAGAAATTAATAAATATTAGATTACAAATCCTTTGCTCATTGGGCGAGATTGCAAATCTCGACCAGCTGGGAGATTTATAATCCCGTTCTATCAACCCTTACTCTAAGGACGAGATTGCATATCTCGTCCAGCGGGGTTACGAAATAATATTCATTTTTACAAATAACAGCGGGTTAGCAGTTTTTTGAGTGGAGTATATTTTAAGGCATTTCGCCATTATTCCTTTATTATCTTTTTAATATCCTTTAAAAATGCTTAGAAGTGGAGATATTGTAATTTATGTAAAAGGAAAAAGAATTATTGAGCGTAACCCACAAATAATTCATCCTAATTCGGAATATTATAAAAATAAAGAAGTAAAACCTGATCTTAATTAC
>JANYDQ010000181.1 GCA_025363555.1 Bacteroidota bacterium | reverse complement strand
CGGGGCTTCGCCCCGACCTCCACCAAGCCCTTAATCTCATACAATGCTTGTCATTCCGAACGAAGTGAGGAATCTCTTTTTATTAATTAATTTTTTGTCGGTTAGTAGTTTATAATTTATATCCAAAAAAATATTACTTTTGTGGAAAATTTCAAAAAAATCAGTAAAAACAAACCCTAAATAAATAAAACAAACCATGAAAAAATCAATTAAACCGCTATTGTTATCAGCCCTGTTAATGACAGGAAGCATAGCATTCTCCCAAAACGGAGAAAATGGAAAACAAACAGTACATCAATCCAAACCGTTGGAACAGCAAACCGTTTCAAGTAACCAACATGCACAGGGCATTGCAAAACCGGTGAGTACCATTGCTAATCAGCATCCAAAAATTGCTGACAAGAAAACAGTTATTAACCAAAACAATTCAGTTAAAAAATAACACTTAAAAACAAAAAGAATGAAAAATAAATACATAAACAAAAAAAGTGCAACTGCATTTTTAAGCATATTAATAATGCTTTTTTCTTTTGCTCCTAAAGCAAATGCGCAATCATTTACAGAAGGGTTTGAAAACCTTGGTACCCTTGTGGATTGGTATTCAGCAAATAATAGTGATAGTGTAGGATTAGGTTGGTTTAAAGGACAACCTCTTACATTTTTTCCTGCGCAAGCCGGAACAGATAGTTCATATATTGCTGCCAATTTTCAAAGCACTACAGCAGTAAGTAGTAATGGAGCAAATATAAGCAACTGGTTATTTACACCAAACAGAGTTTTTAACAATGGTGATGTAATTAGCTTTTACACAAGAACAGTTGTAAACCCGGCTCAGTTTGTTGATAACCTACAAGTACGCTTTAGTGGTAACGGCACAAGTTTGAATGTGGGCACCACTTCCGCTTCTGTTGGAGATTTCACTACCTTACTTTTAGAAATCAACCCCACATTGAGTACTACAGTTTATCCTGCAGTCTGGACACAATATACCATCACTATAAGCGGACTTGGAGGCGCCACATCAGGGAGAGTTGCCTTCAGGTATGTTGTACCTAATGGAGGTGCAGGCTCAACAACTAAATCGTACTATATTGGAATTGATACCTATTCTTATACTTCCAATACTTCAGTTACTGATGCTACAGTTTCAAATGTTTATACATTAGGAACGATTGCAAAACCTTTTATTAACCCGCATGTGGTAACTGCAAGAATTACTAATAGCGGTACTACCACACTTACGAACAAAGTGGTAACCCTAAATGTTACAGGTGCTAACGTATTTACAAATACGCAAACCATAGCCACACTTGCAGCAGGAGCTTCTGCTATAGTAACCTTTGCCGGCTATACATCTAATAATGCAGGTACCAATACCGTTACGGTATCGGTACCTGCAGATGCAGTGGCAACTGGAAACACAGTATCTGTTACTCAAACAGTAAACACAAATTCTTATAATTATGCTTACGGAAATATAGTGGATAATGGTGTTGGATTCCCGACTACAACAGGTGATGTTGCAGTAAAGTTTAATACAAGTTCTGCTACTACTATTTCGAGTGTTAATGTAAATAACAATGTTGCCGGACAACCTATTCACGTGGATATTTGGGATGCAACAGGAGCAGGCGGAACCCCGGGAACCTTATTATACTCATCTGCCAGTTTAAACTCCATAGTGGGTGTGCAACCCGTAACAGTTAGTCCGGCTGTAGCAGTAAATGGAGCATTTTATGTAGGGTTAACCCAGGAAGGAATAACCAATATGGCAGTATCTGACCAGGTTGAAAACCCAGTTCGCTTAACCAAATTTTATTTCCGGGCACCAACCGGAACAGGAACCTGGACAGACTTTTCTGGTGTGGTAGAAGCACGTGTAATGATTGAACCTGTATTTGCAAGCTGTTCGTCCGCACCGGCACAACCGGGAGCTATATCAGGAACTACAACAGTATGTCAGGGTACTTCACAAACTTATTCGGTAAGTGCAGTTACCGGGGCTACGTCCTATAACTGGACTTTACCTTCGGGCTGGTCAGGTTCTTCCACCAGCAATACTATTACATCATCGGCAGGGGCAAGCAGTGGAACTGTTACCGTTTCTGCAACCAATAGCTGCGGAACAAGTACATTACAAACATTGACAGTAACTGTTAATCCAGTTCCTTCACAACCGGGAACTATAAACGGAAACAATACTGTTTGTCCAAGTTCATCAAATACTTACAGTGTGGCTGCTGTTACAGGTGCTACCTCTTACACATGGACATTACCTGGAGGATGGTCAGGAACATCAACAACTAATTCTATAACTACCATGTCTGGCGCAACGGGAGGAAATATTACTGTAACTGCAAATAATGCCTGTGGATCAAGTATTAATTCCATTTTACCTGTTACCGTTTCTTCGGCACCACCTCAACCGGGAGTTATTACAGGACCAACAACTTTCTGTAATGGTTCTTCCAATACTTATTCAATAGCTGCAATAGCAGGAGCAACTTCTTACACCTGGACATTGCCTTCGGGATGGTCAGGAAATTCCACTACTAATACAATCACTGCCATTGCAAGTGCTAATGGTGGTGTGGTTTCGGTAACTTATACCAACGCCTGCGGTACAAGCCCTGCACAACAACTTACTGTTACTGTTGGGTCTGCGCCTTCACAACCAGGAACCATATCAGGAGTTACCACTTTCTGTCCCGGTCAGCAGCAGGTATATTCAATCAATACCGTTTCAGGAGCAACTTCTTATTCATGGACATTGCCTTCAGGATGGTCCGGAAGTTCTAACATCACTTCTATAACTGCAACAACAGTAGCAAACGGGGGAACAGTTTCTGTAACTGCAACTAATGCTTGCGGAACTTCTGCTGCTCAAACATTAATCGTTTCTCTTGGAACAGCACCTGCACAACCGGGAGCTATTACAGGTAATGCAAACATTTGTTCAGGAGGTACTCAAACCTATTCTGTTTCCCAGGTAGCCGGAGCAATCAGTTATGTTTGGAGTTTACCTGCCGGATGGCAGGGAGGTTCTAACTCCAACTCTATAACCACTATCACTAATGCTACTTCGGGAGTAGTTAGTGTTGCAGCTGTTAACGATTGCGGAACGAGTACAATGCAAACCTTAACAGTTACAGTAAATTCTGTACCTTCTCAACCAACCAGTATTACCGGGCTTAACGCAGTATGTTCAGGCATATCAGGAGTTTATTCTATCCCGGCTGTTACAGGTGCTACCTCTTATACCTGGACACTACCGGGAGGATGGAGCGGAAGTTCAACATCAAATTCTATTACAGCAACAGCTAACGGAGGAAGTGGAAATATATTGGTAACTGTTACCAATGCCTGCGGAACAAGTCCTTCACAATTTTTAAACGTAACTGTTAGCAGTGCAGCACCGGCACAACCGGGAACAATTGCCGGAAATCCCACCATGTGTTCAGCGGCTACCACTACCTATACTGTAGCCAATGTTTCAGGAGCAACATCCTATAACTGGACACTTCCGGGTGGATGGACAGGAACCTCAACAACCAATTCAATTACAGTAACTGTAGGCACCACAGGCGGAAGCATTACTGTGGCTGCGGCTAACGGATGTGGAACAAGTTCTGCTCAAACTTTAGCTGTAACTGTAAACCAAAGTCCGGCACAACCTGCCGTTATAAATGGTACTGCACTAATTTGCGGTAGCGGTTCACAAACGTATTCAGTTGCTACTGTTGGTGGTGCTACTTCCTATACCTGGACACCTCCTTCAGGATGGTCGGGTTCATCAATTACAAACACCATTACCTACACTCCGGGAAGCAGCGGAACCATTTCGGTTACTGCTAATAATTCTACCTGTTCCAGTCCGGCACAAACATTAGCGGTAACAGTAGGTACTGTTCCTGCAACACCGGGAGCCATCACAGGTTCAGCAAGTGTATGCTCCGGAGCAAGCGAAACCTATTCTATTGGGGCTGTTACCGGTGCAACTTCATACACCTGGACATTGCCGGGAGGATGGACAGGAACTTCTACTACCAATAGCATTACTTCTACCGTAGGAACTACAGGTGGTAATATTACAGTTACTGCAACTAATAGCTGTGGAACCAGTTCAGCACAAACACTTGCGGTTACAGCAACATTAACATTAGCACAACCTGGAGCTATTGCAGGTGCAAATCCTGCATGTGCTGGAAGTACTCAAACATATTCTATCGCACCTGTAGCAGGTGCAGTTAGCTATACCTGGACACTACCGGGAGGATGGACAGGAACTTCTTCTGTTGACAGCATTACAGTGGTAGTTGGTACTTCAGGTACCGGTAATCTTCAAGTTTCCGCAACAAACAGTTGCGGTACAAGTCCTACTCAAGGTGATTTGATTACTGTTAACGCTTTGCCTCCTATTCCTACAATCACTGTAGCGGGTAACATTCTTCAATCAAGTTCGGCAACAGGTAACCAGTGGGATACCACAGGAGTTGCTGTTTCGGGTGCTACCGGTCAGTTTTTCACCATGTTTGGAGCAGGTATTTACTCTGTAACAGTTACTGCAAACGGTTGTTCTTCTACTTCGGCATTTTATACTAATCACACTGGTATCAATGACAACGAATTGGATAACTTATTTAGTGTATATCCTAACCCGTCTCACGATGTGATCAATATTCAATTGACAGCTAACAAAACTGTGGAAGCAGCTTCTATTACCAATGTATTGGGTAAAACATTAATTGTTATTAATCCTAAAAACATAAAAGGAAACGATGTACTTGCTGTGGATGTGAAAGACTTGAGCCAGGGAATTTATTTCCTTAGCTTGCAGGTGGAAGGACGAATGATTACCAAAAAGATTATTGTTGAATAATAATCTGGATACAAATTTTTTAAAAAAGAGGGGCGCAGAAATGTTGCCCCTCTTTTTTTATTACTTTTGTCAAACTAATAACTAATTACTAATCGCTATATGCTGTTTTAAAATGGACTGGGCAGATTTAACTGAATTTTATGAAGACAGATTAGTGCTTTTAAAACCTTTTCCAAAATTAATTGCGGAACTGGAATTTACGTATCTGACTAACTGTGTTACCCTTCTTTTTCCGGAAGCCCTGGACAATGCTTTACTGTTTGTGGCATCCGGCAAGGAAGCAATTAGTAAAAAATTGACAGGAGATAAACTTGAAACAAATTTAGCATTCCGCAGAAGCGGAGATGCGTTTTCGATAACGTATGAAATCCTGGAAAGATATAAACTTATGCCCGAATTTCATGAAAAACTAAATGCCGATAAACATGACTTGCACAGCCAGCAGGTGGTATATTGTTTTGCCGAATGGCTTAGAGAACAGGAGTGGGAGGTTGAACCGGGCATGATGATTCAGGCTGATTATGATTTGATGGCTGCTAAAGATAAAGTAAACATGTTTGCTTTGGGAATTGGTACTCCTAATACTTATATCAGTGCGGCAGATTCGGAAAAAGAAGCAAAAACCAAATTCAAAAAAATAGTCGCGGATAAGGTGTTTACGCTGCTTGAAAAGATGAATACCACCACTATTGCTCCGGCTTTGGTACTGCCTGACGACCGCAAAACCCGTGACTTTATGAAACACTATATCCCGGTTTCGCGATTAGGAATTACCCTTTTTTGGGTAAAAAGTATGGCAGAGGTATCAGAGATTTAAAATTTACTCACTTCGTTGACTGGTTTTATTAGTCCTTTTTAAATATACTAGTTGAGAATCGGATAAACAAAATTATTTCCCAAAGGAGTACAAACAAAAAAGAGGCTGTCTCGACTTTGAGACAACCTCTTTTTTTTAAAACTTTCTTAATTCATTTAATTAATTGAACGGAACATTAATCCCTTGC
This sequence comes from Bacteroidota bacterium, assembly GCA_025363555.1. Taxonomy (GTDB): domain Bacteria; phylum Bacteroidota; class Bacteroidia; order 2-12-FULL-35-15; family 2-12-FULL-35-15; genus 2-12-FULL-35-15. The sequence goes on along the minus strand of JANYDQ010000181.1, from coordinate 1,857 downwards.
GGATTGGACCACTTGCCTTCTCCTGTTGCACCGCGAGCCACCATTATAAAATTAATATAATCCCGGGGAATTAAATTTTCAATTACTATTCGCGAGGTTCCATTTTTGTGATTCCAGGTAGATTTATCATATTCACCGTAACCATAATAAACAGTAAAGGAATTTGCATATTTCATTTTTGGACAGCTAACTCCCATTCTGAATTTTCCTTTTCGGTGATTTAATTTAAACACTACCGCATCCAACTGTTTCTTATTTTTAATACTCTTTTTTTGATTCGCTACTCCTGTAAGAGAAAACAAGGGGAGATTACCATTTGAAACAGTAGAACACATTATAATCATATTATTAAAATACGACTTCAACTGGCTGGTATATGTTTCCATTTGATTTCTTTCCGCACTTTATTGTGAGGTGTTTTTATTTTGAAAACGCCTTACTTCAAATTGTTGAAAGATGTTTTTATTTTAGAAACGTCTTACTGGCAATAATTGCAGGGTGTTTTTTTAATGAAAGAATGAAGATCACTCGAGATTATTAATACAAAAATGTGTGTTTAAATGAGGTTTGAAAATATATTTGAAAGAGAAGAGAATTTTGTGGTATTTTTGGAGAGGGAAACTTTCGGGTAATAAGCGGATTAACGAAGGTTTATTTCGGGTATATATAAGTTATCGGATATTTTGAGAACGCTCCGAACGAACATACGTAGCACGACTCGCCTCGCAATAAATGGTGTGAAGTTCGGAATAAATAATTTGGTTTGTCGGGACATATAAGTAGAAAATAGTTGTTACGCAACAGTAGAAAACAGAAATACCTTGAAGAAAATTTTGACAATATTACTTTTACTGACCTACGGAATTTGTTGCGGACAGAATTTAGTTCCTAATCCGAGCTTTGAAAATTATATTAATTGTCCTTATATGTATGGTGAAATAAATAATGTTCCACCTTGGTACTCACCAACAGCAGGTTCTCCTGATTATTATAACGCTTGTGCAGGTTCTAGTGTAAATGCTCCAGGCGTACCTTTAAACGGTATCAGCTATCAATCTGCAAGAACTGGCAATGCTTACGCTGGTATCTTTTTTTATGGTATAAGCACAACAGACACAATTGAGGGAAAAGAATATTTACAAATTCAATTGACAGATAGCTTAATTGCGAATAGGTTATATTGTGTTAGTTATTATGTGAGTTTTGCAGTCGCCACTCCTGAATCTTGGCATCAATATAATTTTGTTTCAATGACAGAACTCGGAATGTATATCTCTGATGACACAATCTCGTTAAATAGTCAACGTACACTCCCATACACCCCTCAAATACAATCTCCTTTTGGTATTTATTTTAATGATACATCAAACTGGGTAGAAGTTTCTGGTTACTATACTGCTCACGGAGGAGAAAAATATATTACAATAGGTAACTTTAACACTCATACAGATACTGCCAGTTTTAAATACAATAGTTATTTTGCTACTGTGGCATATTACTTCGTTGATGATGTATCGGTGTTTGATTGTGATAGTATTAATGGTATAAATGAAAACAATAGTAAAGACATAAATGTTTATCCCAATCCACTATTAGACAAACTAAACGTTCAAACAAGCAATTACGAACAAACAGAAATAATTCTTTACGACCTTTCATCAAGAAAACTATTACAACAAACATTTATAAACACAACAACCATAAACACAGAACAACTTGCAAAAGGAATGTATCTTTACACAGTGCGCAACAAAAGCGGAATTATTAAGAACGGAAAAGTAATTAAAGAATGACCCGAAACACGCGATACGAAAGAAAAACATCCGATAACATCGCCTTGCCGAAAATGCCGCCAGA
>JANYDQ010000174.1 GCA_025363555.1 Bacteroidota bacterium | reverse complement strand
ATTGCCCACTAAAAGCACCCCCACTCATCAAACAAAAAAACGCCCCGTAAATTAATGCGGAGCGTTATGGAGAGTTGCACTGAACTTAATATTACAAACTATAAAAATATTAAGCGTTTCTCCCCAATGTTTTATTTATGTGATGCCTTAACTAACGGCACCAATTTTTTTCAATAGTTTTCTGTTTTCTCTTCTATGAGTAAGCATGTAAAACATATAATAAATAATAGGTAGTATTAATAAAGTAAGAATGGTGGAAGTACAGAGCCCGCCAATAACCACTATGGCAAGCGGTTTTTGAGTTTCGGAGCCAATGCCTGTGCTGATGGCAGCCGGCAAGAGCCCGATGGCAGCCATGAGGGCGGTCATGATTACCGGTCGTACACGGGAAATAACACCTTCGAGGATGGCGGTATTGAGTTCCATTTTGTTTTCCAGGTTTTTTCGAAACACGGAAACCAGTATGACCCCGTTTTGAATACAGACCCCGAACAGGGCGATAAAGCCAATGCCTGCCGAAATGCTGAAGTTGATGCCCGTGATGTGGAGGGCAAGAATGCCGCCTATGAGGGCAAAAGGCACGTTGAGAATAACAAGGAACGCGTCCTTCATATTACCAAAGGTAACAAACAGGATAAGGAAAATAACCAGTAAACAGATGGGTACCACGTTCGACAGGGTTTTGCTTGCCCGCTGCTGGTTTTCGAACTCACCGTTCCAGGTAAGGGTATATCCTTTTGGCAAATGAATTTGTGCGTTTACTTTCTTTTGACCTTCGGCAATGGTGCTTCCCAAATCTCGCCCTCTTACGGAAAACTTTACGGCAATGTGTCGCAGATTATTTTCTCTGAAAATGAAAGCAGGACCGGTAATGGTTTTGATGTCGGCAATTTCTTTAATAGGAATTTTAGCCCCGTTCATGGTAGGCACCATCAGGTTTTTTACCTTGTCGGCATCGTCCCTGAAATTTTTCTGGTAGCGAATTCTAACATCAAAATGTTTTTCGTTTTCATACAGGTCGGTAGCCGATTTTCCACCCAGCGCCATTTCAATTACAGATTGTGCATCGGCAGTATTGACCCCGTACAATGCCATTTTGCTTTGATCGAGTTCGATTCGAAACTCGGGCTGCCCGAGGTTTCGTAATACTCCAAGGTCGTCACAACCTTTCACGGTTCTCAAAATATCAAGCACCGAATCGGCTTTGGAATCGAGCTCTTTAAAATCGGGTCCGTATATTTTTACTGCCAAAGCAGCATTTACCCCCGCTACGGCTTCTTCCACATTGTCGCGTATGGGTTGAGAATAATTATAAATAATACCGGGGCGCTTGGTCAATTCGGCATCCATCTGGTCTATCAGTTCGTCCTGGGTAATGTTTCTTTTCCATTCTTTTTTTGGCAGCAAATCCACTTGTATCTGCACGTTAAAAAACCCCTTGGGGTCGGTTCCGTCATTGGTTCTGCCAATTTGGGAAAGGGTTTGTTTTACTTCCGGAAATTTATGCAACACTTCCTGCATCCATTTGCCTGTTTTTACTGCCTCCGGCAATGACACACTCATAGGCACTTCCGCTTCTACCCACAAAGCACCTTCGTTAAGAGAAGGTAAAAATTCTGTGCCCAGGTATTTGGCAGAAAAAAAAGTAATAGCCATAATGCCGATGGCTACTGCCAGGCTGGCTTTTTTGTATCGGTAGGTAAAGTTAAACATTCTCCTGATGCCGTTTTCAAAAAAGAGGACAATGGGGTTGTGTTTTTCGCGTACATTTTTTTTCAATAAAATACTTGCCAGAGCAGGCACCAGGGTTAATGTATAAATTAACGCACCCAGCAATGCAAACCCTAACGTATATGCCAAAGGCGAAAACATTTTACCTTCTACTTTCTGAAAAGCAAAAATGGGAATCAAACAAGTGATGATAATTAATTTGGAAAAGAAAATGGCTTTTCCCATTTCAATACCTGTATTTTTAAAGATACCCAACTTGGCAAGGCGGTTAAATTTTTCCATTCCCACTTCTTTTGCTTTATGGTCGAGCACCACAAAAAGTCCTTCTACCATGACGACTGCCCCATCTATAATAATTCCAAAATCTACTGCTCCCATGGAAAGCAGGTTGGCGGTCATGCCTTTTAAACGCATGCACATAAAAGCAAAAAGCAAAGCCAGGGGAATTATGATGGCAACAATAATAGTGGTGCGCCAGTCTGCCATGAACAATAAAACAATAAGTGTAACCAATACAATTCCTTCCAGCAGGTTATGAATAACTGTTTCGGTGCAATAATCCATGAGGTTGGTACGGTCGTAAAAAGTATCAATTTTTACATTTTTTGGCAGCACATTTTCGTTAAGGTCTTTTACTTTCTCCTGTATTTTTTTCAAAACATCAGCGGGGTTTTCGCCCTTGCGCATTACAATAATACCTTCCACCACATCGGGTTGATTAAGGTCGCGGCTTACCTGCCCCAGGCGAGGTTTCCCTGTTTCTATTACCTCTGCAACATTTCTTACCAAAATAGGAACACCGTTCAATTTGGTAATAAAGATGTTTTTTATTTCATCCACATTATTGAGCAACCCGATGCCTCTCACCACATAAGCCTGCCCGTTTTTTTCAATCACATCTCCGCCCACATTCACATTGCTCTTTGCCACTGCTTCATACACCTCCAGGGAAGTTAACCCGTATTTCTGCAACAGGTTAGGATTAACGCTCAACTCAAAACTTTTTTCTTCACCACCAAAACTATTCACATCTGCCACACCGGGAATAGATTTGAATTCGCGGTCGAGCACCCAATTCTGGATAGTGGTTAAATCGCGCACATTCATCGAATCGCTTTTTAAAGTATAACGGTAAATTTCGCCAGTAGGTCCGTAAGGGGGTTCCACTTCGGGTTTTACGCCATCGGGCAAATCGGCATTTCCAAGACGGGTAAATACTTGCTGCCTTGCAAAACCATCATCCACATCATCGTCAAAAATAATACGCATGTAAGACAACCCAAAAGCAGAAGTAGTTCGCAAACTTGATTTTTTCTGCACCGAATTTAATGCAATCTCTAACGGGCGGGTAACAAACTTTTCTACCTCTTCAGCACTTCTTCCGGGCCATTG
>JANYDQ010000167.1 GCA_025363555.1 Bacteroidota bacterium | reverse complement strand
CTCGTGTACCAAAACGATTTCAAAATGTTCTAACAACTCTTGAGGAAAAAACAATCCTAACGCTTCTTTATCCATTGCCATTTTTGTGGCAAAAATAAGGCTTTTTCCTTTTTACTCCCTTTAAAATGTCGTTGACCCTATGTTTTAGTCGGAAAATTTATTTATAGCAAAACCAAGCATCACCAGGATGTTTTCTCTTCAATTATTTTTTAGTCGGTTAATAGTGATTAATAATATTATTTTTGGCTTCAATTTTGTAAAAACATTTATTAAAACAAACAAATTAAAAAAATATGAAAAAAATAATTATGGCAGTTGCGGCATCAGTACTTGCGTTTACCACCGCACCAGCACAAAACACAAAAACCTATGCAAAAATAATTTATTCGGTAGCCCCTGTTACCACAGATGATGTAGCTATTACCGTGGAGAATGCAGTAGCTACAGACAAAGAAACAAAGTTTAAATTAAAAATAAAAAACCTTACTGCGGATTACATTATTTTTAAACCCGAAGAAAGCAAATTTATTATTAATGGAAAAGAAATGAAACCCGAAGAAAAGTGGCTGGTTCTTTCGCCCAACGAAGACGACTGGAAAGTAATTAACATGAAAGGTAGTTTTAATTCCACCACCACATATTCTTATGTAATAGAAGGATTGTATAAAATATCATCGAGCACAAAAGGAATTGAAACACCTGATTACAAACTACCGGTAACCAAAAACGATTTTAAAACAGGTAACTTCTCTGTTTCATTAAATAAAATATATAAACAAACAGATGCTACTAATTTAAAAATGGATGTAACCTATAATGGAGATAAAATAGGTTTTGTGTTTCCTAATAAAGCCGGGGTGTTAATGCCCGATGGAAACGAATACGCCTGTGTAAAATCATCCGGGTTGTTTGCAAAATCGAGCGCGCTGTTGCTTGCCAAAGGTAAAAGCGATTCGTTTACCCTGAACTGGAACAAAATGCAGGCAAAAGGAAAAACAATGGATATGCAGTTTGCTGAAATGATGGTGAAATGGAACGATACCTTTGCAGAGGTAACTCCCGAAAAACTGAGACCCGTTATTTTACAAATGGTAATTAATGAATCTGTTTCAAAATAAAATTTCTTAAATAAAGATTGGAAAAGCCGCTTAACAATATTGTTTAAACAGGGTAATAGCAGTTTTGATTTTGAGTATTAAACAAAAACATCCCCGAAAGATTTTCTTTCGGGGATGTTTTGTTAGATAATAAAAACTATTTCAGTTTAACCTAATTCCGCTGCTACTGCAACTGCGGCATTACTGCTTAAGGCTTCTCTTATTTTTCCTTCAATTTCTTCCATCAAATCGGGATTGTCGTTTAACAATGTCTTCACCGCATCTCGCCCCTGTCCTATTTTAGTATCGCCATAACTAAACCACGACCCTGACTTTTTGATGATATTATGTTCCACTCCTAGATCAACAATTTCACCCACCTTCGAAATTCCTTCTCCGTACATAATGTCAAACTCTGCCATACGAAACGGTGGCGCCACTTTATTTTTTACCACTTTCACTCTTGTACGGTTACCAACTACTGCATCTCCTTCTTTTATCTGTCCTATCCTGCGAATGTCCAATCGAATGGAAGCATAAAATTTAAGCGCATTTCCACCTGTTGTGGTTTCGGGGTTACCAAACATCACCCCTATTTTTTCTCTCAATTGATTAATAAAAATGCAGCAGCAACCGGTTTTGTTAATGGTTCCGGTAAGTTTACGCAGTGCCTGAGACATCAACCGGGCGTGTAATCCCATTTTCGAATCGCCCATTTCGCCTTCTATCTCACTTTTTGGTACTAATGCCGCCACAGAGTCAATCACAATAATATCAATTGCTCCCGAGCGAATCAGGTTTTCTGTAATTTCCAATGCCTGTTCCCCGTTATCAGGTTGAGAGATTAAAAGATTTTCAGTATCTATTCCTAATTTTTCTGCATAGCTTCTGTCAAATGCATGTTCAGCATCAATGAAAGCAGCTATTCCACCTGCTTTTTGAACTTCTGCAATAGCATGCAGTGTTAATGTTGTTTTTCCGGACGATTCGGGACCGTAAATTTCTATTACTCTTCCTTTTGGCAATCCACCAATGCCTAAGGCAATATCCAATCCCAGCGAACCGGTAGGAATTACTTCCACATTTTCAATTGCCTGGTCGCCCATTCTCATAATGGCACCTTTGCCATACGTTTTGTCGAGTTTATCCAGAACAAGGTTTAGTGCTTTTAATTTTTCCTTGTTCACATTTTCTTTTGCAGCAGATGCTTTTGCTTCTTTTGTTTCTTTTGCCATTTTAATTAATTGTTTTATTGTTAAATTGTTTTATTGTTATTTTAGAATTTAGAGATTAGAATTTAGAATTTGTTCCGAATGATTTTTAGATTTTACATCTGTAATTACTTTTTCTATTATCCCTTTTTCATTTATAACAAATGTGGTGCGAACAATGCCATCAAACGTAAGACCCATAAAATGTTTTTCGCCCCAAACATCAAACGCCTTTATTACTTTTAAATCCACATCTGACAGTAAAGCAAAAGGCAAATTGTATTTTGTAATGAACTTCAGGTGTTTCTTTTCTTCATCCGCGCTCACTCCTAATACCGAATAACCCTTTTTAATAAGTAAAGAATAATTATCGCGAAGGTTACATGCTTCGGTTGTACAGGTTGGTGTATTGTCTTTCGGATAAAAATAAATAACCAGCTTTTTGCCTTTAAAATCTTTCAAAGAAACGATTTCCCCTTCCTGATTTTTACATTTAAAATCAGGTGCTTTATCTCCTGCTTTTAAACTTGTAAAGTGATTTGCCATCATAATTCTGTCTTCAAAATTAAAGTAATTAATGCAAGGAGTACAAATATTTTATTAACAAAATGAAATTTCTCTGTTTGAAATTCCATAAGGTTTATTTTTTTACCACATAGGCACACATAGAAACATAGAATTCATATAGAAAAAATGAATAGATAAATACTTTTATGATTGTTTGCTTTTTTAAAAAATTACCTATGTTGTCTATGATGTGGTGAGAGATAATTATAAAAAACCAAAGTGAGTAACTTCCAGAAGAATTCATAAAAACTAGTATTCCTAATTTTTTACTAATTTAGCGCTCCCTAAAATTTTAAATCATGAATTATTTAGATTTTGAAAAACCAATTGAAGAGCTTTTCGAACAATTAGAAAAGATAAAACAAGTAGCCGAAAAAAGCGGGGTGGATGTTTCGAAAACCACAGCAGATATTGAAGAAAAGATAGCTCATACGCGTAGCGACATTTATTCAAAACTTACGCCCTGGCAGCGGGTGCAGGTGTCGCGCCACCCGGATAGACCTTACACACTGGCATACATCAATTCGGTAACCAATAATACTTTTATGGAACTTCACGGAGACAGAACTGTGAAAGATGACAAGGCAATGGTAGGCGGTTTCGGGAGCGTGGATGGAAAAACAGTGATGTTTTTAGGACAGCAAAAAGGCATCAATACCAAAATGCGCCAGATACGCAACTTCGGAATGCCTAACCCGGAAGGTTACCGGAAAGCATTACGATTAATGAAACTGGCAGAAAAATTTAATAAACCCATCGTTACTTTTATTGATACTCCCGGTGCATTCCCTGGTATAGAAGCCGAAGAGCGGGGACAAGGGGAAGCTATTGCCCGTAATTTAATGGAAATGTCTCAATTAAAAGTTCCTGTAATTTGTATTGTTATAGGAGAAGGTGCTTCGGGCGGTGCATTGGGGATAGGCATTGGCGACAGAGTACTGATGCTGGAAAACACCTGGTATTCGGTTATTTCGCCTGAATCCTGTTCTTCCATTTTGTGGAGAAACTGGAATAATAAGGAGAGGGCGGCAGAAGCATTGAAACTTACCCCTGATGATATGCTTGGCAATAAATTAATTGATGGTATTATAAAAGAACCTGTTGGGGGTGCACATACCAACCAGGAAGAAATATTTAAAACAGTAAAAGAGGAAATACTGAAACATTTAAAAACACTTGAAAAACTATCTCCCAAAAAGCGGGTAGAGCAACGGATAGAAAAATTCTGCGCTATGGGCGTTGTGAATGAGGAATGAATTTAATTTGAAGATGTGCTGTTTGAAGATTTAAAAATGGAAAAAAGGGAACGCACATGACGCAGATTACCAGTATAAAAAGGGATTTTGCCTTGTAGTTAAGTAGTAAAATCAATAGATTTACACTACTAACCGAGAAAAATAAAAAAGGCAAGTAAGTTTCCCCACTTGCCAAAAATGTTGAAATTTGTTTTTGCAGAAATAATTCCAACATGAGCAAAGATAAAGAAATAAAATTAGTCGGTCAGCCGATACTAAAA
>JANYDQ010000166.1 GCA_025363555.1 Bacteroidota bacterium | reverse complement strand
ACAATTTTACAAATATTGAGCATAACACTTTTTGAGAAAATGCCCTTGAAACAAGCATTTGAAGACCATGAACTACTAAACGAAAATAATACTACTGATAATCAACTGAAAATGTTTTAATTATGGTTGGACAGTAGTGATGTTTTATAAAGATTAATACCACACCCATTGGCAAAGGATGAGTGTTTTAAAAACACTTTCAAAATTTATTCAGGCTATTCTATTCCTTTCCTAGTGCTAAATTCCATAACTAAAAAATGAAATTATATAACATTTTAGCGAAATGTTGTAACATCATACTTCCAAAAGCTAAAGACTTTTACAGTCTTATAATCATAATGAAGGCACAACCCAAATTAACGACAATTTTATAACTTATTATTATGGCAGAAACTACTAAGAAATCGAGGAAGAGCGAGAGTTTGCAGGACATGGATGTATTGGAAATTCCATCTAAAAAAGGCAAACCTCAAAAGTTGCAATCGCTTCAAAAAGGCAATTCTAAAAATGGAAATACCACGAACGGCCACGGGGTGGCTGAACCTTTGGCAAATGGGAAAGGAAGCAGCAGACATGGGGAAAACGGGAATTCAAAAAATGGTAAAACTTCGAAATTAAACCTAAAAAAAGAAAAGATAATAATTGAATCGGATGATAGTTTGGATATAAATGAACTGCTAAATGTATTGCTGGAGGTAAGAAACGGAAGTTTTTCAAGGAAGATGCCGGTTAACAGGGTAGGTATTAGCGGGAAAATATGCGACACGCTGAACGACATTATTTATGTAAATAAAAAATTGCTGAAAGAATTTTCGAAAGCCCAAAACGCTATCGGTAAGGAAGGAAAGCTGAACCAACGGATAGTGGTGAACGAAGCCCAGGGAGACTGGAAAACAGGGGTGGACGATTTGAATTCATTAATTTCCGATTTAACTTACCCGATTAAAGAAATTGACCGTGTAATTTCTGCGGTGGCGAAAGGAAATCTTTCGCAGGCTATACCTATTGAAGTAAGCGACCACCTGTTGCAGGGTGAGTTTGCCCGGATTGCAAAAGAGGTGAACGACATGGTGAAACAGTTGAATTTTTTTACCATAGAGGTAACCCGTGTTGCCCGCGAGGTAGGTAGTGAAGGTAAATTGGGAGGCCAGGCAAAGGTAAAAGGTGTGGCAGGGGTGTGGAAAGACTTGACCGACTCGGTGAACCTGATGGCAGGTAACTTAACGGCACAAGTGAGAAATATTGCCGATGTAACCACTGCGGTGGCAAAAGGCGACCTTTCCAAAAAAATTACGGTGGATGTAAAAGGGGAGATTTTTGAGTTGAAAAATACAATTAATACAATGGTTGACCAGTTGAACTCCTTTTCTTCGGAGGTAACTCGTGTTGCATTGGAGGTAGGTACAGAAGGTAAGCTGGGCGGACAGGCACAGGTGAAAGGCGTAGCGGGTACATGGAAGGATTTGACCGACTCGGTAAACCAGATGGCAGGTAACTTAACAGGGCAGGTGCGTAATATTGCAGAGGTAACCACTGCGGTAGCAAACGGAGATTTAAGCCGTAAAATTACTGTGGACGTAAAAGGAGAGATTTTGGAGTTGAAAAATACAATCAATACTATGGTGGACCAGTTGAACTCTTTCTCATCGGAGGTAACACGTGTTGCCCGTGAGGTAGGTAGTGAAGGTAAATTAGGTGGACAGGCGAAAGTAAAAGGTGTTGCCGGTGTGTGGAAAGATTTGACCGACTCGGTAAATAATATGGGTAGTAATCTTACATCTCAGGTGAGAAATATTGCAGAGGTAACCACTGCTGTGGCAAAAGGAGATTTGAGCCGTAAGATTACGGTGGATGTGAAGGGTGAGATTTTGGAATTAAAGAAAACAATCAATACCATGGTGGACCAGTTGAACTCCTTTGGTTCGGAGGTTACGAGGGTTGCCCGTGAGGTGGGTTCGGAAGGAAAATTGGGAGGACAGGCAACAGTGGAAGGGGTGGATGGTGTATGGAAAGATTTGACTGACTCGGTAAATAACATGGCATCAAACCTGACCGGACAGGTAAGAAATATTGCAGAGGTAACTACTGCTGTTGCGAAAGGAGATTTGAGCCGTAAGATTACGGTGGACGTAAAAGGAGAGATTTTGGAGTTGAAGAAAACAATCAATACAATGGTGGACCAGTTGAACTCCTTTGGTTCGGAGGTAACGCGTGTGGCTCGGGAGGTAGGTAGTGAAGGAAAATTGGGAGGACAAGCGACAGTGGAAGGGGTGGATGGTATCTGGAAAGACTTGACTGACTCGGTAAATAATATGGCTTCTAATCTTACAGGACAGGTAAGAAATATTGCGGAGGTAACAACAGCCGTGGCTACAGGAGATTTAAGTAGAAAGATTACTGTGGATGTGAAAGGGGAGATCCTCGAATTGAAGAATACTATAAATACAATGGTTGACCAGTTGAACTCCTTTGCATCAGAGGTAACCCGGGTGGCACTCGAAGTGGGTACAGAAGGAAAATTGGGCGGACAAGCAACAGTGGAAGGTGTGGGTGGTATCTGGAAAAACCTTACTGATTCAGTAAACCAAATGGCTGGTAACCTAACAGGCCAGGTACGTAATATTGCCGAGGTAACCACTGCGGTGGCGAAAGGCGATTTGACAAGAAAGATTACTGTGGATGTGAAAGGAGAAATCCTGGAGTTGAAAGATACCATCAATACCATGGTTGACCAGTTGAACTCCTTTGGTTCAGAGGTAACACGTGTGGCCCGTGAGGTGGGTTCGGAAGGGAAATTGGGTGGGCAAGCAACAGTGGAAGGGGTGGATGGTATCTGGAAAGATTTGACTGACTCTGTAAACCAGATGGGTGCTAACCTAACAGGACAGGTAAGAAATATTGCAGAGGTAACTACTGCTGTGGCGAAAGGCGATTTGAGCCGGAAGATTACAGTGGACGTAAAAGGAGAGATCCTGGAGTTGAAGAATACAATCAATACAATGGTTGACCAGTTGAACTCTTTTGGTTCGGAGGTAACTCGTGTGGCTCGTGAGGTAGGTTCGGAAGGGCAGTTGGGTGGACAGGCTTATGTACCTGGTGTTGGTGGAACATGGAAAGATTTGACGGATTCTGTAAATAAAATGGCATCCAACTTAACATCGCAAGTGCGTAACATTGCGGAGGTAACAACTGCGGTGGCGAATGGTGATTTGAGTCGTAAGATTGCTGTGGACGTTAAAGGGGAGATTTTGGAGTTGAAGAATACAATTAATACAATGGTGGACCAGTTGCGTGGCTTTGCATCAGAGGTAACCCGTGTGGCGAGGGAGGTTGGTACAGAAGGGAAATTGGGAGGGCAGGCGCACGTACCGGGTGTTGCAGGAACATGGAAAGATTTGACAGACTCTGTAAACCAGATGGCAGGTAACTTAACGGGGCAGGTGCGAAACATTGCTGATGTGGCGATTGCGGTGGCGAATGGTGACTTGTCCAAGAAAATTACCGTTGATGTTCGCGGAGAGATTTTACAATTGAAAGAAACGTTGAATACAATGGTGGACCAGTTGCGTGGATTTGCATCGGAGGTAACACGTGTTGCCCGCGAGGTAGGTTCGGAAGGTAAGCTGGGAGGACAAGCTTTCGTACCAGGTGTTGCAGGAACATGGAAAGATTTAACAGACTCCGTGAACCAGATGACAGGTAATCTGACAGCACAAGTGCGAAACATTGCAGAAGTAACCAAAGCGGTTGCCAGCGGTGACTTATCCAAAACAGTTTCCATTGACGTAAAAGGAGAAATCTTCGACTTGAAGAATACAATCAATACGATGGTGGAGCAGTTGAATTCATTTGCGTTTGAGGTTACACGTGTTGCTCGTGAGGTTGGAACGGAAGGAAAACTGGGAGGACAGGCAGAGGTGAAAGGTGCTATTGGTATCTGGAAAGATTTGTCTGACTCGGTGAATATGATGGCATCTAACTTAACATCGCAGGTGCGTGGAATTGCAAAGGTGGTAACATCTGTGGCTACAGGAAACCTTCGCCAGAAACTTTCCATCAATGCAAAAGGCGAGGTGGCACAATTGACAGAAACAATCAATGAGATGATTGAAACCCTTGCCGTATTTGCCGACCAGGTAACAAACGTTGCCCGCGAGGTGGGAGTTGAAGGAAGATTGGGTGGACAGGCAAACGTACCGGGGGCATCGGGTATCTGGAAAAACTTGACGGAGAACGTGAACCAGTTAGCAGAAAATTTAACAACACAGGTACGTTCCATTTCTGAGGTGGCATCTGCGGTAACAAAAGGTGACTTGACCCGAAACATACGTGTGGAAGCGAAAGGAGAAGTGGAAGAGTTGAAAGATACCATCAACCAGATGATTACCAACCTGCGTGAAACAACATTATTGAACCAGGAACAGGATTGGCTAAAATCCAACCTTGCGAAGTTTACACAGATGTTGCAGGGACAAAAAGATTTGCAGACGGTTGCACAACGTATCCTTTCGGAGTTGGCACAAGTGGTAACTGCACATTACGGTGCATTCTATATTTTATCTTCCGAAGAAGAAAAATCAAAATTAAAATTATTTGCTGCTTATGCTTATAAAGCAGACAAGCATATCCCTACAGAATTTGCCATCGGGGAAGGGTTGGTTGGACAGTGTGCTTTTGAAAAAGAAAGAATCATTCTTTCTAATGTTCCGAAAGATTATGTAAAAATAAGTTCAGGGCTTGGAAAAGCCAAGCCGGCAAATTTGATTGTACTTCCGGTGTTATTTGAGAACAATGTGAAGGCGGTTATTGAATTAGGTTCGTTGGATAGTTTCAGCCAGACTCACTTGGACTTCCTTAGCCAGTTGACAGAGAGTATTGGTATTGTGGTGAACACCATTGAAACAAATACAAGAACGGAAGAATTGCTTGCTCAATCACAGTCGTTGGCAGGTGAGTTGAAAGTTCAGCAGGAAGAGTTGAGAAGGACAAATGATGAGTTACAGGACAAAGCATTGCTGCTTGTAAAACAAAAAAACGAGGTGGAGGCAAAGAACAAAGAAGTGGAAGAGGCAAGACGTTCGTTGGAAGAAAAAGCAGAACAACTTACTCTTACTTCCAAATACAAATCAGAGTTTCTTGCTAATATGAGCCACGAGTTAAGAACACCGCTAAATAGTTTGTTAATACTTGCACAACAGTTGTACGAAAATGCCGAAGGAAATTTGAATGATAAACAAACCCGTTATGCAAAAACCATTCACTCCTGTGGTGACGACTTATTGCAATTGATTAACGACATTCTTGACCTTTCGAAAATCGAATCCGGATTTATTACTGCAAATATTTCCAACATTCGCTTCTCCGAAATATCTTCATTTGTTGAAACTACTTTCAAACCTTTGTCGGAAGCTAAAAATCTTAAATTTAAGATTGAAGTGGACCCGGAACTTCCGGAATCAATAGATACGGACTCTCAACGGTTGAATCAGATATTAAAAAATCTGTTGTCCAATTCATTTAAATTTACCGAGAAGGGAGAAATAAAACTCCTTATTTATAATGCAAAAAAGAAATGGAAATCTGGAAATGTGGCATTAGACAAAGCCGAAAAAGTGGTTGCCTTTTCTATTATAGATTCCGGAATTGGTATTCCGCAAGATAAACAAGGCATTATTTTCGAAGCCTTTCAGCAGGCAGAAGGTTCAACCAGTCGTAAATACGGTGGAACAGGCTTAGGTTTATCCATCAGCCGCGGATTGGCAGAATTGCTGGGCGGAACTATTGAACTGGAAAGCGAAGCAGGAAAAGGAAGCACATTTACCCTTTACTTACCCGCTGATAAAATAGCCGAATCTCTTCACTTTAACAATGCTAATAATTTCACCTCTTTAAAACCGGAGAAAAAAGAATTGGATGAAATTCTGAATTCTTTAAATATGACAGAAGAAGGAATTGAAATAAAAAAACTGGACGGTGTTAGCGAAATGATTAATGAAACAGGAGACGACAGAAACAACATACTTTCTAATGACAAAGTTGTACTGGTTATAGAAGATGATTTGCGTTTCGGAAAAATATTAATCGACCGTGCTCACCAGGATAATATGAAAGTGGTAATCGCTACTAATTATGTGGAAATATTCAACTACGTTTCCCGCTACAAACCCATCGCCATTACCCTGGACGTAAAATTGCCCGATACCAGCGGTTGGAAAGTGCTCGATTTGATAAAAAACGATTTGAATTACCGTCACATCCCTATTCATTTAATTTCAGGCGAAGAAAATAAAATACTTGCCTTGAAGCGCGGAGCAAGAAGTTTCTTATTAAAACCGTTAAACAATGAACAGTTAGACGAACTTTTTAAAGACATTGTTACTTTTAATGCAAAAGAAAAAAAGCAATTATTAATTGTAGAAGATAATGAACTGGAATCATCACAGCTTGTAAAATTATTGCAGGAAGACAGCATTGAAATTACCATTGCCCATTCGGGAGAAAAAGCCCTGGAGTATCTCAAGGAAAAAACATTTGAAACCATTATTCTGGATTACATGTTGCCCGATATTTCAGGAATGGAATTAATTAAAAAAATAAATAAAAATAAAAACACACTTGTTCCTATTATTATTTATTCGGCAAAAGACTTTAACAAAGAAGAATTATCACAGTTAAACAATTTAGCAAGCAGCATTGTTCTCAAAGATGTCAATTCTTTGGATAGGCTGCTGGAAGAAACAATGCTGTTTCTGCATGTTGACTATTCTAAATTTTCGGTCGATAAAAGAAGAATGATGGAAAACCACCGGATGAAAGGGGATATTTTAACCGGCAAAAAAATATTGGTAGTGGATGATGATGTAAGGAACCTGTTTGCTATCACCACCGTTTTCGAACGGTATAACATTGACGTAATAACTGCTGAAAGCGGGAAAGAAGCCATACGCCTCATGAACGAGTTTGGCGACATTCAAATGGTGCTCATGGACATCATGATGCCCGAAATGGATGGCTACGAAACCATGCAAAAAATAAGAAGGGAACATAAAAACAATTCCCTTCCCATCATCGCAGTTACTGCAAAAGCAATGAAAGGCGACCGCCAGAAATGCCTGGAAGCCGGCGCATCCGATTATATTACAAAACCTTTAAAAATGGACCAATTGCTGTCCATGATGAGAATATGGTTTCACAAATAAATTTCTACTTTCACTATTTTTAGATGCCCTATAGTTGAACCCCTCCGGGTCGCAAATATCCGGAAGGGTTTAAATAAATAAACCGCCACATCACAAGGTAATCTTCACACAATTTTTATAACGAAGCAAACACAGTGAGACTAACCAACGAAACAAAAAACGAATTAACTAAAAAAAATATGCCCCTCAAAATCAAAATTTTATTGGTGGATGATAATAAAAACAATATACTTTCCATGGAAAGCATATTTGCACGCGACAATTATCTTTTAGTCAGCGCCAATTCCGGCAGAGAAGCATTAAAAATTTTATTAAACGAATGGGACTTCACCCTCATTTTAATGGACGTAGAAATGCCCGTGTTAAACGGGGTGGACACCGCCACACTCATTTACCAAAGAGACAAACTGCAACACATACCCATTATTTTTATCACCGCACACAGCTACGGAGACGAAAATGTTTTTAAAGGATACAAAGCCGGAGCCGTAGATTATATTTACAAACCCATTCAGCCCGAATTATTACGAGCCAAAGTTGCCGTGTATGTTGACCTGTACCGAAAAAATCACCAGCTCATTGCCCAGGAACAAAAACTCAAAGAAATAAATAAAAACCTCGAAATAGAAATAAAAGACCGCATCGCCTCCGAAGAAAAAGTAAACGAACTCAACAAACAATTGCTCAAAACAATAGAAAAACTCGAATCCAATAACAAAGAATTAGACCAGTTTGCATTCATTGCCTCTCACGATTTGCAGGAACCACTTCGAAAAATACGCACTTTCTCCGACCGCATAGCCGCAAAATATGCTGACAAACTGGACGAAACCGGAAACAGCTACATAGAAAGAATGAAAAACGCCTGCGAACGCATGCAAAATTTAATAAACGACATCCTGACCTTCAGCAAAATTACGGTCTCCAAAGATTCACGCGAATACACCGACATGAACCTAATTCTCGAAGAGGTACTCCTGGATATGGATTTTCAAATCCAGGAAAAAAACGCAAAATTCATCATCGAAAAGCTCCCCCAGCTCAAAGTATATCCTGTATTAATAAAACAACTATTTCAAAACCTTATCAGCAATGCCGTAAAATATTCAAAAAAAGACGTGCAGCCCGTCATCCATATTTCCTGCAAAATAGATGCCCCCAAAACATGGGAAGACAAAATAAACGTCAAAAAATATTGCCGCATCATTATCGAAGACAACGGAATAGGCTTTCAGCAACAATATGCCGAACAAATATTTACCATGTTCAAACGCCTCCATGGCAACACAGAATACCAGGGCACAGGCATCGGCTTAGCTATTTGCAAAAAAATAGCCGAAGAACACCAGGGTTTCATCAGCGCCCAAAGCACCGTAAACAAAGGCACACTTTTTACCATCAGTTTTCCCATCGAAATTTCAGAACCCATACTCAACAAATAAATCATCCCCCATTTTACCTGGTTATTTTGGGCGTGCGTTGCGCTTCCGGCAGTTCGCACTTTCCTCCGAAGGGGCTTTTTTGCCCCTTTGGAGGTTTCTAAAAATAATAAACTTTCTTATTTTGGGCGTGCCCCCCGATGAAGAATCGGGGGTCGGGCTTTTCACTCCAATCTTTTTTGTCCCCCCGCTTTTTGCAACGCAACAAAAAAGGATTTCCGTTACAATCCCTCACCTTACCTGAAGTTAGTTCGTAAATAACCTTTGTTTTTTTGTTTACAGCAAAGAAATGAGAGGCTCTCAATTACACAATGCGAGGCTAACAATTGCCAATGTTAGGCTCTCAATTACACAATGCGAGGCTAACAATTGCTAATGTTAGGCTCTCAATTACACAATGAGAGGCTAACATTAGCTAATGTTAGACTCTCATTTCGGAAATGTTAGACTCTCATTTCGGAAATGTTAGGCTCTCATTTTGGAAATGTTAGGCTCTCATTTTGGAAATGAGAGCCTCTCATTTTGGAAATGTAAGACTCTAAACAGGATATAATATTCTTAAAAACAATGTTTTAACCAAAAATCACTACCTCTCCCATTCTCCAAAATAACGCCTCACCACCTACCCCTACCCTCTCCCCGGAAGAGAGGTGATACTAATTAAACCTGACAGGTTTTAAAAACCTGTCAGGTTTACCAAAAAACAAGGGTTTTACGAGCCCACTTCAGGAAACGCAGCGTGAGGGATTGTAGCGGAAATCCTTTTTTGTTGCGTTGGCTTTTTATTGGATGTGTAGGTAAGCTGGGGGACAAAAAAGATTGAAGCGGAAAGCCCGACCCGCAGGGGCACGCCCAAAAAAGAAAGTTTATTATTTTTAGAAAACCTCCAAAGGGGCAAAAAAGCCCCTTGGGAGGATAATGCGTACTTGTACTTTTAAAGTGGGGTTTGGTTGGAGAGTTGCTTTTCCAAATCTCCGGCTTATTAATTTTATTGTTTATAATTTGCCTTTCAGATACTCCCCTGTATAACTTTTGTTGCAAAGAACTAAATTCTCGGGAACGCCTTCAAAAATAATTTCCCCTCCCCCGCTTCCGCCTTCGGGTCCTAAATCTATGACCCAGTCGGCACTCTTAATAATTTCCGCATTGTGCTCGATAACTATAAGCGAATGCCCCTGCTTTACGAGGGCATTAAAGGCATAGAGCAGTTTGCTGATGTCGTGAAAATGCAAGCCGGTGGTGGGTTCATCGAAAATAAACAAAGTGGCAGAACTGCTGTTTTGCCCAATACCTAGAAAGGAAGCCAGCTTAATTCGCTGCGCCTCTCCCCCACTTAAAGTGCTGGAACTTTGCCCCAGTTGCACATAGCCCAAGCCGACATCCAGCAACGGCTGCAACTTTTGGGTAATCTTCCTCAAAGGAGCATTAGGTTTATCTCCCTTATCAAAAAAGGCAATGGCATCTTCCACAGTCATGGTCAGCACATCTGAAATGGTGGCATCGTTATAGGTTATTTCCAGAATTTCCTGCTTAAACCGCTTGCCGTTGCAGGCTTCGCACACCAGGTGAATGTCAGCCATAAACTGCATTTCTATCTGCACCTCGCCTTCGCCTTCACACACCTCGCATCGTCCCCCGTCCACGTTGAACGAAAAGTGAGAAGGTTTATATCCCCTGTGTTTTGCCAATGGCTGGTCGGCATACAATGCTCTTATTTCATCGTAGGCTTTTACATACGTAACCGGGTTGGAGCGGGAGGATTTGCCAATGGGATTCTGGTCAATCATTTCTACTGCCGAAATACTTGTGTAATCTCCGCTAAGTTTATCAAAACTCCCGGTTTGCTCGCCATACCCGCCATGTGTTTTTTTTAAGGCAGGATAGAGCACTCTTTTTACCAGCGAAGTTTTTCCACTACCGGAAACGCCTGTAACCACGGTAATGGTATGCAGCGGAAATTTAACAGTAAATCCTTTTAAATTATTTTCGCGCACTCCTTCCAGCTGAATAAACTTGTTCCATATTCTGCGTTGAGGGGGTACTTTTATTTTTTCTTTGCCTGTTAAATACAATGCTGTTAAACTTCGTTGTTCTGTTTCCAGTTCGTCATGTGTGCCCTGAAAAACCAACTCTCCCCCGTGAGTTCCTGCCAAAGGTCCTATATCAATTAGTTGGTCGGCAGCCCGCATTATTTCTTCATCATGCTCCACCACTATCACAGTGTTGCCAATATCGCGAAGAGAAAAAAGCACTTTTATTAATCGCGAAGTATCGCGGGAATGCAAGCCAATACTGGGTTCGTCCAGGATATACATAGACCCCACCAAACTGCTTCCCAAGGAAGTAGCCAGGTTAATGCGCTGCGACTCTCCGCCCGATAAAGTATTCGACAAACGGTTTAACGTGAGATAACCCAAGCCTACTTCGTTCAGAAAGCGCAAACGATTAGAAATTTCAACCAGGATTCGTTTACCCACTTCGGTGTCGTATTTATTTAATTTGAGTTGTTTAAAAAATTCAAGCGAATCGCTCACCGGCATCAGCACAATATCATTGATTGATTTTTCAGCCACTTTAACATAGGTGGCATCTTTGCGCAACCGCGTTCCGTGACACTCCGGGCAAACTGTTTTTCCGCGATAGCGTGACAACATCACTCTGTATTGAATTTTATAAGCTTCCTTTTCAAGAAATTTGAAAAATTCGGTTAAGCCGGCAAAATATTTATTTCCGGTCCACAACAATTTTTTTTCTTTGGCAGATAAATCATAATAAGGACGGTGAACAGGAAAATCGAATTTATGAGAATTAGTAACCAGCATGTTTTTCCATTCCACCATTTTCTCGCCTTTCCAACAGGCAATGGCTTCTTCAAAGACTGAAAGATTTTTATTAGGAATCACCAAATCTTCATCAATGCCAATCACACTTCCAAAACCCTCGCAACGCTTACAGGCACCCACGGGGTTATTAAAACTAAAAAAATGAATACTCGGTTCTTCAAACGTTATTCCATCCAATTCAAATTTGTTGGAAAAAGTTCTCGATTTCAAATTCGAAATTTCAGATTTCAGATTTCCCGAATCCGACTTTTTAGTTGCAGCCTTTACCTTTTTTCCCTTCCCTGAATTTGAAATTTGAAATTTGGAATCAGTAATCTTTTCATTCCTAATTCCTAATTCTTCATTTATAATTTCAATCACACACTCCCCTTCTCCTTCATAAAAGGCAGTTTGCACCGAATCAGAAATACGATTTTCATTGTCTTCATCCTCCGGACGAACAGTCAAACGGTCCACCACAATGTAAATTTGTTCGTTTTCCGAAAAATTTGTTTCTATAAAATCATCAATTTTTTGAACTATGCCGTTTTGCTGTACCCTTGTAAAACCTTGTTGCGACAATAATTCCAGTTGCTTTTTAAACGTTTTACCTTTTTGTTTGATGGGAGAAAGAACCATGAATTTCGTTTCCGGTTTCAGGGAGTTGATGTATTCTGCCACATCGGTTACGGTATCGCGCTTCACCTGGTTGCCTGACACAGGCGAAAATGTTTTGCCTATCCGTGCAAACAACAATTTCAGGTAATCATATATTTCGGTGGATGTACCCACCGTGGACCGCGGGTTTCGCGAATTGACTTTTTGTTCGATGGCAATGGCAGGCGAAATTCCTTTAATATAATCCACTTCCGGTTTATCTATTCGCCCCAGAAACTGGCATCGGTATGTTTTCCAGCTAGTCAAGGATGCATGTTCCTCTGCAAATGTTTTGTGGGAATCATGCGGGACGGGAAACACTGTTGAAAATGTCTGGCAAACTCTGTATACTAGTGATGGGACCGAGATGGCCGGACCGAGATGCATCTCAAGATCTCGGTCTGTTTTGGGCCCCGAGATAGCATCTCGGTCCTCGGGTTTTTGACCG
>JANYDQ010000161.1 GCA_025363555.1 Bacteroidota bacterium | reverse complement strand
GAGAAAGAGGTATTAAATTCAACAACTGCCGTATTTATACTATCGTTACTTCCGAATCAAATGATATTCCGTTAACTCAGGGAGCATTAACAACAACAAGAACAAGTGGTTCATCTATCTACGAACCAGGCTTGGTAGTTTGGGCTAACCCTCCCGATTTAGCTGGTAATACTGTTACAGGAAATCAATCGATATGCAAAGGTGCAATACCAGTAGGATTAACAGGTTCATTGCCATCATATAGTCTTCCAACACTTGTTAGAAACAGTGTAGCTTCTGCCTATCCATCTATTGGCGCATCGGTTACTTACCAATGGCAAAAAAGTACTGACAGTATTAACTGGACAGGTATTGCTGGTGGTACCACTCAAGGTTTAGCTTCTAACTTAATGGGAGTATTAAATCAAACTACTTATTACAGAAGAATTATCAGTGGTGATGCTTGTATAATAGCAGGTGTTGCCGACCAAACAATTACTGTTAGAGTTCCTTTTGCTACTGCATCAGTTACTAATGTTACTTGTTTCGGATTAAACAATGGTTCTTTATTAGCTCACGATTCTGGTTCACCTCCTTTTACTTATAGTTGGAGCAATGGTGCAACTACTGCATCTATATCAGGTTTAGCACCGGGTACATATACAGTTACTATTACTGATGCTGCTACTTGTACTGCTACAACAACTGCTACAATTACTCAACCATCTGCTTCTCTTTCAGCAAGTGCTACACATACCGATGTTACAACATCAGGTGGTAGCGATGGTACTATAGCTTTAACAGTTGTCGGTGGAACTGCACCTTATACTTACTTATGGAATGATGGTAACACAAATCAGAATCGTTCGGGATTAGCTCCTGGAACTTATTCTGTTGTTGTTACAGATGCTAAAGGTTGTACAACTACCATTTCCGTTACTGTTAATTATATCAACTTAAGTATCAGCGGTACAGTTTATAATGATGCTAATGGCGGAACTATAGACGGAACTGCTACTAACGTAATCGGAACAAACACGTTGTACGCTAACTTGGTTAATTCAGGAACTGGATTAACAATAGCTTCTTTACCAGTTGCAGCTAACGGTACTTATAGTTTTGGTTTAGTTAATGGTGTATTAATGAATACTACTTTTAATGTAATCATCAGCAACGGTTCCACTGCAGTAGGAGTTGCACCTGTTACTACACTTGTAAATGCTGTGAATACAGCAGAGGGTTTGACATCAGCAGGAGACGGAATACCAAATGGTTCTACTTCTGTTGCTTTAGCTTCTACAAGTATTGCTAACGTAAACTTTGCAATAGAAGCATTACCAACAGCAGGTTCAGGAGCTACAAGTGCTGTAAATCCAACAGGAATAATTAACATAATAGTTCCTGCGTTTACATTTACAAATATTCTAATCAGCAGCGACCCAACACCTGGTTTTGTCACGGCAATTCGTATAACGGCATTTCCTACGAATGCAACAAGCATTACGATTAATGGAACTACCTACCACGCATCCATCCCTTCAGAAGTATCAGCACTTACCGCTTTAATTATCCCAACAGACGCATCAGGAAATCCAACAGTTACCATCGCTATTGACCCTGCTTTTAACGGAGCCGGAACAAATGTTATTAGTTTTGTTGCGATTGACAATGCAGGTAAACCTTCTGTTAACAATGGCACTGCTACTATAACTTATACATTACGTCCGATACTTGCAGTTAATGATGCAGGTTCGTCAGTAAACAGCTTTACAGGTGGTACTTCATTTACAAATGTTTTAGCAAATGACTTATTAAACGGCTCGGCTGTTAATCCTTCTGATATTACTATCTCTTTTGTTAGTTCAACAAATGCAGGTGTTACTTTAAGTGGAACCAACGTAGTAGTTGCAGCAGGAACACCTGCAGGTAATTATTCATTGGTTTACCAAATATGTGATAACTTAAATCCATCTAATTGCTCACAAGCTACTGTTACTGTTCCTGTTTCTGCTCCTGTTATTTTAGCAGTAAACGATGCTGGTTCAGCAAATGGTTACACAGGCGGAACAGCA
>JANYDQ010000113.1 GCA_025363555.1 Bacteroidota bacterium | reverse complement strand
TAATGGGCATTCGGCATGGGTATGATGGAATGATAAAAGACGATTTTATTTGTTTGAGTACTAAATCGGTCGCAAACATTATACACCGAGGAGGAACTATTTTAAAAACAGCTCGCAGCAGTGAATTTCTTACTTTGGAAGGAAGAGAAAAAGCATTAGTGAATTTAAAAAAAAACAACATAGATGGAATTGTGGCGATAGGTGGAGATGGCACTTTTAAGGGAGCGTTGGAGTTCAGCTCTATTTCCACTATCCCGCTGGTAGGTTGCCCGGGCACTATTGATAATGATTTGGTGGGAACTGATTTTACCATTGGCTACGATACCGCCATTAACACGGTGGTGGAAGCTGTGGATAAAATAAGAGATACTGCCGAAAGCCACGACCGGTTATTTTTTGTGGAAGTAATGGGCAGAGATGCCGGGCTGATTGCTTTGCGTGCCGGCATAGGTGTAGGTGCGGAAAGCATTATTATCCCGGAAACAAAAACCAACGTGGAAGATTTAATAACGAGATTGGCAAACGGACGAAAAGATAAATCGTCTAAAATAATTATTGTTGCCGAGGGCGATGAAGCAGGAGGTGCATTCACTATTGCTAACCAGGTAAAAAAAGCATTGCCCGATTACGATACCCGTGTTACTATCCTTGGGCATATACAGCGCGGGGGCAACCCATCGGCAATGGATAGGGTGAACAGCAGTCGCATGGGTTTTGCTGCGGTAGAGGCGCTTATACATGGAAAAACCAATGTTATGATTGGTGTTGTGGATAAAAATATTGTTTACACACCTTTCGAAAAAGCAGTGAAACATAACCAGGAGTTGGATAAAGATTTAATGCGAATGCTGACTATTTTGTCTTTATAAAGAATCAAAATATACATCCTTTATAATAAATATTAAATTGCATCGTTCAGAGGCATTCATAGAAAATTCTGAAAAAATAACAACTTTATATATGGAAATGATTCACTATAACTTAAAATACATTCTCTCCACTTTCATCGTTACTTTAATAATGGGGAGTTGTTCTTTATTTCGCCCCTCTCCTCAAAAACTATATATGCGGGCATTAAAAAATGAACCTTACGATGTTATAATAGTACCTGGCGTGCCTTTTAACGGAAAGGAATGGGATTATACTATGGAAGGCAGAGTGAAATGGGGAGTTTATCTTTATAAAAAGGGAATCACAAAAAATATCATCTTTTCCGGTGGCTCGGTGTATTCACCTTATGTGGAAGCAAAAATAATGGCGCTGTATGCCGAAGCATTGGGAGTTGCGAAAGAAAATATATTTGTGGAAGCAAAAGCAGAGCACAGCACAGAGAATTTTTATTACTCTTATCATTTAGCCAAAGAGTTGGGTTTTACAAAAATTGCATTGGCTACCGACCCTTATCAATCAAAGAAGCTCACCCGGTTTACCAAAACCAGGTTCAAGCTACCGGTTGGGCTTATTCCAATTGTTAACGACACTCTTTCTGCTGCTCACCTTGTTTCTCCAACCATCAATCCCGAATCTGCACATGTGGATAATTTTAAATCCATAGTGGATACACAAACCAAATGGCATCGTTTGAAAGGAACGCTTGGTTTAAATATTAAATTTGAAAAAGAATGAAACGGATTGCTGACTTCGAATTGTTGATTTCGGATTGCATTTTAGAATTTAGAAATTAGGATTTAGAATTTATTCCCATGAGCCGTACCACCCTTTTTGTTGATGTAATTATTCCCCTGTCTGTTCCTAATCTATATACCTACCGGGTGCCGTTCAACTGGAACGATTCCATAGCAATTGGGCAAAGAGTGGTAGTGCAATTCAGAAAAGGGAAATTATATTCCGCTCTTGTTCGCCACATTCACCAAAACCCACCCAAAGTTTACGAGGCTAAATACATCGAAAACATTTTGGATGAACAACCGGTGGTCAACGAGAAACAATTCGAATTATGGGATTGGATGGCAGGTTACTATATGTGCAACATGGGTGATATTATGGTTGCCGCCCTTCCCGGTGGTTTGCGACTGGCAAGCGAAAGCAAAATAGTTTTAAACCCCTTATTCAATTCTTCCGGTTCAGAACATACTTTAAGCGACAAGGAATTTTTAATTATTGATGCCCTGGAACTGAAAAATGTTTTATTGTTAAATGATGTAGCAGAAATTATTGAGCAGAAAACAGTTTACCCGGTTATCAAATCATTGATTGAAAAAGGAGTTGTTATTATAGAAGAAGAGCTGAAAGAAAAGTTCAAACCAAAAATGGCTACCTTTATTCGCATCACAGAATATGCAGATAATGAAAATAACCTGAAAGCTATTTTTGATGTTTTAGAAAAAAAAGCCCCCAAACAACTGGAAGTGGTTATGGCTTACATCAATTTATCCAAACGCTACTCGGCAGAAAGGGAAGATGTAAAAAAATCGGATATTATTAAAATGGTTGTTGGGGCGGAAGGTGCAATAAATTCATTAATCAAAAAAAATATTTTTACTTTATATGAAAGAGAAGTGGGGCGTTTCGCAGGTTTTGAAAATGAAAATAAAATTTCGGAGTTAAACGAAATTCAACAACAACAACTCGACTCAATTAATGCACAATTCGGTTTCAGTAAATCCGAAATCCGAAATCCGAAATCCGAAATTCCAAAGGAGGTAATCCTTCTTCACGGAGTAACATCTTCCGGCAAAACAGAAATCTATGTTAAGTTAATAGAACAAGTAGTTGCTCAAGGCAAACAAGTTTTATATTTATTACCGGAAATTGCACTCACCACTCAAATTATTAATCGTTTAAGAAAATATTTTGGTGATGCAGTAGGCGTATATCATAGCAAATTTAATGAACACGAACGGGTGGAGATTTGGAATTCAATTTCAAATTTCAAATTTCAAATTTCAAATTCATCACAATCGGAAATCTCAAATCGGAAATCTCAAGTTATTATTGGAGCCCGCTCCGCACTCTTTCTTCCTTTCAGCAATTTAGGATTAGTAATTGTGGACGAAGAGCACGACACTTCTTACAAGCAATACGACCCTGCTCCCCGATATAATGCAAGAGACGGAGCCATCTATCTTGCACACATACACAAAGCAAAAACTTTACTGGGTTCAGCTACCCCAAGTTTGGAAAGTTACTATAACGCTATGGAAGGCAAATATGGTTTTGCTGAAATTACTCAACGCTTTGGCGGAGTACAGATGCCAGAGATATTAATTGCCGATGTAAAAGATGCACAAAAGCGAAAACAAATGAAATCGCATTTTTCACCTCTGCTGCTCGATACCATTTCATTGGCATTGGTAAAAAAAGAACAGGTTATTCTATTCCAAAATCGAAGAGGCTTTGCTCCCCAACAGGAATGCAATATGTGTGCTTGGGTTCCGCAATGTGTTAACTGTGATGTAAGTTTAACTTTTCATAAAGCCACCAACCAGCTCCGGTGCCACTATTGCGGCTATGCCGTAAAACCACCCAATAAATGTATGGCTTGCGGAGATACCGATATGCGGATGAAAGGTTTTGGCACGGAAAAAATAGAAGAAGAACTACAATTGTTTTATCCCAAAGCCCGCATAGCGCGCATGGATCTGGATACCACCCGCAGCAAATTTGCACATCAACACATTATACAGGATTTTGAAGAGCATAATGTGGACATACTTGTGGGAACACAAATGGTAACAAAAGGGCTGGACTTTGACAATGTTTCTATGGTGGGCATTCTAAATGCCGACAGTATGCTCAACTTTCCCGACTTCCGTTCGTTCGAAAGAAGTTACCAGCTTATGGCGCAGGTATCCGGCAGAGCAGGACGGAAAAACAAACGGGGAACTGTTATTATTCAAACGCATAACCCTGCACACAGTATTATCCTTGAAGTAATGGAAAATAATTACCTGGCAATGTACACCAACCAGTTGCTCGACAGAAAAACGTTTAACTACCCACCCTTTTATCGTTTAATTGAAATAACGGTTATACACAAAGACGTGAACCTGGTGAACGATGGGGCAAAACACCTGGCTGACCATCTCCGGCATCATTTTCAAAAGCGAGTGCTTGGACCCGAATTTCCAATCGTTTCCCGAATGCGAAACCTCTATCATAAAACTATATTATTAAAGATAGAACGGGAAAGTTCCGTAATACAGGTAAAGAAAATTTTAACCGATGTGGTAGCCAAATTCAAAACCATTCCCAGTTATAAGTCCGTTCGCATCAGGATAGATGTGGACCCCATGTAAATTTGTAAATTCAAAATAAGTAAAGGTTAAAGTTCCATTTTGACGCGGTGTCTTACAGCAATAAATACAACCTAAGCCTTTCCAACATTTTCAACGCTTCTGCTTAGGTTGTGCAGTTGTCTTGTTAAACAGGATAACGGGTGGTGGCGGGACGCCACCTAATAGTTGCCACGAGTGAAAAACACTCGCGGCTGCGGGTTATTCTTGTGTCATAGAGGCTTCCCCCATTTCTAAAATGTTTTTCAGTTTGTAGTTTGCATCAAATCTAAATTCAATAAAACTACACGAATAATCTCCTTTTGGTTGTCGTCTATTAACCATATAATCACATTCTGGATTTTCAAAGTATAAGTATCTTTTGTTCTTCTTGTCGTCAAAGTTAGGTCTGCCAAATGCTTTTAATATAAATGTTGTGTCCTTTCCAACAAGATAGTCGTGGTATTGTTTCCAAATTATTTCGTCCGTGCCTACTCTGTTCTTGTTGTCAACGATTGCTTTATATAATTTTTTCTTTTCATCGTATTTCCAAATGTTCGGTTTCTCTTTTTCAAATGATGTTTCATATTCCTGTGTAAAGTCTGCTTGTGTTTTAAGTTTCCCGTCATTGTAATAATGATTCCAAACACCAACTGGAACGCCTTTCTTAAAACTTCCACTTGCTATTAGTATTGTCTCGTGCCAATAGAATTTAAACTTGCCCGATATTCTTTTATTATAGATTTCGGCAAACTGTTTTATTATTTTTATTTCTTCTTTTGAAGAATTGGTATTATTAATTTCTTTATTCCATTTATCACATTCGGTGCAACACATATAATTTTCGGCAGTTCCATAAAATAAAAGTTGTGAGCCAACAGTTAATAAACGTCCTCTGTCTTTAAGTACTTGTCCTATGTGGTTTTTTTGTCTTGCGTTTCCGCCATTTATTTTTACTAACGTGTCCTTTACTGTTCCAATAAAAACTTCATTCACTCTTACCTTATGAGTTACATATTCTAATTCACTTTCAGTTGATGAGAGAATTGTACAGGAAAATATTGTTGCGTCTTTTATTAATAGAATTTCTGTTAACGACTTATTCGCTAAATAACATTCGGAAAAACTTCGTATGGAATAAAGCATTATTAAAATTATAAAGGTCTTTCTTCTTCTCATTTTATTTCGTTCAGTTCCCTCGGTTATGCTCGGTCTTACACCTGCCGCCTAACATATATATATCAAGTCTCAAAAATACAACTTTATTCATTACCAATTCCTTCAAGAAACATACGAAATTTTTTGGGCAGAAATAGGAAGTTTTTTAAAAAAACAACTATTTCTCAATTGCCCGGTTAATTCCTTCTTCTATTTTCGTAGTCATAAATCTTTTTAACAAATAAAAAAATATATACTATGAAACCAAAAAAACAAATTCCGAAAATGTTGCCAAATGAAGTGTTGAGGCAACTGAAAAAAATGAAAACTATTCCTTCACTTTTTCTTCTTCAAGTATTCTACTGGTTGCTGAACCAGATTGATTTTCTTCATTTCGAGCATACTGATGCGGATTACTATGTTATTCCTGTGCGGAAACAGGGAGTAATTACTTTTCCCTCGAAACGGGTGAGGGTGGAAAACGGGATGCTGGTGGTGGCGGAAGGAAGTTTTGAACTGACCGGTATAGTGTGCATGGTGAGGGAAGAGAACGGGGTGTTTTTATATTTTGAAAAGGGAGACTCGAAATTAATAACGGCAAGCATCCGGGAGTTGGATGACGCACTGAAAGGCTTTGGATTTTTTAGCCCGAAAAACAATTCGGTCATCAATATTTCCTTTATAACCAGCATAGATAAAGGAAAAAGGGGGTTTGTGCATTTAAAAGATAAGAACAAAGTGGAAATAGTACGCGAACTGAAAGCGAAATTATTGAAGCTCTATAATGAGCATCAGCAAAGGGTTTAAAAGGAGGTGTACCGATTGGCGAAAATAAGTGTACCTATTGGCGAAAATTTTAGAACGCCAATAATGAATGAATTTAGTAATCTGCTACTTTTGTCGTGTCATCATTTTCGTTCTTTTTCAAAATTGATTTATCAGCCGGGGTTGTAAAAGTTTTTCATTTTTGGGCATTTTAACAAAAGATGGAATCTTTTTAACAAATAATTGAATCCTTTTAACAAAAGGTTGAATACTTTTAACAAAAGGTTGAATACTTTTAACAAATGATTGAATCCTTTTAACAAAAAATGGAATCCTTTTAACAAAAGATTGAATCCTTTTAACAAAAGGTTGAATCCTTTTAGCAAATGATTGAATCCTTTTAACAAATGATTGAATCCTTTTAACAAAAAATTGAATCCTTTTAACAAAAGAAGCGTTCTTTTTTTAAAAACAGTGCATCTGAAGTTAAAATGGAGTTTTTAGAACATTAAAAATATATAATAAAGAATATCAATACATTACAAATAGATTAACAATAAAAATAAACAAATAATTAACCTTTTAAAACTTAAAAACGATGATTTTATCAGACAAACTTTTGAAATTCAATTACTTTTTTAAAGCATTTGTAGCTTATATTGTAGCTCATGCAACCGAACTAATGATAAGCCCCGACCAGGCAACTAACCTTGAAGAAGACTGGTTGGATTGGAATCTGAAAAACGGATCCTATACCACGCCCGATACTCATGGACCTGTTTCTATTTCGGATATTAATGTTGCTTACGAGGAATATGCTCCAAAAGCAGAAACGATAAGAGTGCAGATAAGAGATAATTCTGCTATTGTATTAAATGGTACCGACAGGGTAAATTTGGATATAAAAATAGTTAGCAAAAGCCATTCAAAAATATTGCCTCGCGATTTTGCTCCGTCCATAGGGTTGGTAAAAAACAATCGGTTAGAACTGGAAATTTTTGTATTTGACTCCGCCCAACCGGCTAAAAAATCAAAACCCACAGGAGTAAAATTTATTGGCTCGGCAGTAGCTTATACAGGTGCCGATGGCGCGGAGCCACCTCGTGACGCATTTGCAACACGGGTGCCCGAAGGAAAAACCATTTTTTCTATTCTGTACCCTACAGATAAAGTAGGTAAGAAAATCTGGGTTATCTGCTGGTACATGAGTCCTACCGGAAAACCAAGCCCGGAAAGTATTACGTTTTCAATAGTGCTGGTGTAACCGCTGCCACAAAATTTACGAATTAAGATGAAAAGCCTCGCAGAAATGCGGGGCTTTTTTTTAGTTGAAACCAAAGTAGAAAATAAGAGAAAAAAGTTAAGTGCACAACTTCTTACGACTTTGCTGTTTAATACAGGACAGAGATTCACAAGACTTGAAAAGGACAGTCCTTTCAATTATCTTTGAAATACTTTACGAATGTTTGCTAAAACAAATGATAAGTTTAGCACAAGTCTTGAAAAGGACATATTTGACAATTTGTTATTAAAATCAAATTCCTTTGAACTTACTAATACTGAAAATGCACCTTTAGTAAAACTTTCAAATGAAAAGTTTATTGAAATAGATAAAAACATTTCCGAATTTTCAATTGAACCACATATTGAAAAGTTCTTGGAATTAAGAAAGTTGCCACAAAACAAAAAGGACAAAATAGTTGAAATCCTTTATTTGTCAATATATGAAAACATATATACATTTACGCCTAACAAAATAAAAACCCTAATACCACAAACGTTTTCAAACAAATTTGAGTATTACTTAATTTCAGAGAATTTACTCAAACTTATTTTGACAAGAAAAACTATGAACTAAATGCGGTAAAAGAAAATTATTCTCAAATTCAACAACAATCCGAAATTGAATTAAATACAGCACTTGAGAAATCAAATAATTGGACAAAGTTCATAGACATTGCACTGATATTAATAATTATCCCACTTATTGCAATTTTTTTAAAAGTATATACTTCCCTAAATGTTTACTGCATAGGTGGGTTTATCTTATTTGCAGAAATAATAAAATTTATTGTTTCAACGAGAACAAATTTTTTAAAGAACATTTGGCAGTCTATATTTATAAGACACCTTAAAAAGACATCATTTTATAAACTTACTAAAGACAATGATTTTCTAAATAGAGGACTTGAAATATTAAAATCTAAACCTGACAACATTTGGAAAAAATAATTACTGC
Organism: Bacteroidota bacterium; assembly: GCA_025363555.1. Classification (GTDB taxonomy): domain Bacteria; phylum Bacteroidota; class Bacteroidia; order 2-12-FULL-35-15; family 2-12-FULL-35-15; genus 2-12-FULL-35-15. Next base: position 556 of record JANYDQ010000113.1, on the reverse strand, counting down.
TGATAACATAGAAACGAATAACCTTGAAACACGCGACAACAAAGCAGAAGAAAGAATTACTGCTGATAACATAGGCCGTATGTTTGTAAAAAATTAATCCTTGGGAAAGTTATTTGTATAATTACAAATAATTTAAACTTGGAAAAATGCAAACACAAACAGTATCAAAAAGAGAAACAGCAAACTTTACCAATCAAAACATTTACGTTGGTTTTGATGTACATTTAAAAAGCTGGAAAGCGGCAAATGTCCGGGGGACATTTGAGCGGGATAGCAGCGAAGGCTTATGACAGAAAAACTGCTTCATAAAACATTTTCACAATCACCCCATCCGGTATATTACCCTTACGAGCTACGTTTCTTACCTATCGCCCCCTCCCCTGTGGAGGGGGATGAAGGGGTGCGGTTGTTTTCCTGTTAATAAAACAAAAATTAAAAAAGTAGTTTATAATTTATCACTACTAACCGACTAATTTTTTGAGATTCCTCACTTCGTTCGGAATGACAGGTGTTTCCAGTTGGAGAGGCGCGGGGGAGGTCGGGGCGAAGCCCCGAC
>JANYDQ010000082.1 GCA_025363555.1 Bacteroidota bacterium | reverse complement strand
ATGCTTCGCTTGCCAAGCAGGTAATGAGCAACGAACATGCACCTCCTGCTTTCCGCGTTATCGGACCGCTATCCAACATTGATGAATTTTATTCTGCTTTTAATATTACCAAAGGAGATAAGATGTACAGGGAAGATAGTGTGAGAGTGAAGATTTGGTAAGGTTGAATAACCTGCACTTGAAATATAATCTTATATAATTTTATTTTTTATTATTGCTTCTTGTTTTATTAATTTTTCTTTTTCACTTTGTTTTTTATTTAAACCAAACAAAACAAAAACAAAAACAAATTTTTTTATAAAACCTGTTTTAATGCAAAAATATATTTTATTATTTCATTAAGCTCCCCGATTATTTTTTTTAAAAATAGCATTTATCATATTGTTAGCGCCTTCCTTTTGTATAATGCCTTTTCTGATGGTTTCAATATCACTCACCTTAAACCCTGTTTTCTGTTCAATATCTGTATTCTCCATTCCTTCCTGCACAAGAGCAGCCACTGTAGCTTGATTCACGGTATAAGGTTTTAATGCCGGTAATAATTTTATAGGTTCAATAGGTTTCACACTACCGTCATCATTAATAGTCCCGGTTACTGCATTGTCTTTTTTATGATGAGTAATAACTTTCAATGTTCCCATTTCCAGTGATGGCAGTCCTTCCCGGTCCAGGGCAATGGTTACAAACTCCTGCAAAATTTTATGAATCTCTCCATTTTTATTTTCCAACCGATACGAAATTTCTCCAATTATTGTTTTCCTTTTTCCTGGTTTCAAACTTTTTAGTTGACTATAATATTCTTTCAACACCACACATACCGCCAGCTTATCCTCCTCCAACACCAGCTTTTCCGGGTATCGCCATTTATCTTTAATTAATATAGTATTATCATAGCCGGTAATAAATGCAAATTTATCATTCAGAAAAACATAACTCATCGTGGAAATATCTAATAGATAATGCGCATCTTTCGAATTTAAAATTTGATTTAAAACAGAAGGATTACTTTCCAAAAAAGCGTCAATATCTATTTGCTTGCAAGACTTTCGAAGCAGGTTCATATATTTCCGTATAACCGCATCGGCTTTTATTTGTTTCGTATTTTGTCTGAAATTCATTATTGAAATATTTTAATAAATAACAGCATATTTATTAATCAAAATAACCTCTGCCAGCGGTGGTATTTTTGATTATGTTTTTCGCACATATTTGCAATGAAAAAAAAACTAACAATTGTTTTTTGTTTCAACAGTTCTTTGAAAAAATAAAAACCAATTGCCCGCAAAAACCATTTTTGTTTTATTTATAAAATAAAAAAGGAGCAACCGAACAAGTGGCAAAAGTTTTATAAAACAAGATGTGTTACATCGAACAGGTGGCAAAAATTTTTCAAAACATAGGTTGTTACATCGAACAAGTAGCAAAAATTTTTCAAAACATAAGTACGCACAAAGTACAAGTGGCAAAAAAATTTCAAAACTTATGTTGCTACACCGAACAAGTGGCAAAAATTTTTTAAAACCTGTTTTGGCACAAAGTACAAGTAACCTTTTATAAAAAAAACATAGGTTGTTCGTTGTGCGCATTCGTGTTTGCTTTTCAAAACATGAAATCGCACCAAAGAGTATCAGCATTTTAAGTAAAAAACCAACTAAATTAGACATTAAAACAAATTCATAAAATAACTAATATAAAAACCAAAAACAATGAGTATAAAAAGAAGATTACCAAGAACAGATGATGAGCGAACCATTGCCGTCAACACCGCAAAAACCGAATTAGGAGTGGTGATTCCTGCCGAAGTTCCATTTACTCCCCCCACCAAAACAAGGGAACTGGCACTTTACACCAACTGGAAATCGGCAAACGACAATGTGCAGTCAACAGAGCGCGAAAAATTTAATGCTACCATATTAGTGGAAAGCACAAAGGCAACCGCAGCCTTGTTTTCCCGTCATTTTATTATGGTGTTCAATTTTGGTGTCGAGCGCGCGGTGTATCCCAAAGGCGATCGCGCGTTTTATTATCTCGACAAAAACAGCGATGCCCTGCCACCAATAGTTACAGAGGAGGAAATAATTTTGTGGGGAAACCGCATTGTGGACGGAGACGCAGCCCGCGTGGCTGCCGGAGGCGCTGCCATGGCTAATCCTACGGCTGCCGAAGTGGGAACAGCACTAACTGCTTTTTCAAATGCAAATAACGACCAGGACGTGAAAACAGCCGCCTGGAAAGCCGCACTGCTGGTGCGTACCAACCTCAAAACAGAAGCTGATGCTGTAATTTTAAAAATGTGGGACGAGGCAGAAACATTTTATAACGAGCTGCCTGCCGCTACAAAGCGCGACAAATGCCGCCCCTGGGGTGTTGTATATGTGTCCGACACGGTCATAACTATTAATATTACTGTGGTAAAAGATGGCACCGCCATTCCCATTGACGCAGCCTCTACTTTCTTTAAAGAAGGCGATTCTACTCATCTTTCGGATGCATTGGGTATCATTCAAATTAAAACTACCGCTGCCGACCGGGCTACTTTAATAACCAACAAACCTGGTTTTATGCAAAACACACATGTGGTTACTTTCCTTACTGGCGTTACCATTTACACGGTAGTGATAAATATGGTGGCACTGTAAAAGAGTAGTAAAAAATAAAATATCGCGATTAAAAATAAAGAAGCTTTGCAGAAATGCAAGGCTTTTTTTAACTAATAAATCGAAAGAAAAGATTTAAAAAATAAAACCGGATACTAAAATAATTTGGGCGTGCCCCCTGATGAAGAATCAGGGGTCGGGCTTTACGCTACAATCTTTTTTGTTGCCCCGCCATTGCCCCGCAACAAAAAAGGATTTTCGCTCCAATCCCTCACGCTGCGCTTCCTGTAGTTCGCTCTTACTGCGCGGTTTTCAAAAGATGTTTCTATTCTAACTCCTTTGGACTAATAAATATTTTTATCACATAGACACATAGTAACATAGTTTTTCACATAGTTTTATTTTTAGTTATCCTTCTGTTCTATGTGTCTATGTTACTATGTGGTAAAAAAAAGAGTATCAACTTCTATTATTTTTTATTCCACAGGAATAAGAATAGAACTCAAAAGAACGAAATATTAAGCATTATATTATAGTTAAGAAGTACACGTCATTGCGAGCTTTTCGCGAAGCAAACTCAACAAACGAAAAGATTGCTTCGCGAAAAGCTCGCAATGACGTAAGCTATTCAATATAGTATAGTAATTAGCGCCAGGTTTGTCCCGGCAAGCCCCTTTTGCATAAAAAACAAAACGAATGATGAAAGAAGTAAAATAAAAAAATAGTTGCACTCCTGTATTTACTTTTATTCCCTTCCTGTTGATAAACTAATCCCGCTCCTCCCACCTATTGACACTACTATGACAATTAATTAACAAATAATAATCAAGTTTGTACTCTATAAAAAAAGACTGTGCAACGGATAAAAATAATAGCATTTACACATAAAACCACCGGGCTCAATACCATCGGAAAGCTGCATATAGAAGACGATGCAGCAGGCTTACGGTTACAACATATTAAATCCACTCTTAGTTTGGAAGAGCTGTATTACCTTTCCACCTGCAACCGTGTGGAGTTTATGGTGGTTACTTCACACGTGGTGGACAAAGAATTTTTAATGAACTTCTTTATTGCTTTCGATAAAAACTGGAAAGCAAACGACATTGCCTGGGCAATGGAAAATGCACAGGTGTTTGAAAGCGAACAAGCCTTGAAACATTTGTTTGAAGTGGCTTCGTCAATAGATTCGCTGGTAGTAGGCGAAAGAGAAATTATTACACAGGTTCGCAATGCGTACGAAAAATGTAATGCAACAGGCATAACCGGAGATGTAATCAGGCTGGCAATTAAAAAAACAATTGAAACTGCCAAAGATGTTTACACACATACCAACATAGCCCGAAACCCAGTATCTGTAGTGTCGCTGGCATATCGAAAACTAAAAGCACTGAATGTAAAACAAGATGCGCGCTTTATTATTATCGGTTCGGGAGTTACCAATACTACCATGGCAAAGTATTTGAAAAAACATCAGTTTACCAATTTTACGGTATTCAACAGAACCCTTGCCAATGCCGAAAAACTGGCGAACGAACTGAACGGAAAAGCATTTCCTCTTTCTGAAATAAAAAACTTTAAACAAGGATTTGATATTATTGTAACCTGCACAGGTGCCTCCGAAAGTGTGATTACTACTGAAGTGTATAAAAGTTTGGTGGGAGAAGACAAAACAAAAAAGGTGGTAATAGATTTGGCAATACCAAACGATTTGGATGCAGAAATTTTGAATAATTATGATGTAAAATTAATTGCAATAACTAATTTGCAGGAAATAGCAAAAGAGAATTTACAAGCAAGAGAGCAGGAACTGGAGGCATGTAACATCATTATCAAAAAAAATACAGAAGAATTTAAACAACTTTTAAAGACACGAAAAATAGAACTGGCAATGAGCGAAGTGCCCATAAAGGTGAAACAAATAAGAGCAACCGCCAACGAAGTTTTTGCAAAAGAACTTGCTATGATGGATAATGAATCGAAAGAAGTGCTGGATAAAATGCTGCTGTATATGGAAAAAAAATACATCAGTGTGCCAATGAAAATGGCGAAAGAAATACTAACCGAACAAAAATAGAACGCAGATTATCATGATTTTTCTGATAAAACATGATTTTATTAATCAGCGCAAATCATAACAATCATAATAATCAGCGTTCTATTCTAAAAGCAAATGGAAAGAAAAATAATAATAGGAAGTCGCGGAAGTGATTTAGCATTGTGGCAGGCAAATTATATACTTCGCAAATTAGTTAAACTCGGACTTACCGCAGAAATAAAAATAATAACCACGCAAGGCGATGCAGCGCAGGAATTGAGTTTTGATAAGCTGGAAGGCAAAGGTTTTTTTACAAAAGAAATTGAAGAAGCTTTGCTGAACAAAGAAATAGATGTAGCCGTTCATTCTCACAAAGACTTACCTACCACATCACCCGAAGGGTTAAAGATAGCAGCCGTTTCGGAACGCGAAGATGCCGCAGAATTAATTGTTATCCGGAAAGAATCGGTGGATAATACTTTAAAATATTCGTTCAAAAAAAATGCTGTTGTTGGAACATCTTCGGCAAGAAGAAAATCGCAACTGCTTGCTTTCCGCACAGATATTACCTTACACGATTTGCGTGGAAATGTACCTACACGTATTCAAAAACTGCGCGACAAAAAGTATGATGCCATAATGATAGCCATTGCCGGGGTAGAACGTTTGCATATTGATTTGAGCGAATTTAAAGTAATTCGTATTGACCCGAAAGAATTTATTCCTGCACCTGCACAAGGTGTGCTGGCAATGCAGATACGAGAAGACGACCACGAACTGTTTGAATACATTAACAAATTAAATTTTGAAAAGGTTCAGGATATTGTGGGCATAGAGCGCAAAGTATTAAATTTATTCGATGGCGGTTGTCATTTGCCGCTGGGGGTTTATTGCATTAAAGAAGAAAATAAATTTAAAGTCTGGACTTCCAAAGCCGATGCCTGGAACACAATGCCAAAACGGTTGTACTTCGAATCGTTTACTGACGAAGGGTTTGCAGAGAAGATAGTGAATAAGTTAAATGCAATAAAACCAACTTCTGTTTTAATTACAAGAGATTTAAAAGAAGATTCTTTTTTTAAAAATGTGCTGGAAGGCAATGGATATAGCGTTCAGGGCATTTCATTTATTGAAACAAAAGTTGTTGCAATAAATACTATTCCGCAAACTGATTGGATATTTTTTGCAAGCACCAGTGCAATTGAAAAATTCTTTTCGCAAAACCCGGAAATAAAAGCCAAAACAAAATTTGGAGTAATAGGTAAATCTACCGAACAGGAATTAAAGAAACATAACAGGAACGCAGCATTTGTTGGTTCCATCAATGATACAAAAGTAGTGGGGAAAAAATTTGTGAAAGCAGTGGGCGAAGAAACCGTTTTGTTTCCGCAAGCAAAAGGAGGGTTAAGAACCATTCAACAGCAGTTTGCAGACACTACCAAACTTTTCGATTTAGTAGTTTACGAAACAGTGAAAAAAGAAAACCTGGTTCTTCCGGAAGTAGAAATAGTAGTTTTTACAAGCCCATCCAATGTAGATTCTTATTTTAAAAAAGGAAAAATTTCTGCCAATCAAAAAGTAATAGCCATAGGAAAATCAACAGAAAAAGCATTGACAGAAAAAGGAATAGTAAAGTGCATATTGCCTGTTTCGTTTGATGAAGTGGGATTAGCAGAAGCGGTATTCGGAATGGAAAATAAATGATACAACGACCAAGAAGATTAAGAAAAAATTCAATCATTCGGGAAATGGTTGCAGAAACAAGGCTTTCGAAGGACATGTTTATTTATCCCTATTTTGTGGTGGATGGAAAAAATGTGATTCACCCAATAGATGCTATGCCCGGCATCAATCATTATTCAGTAGATGAACTTTTGAAAGATGTGGAGAAAGGATTAAAAATTGGCATCAATAAAATTTTATTATTTGGTGTCGGAGAAAATAAAACGGAAGATGCAAGTTCATCATTCAGTGCCGATTCTATTGTTGTTAAAGCAGTGAAATCACTGAAAGAAAAGTTTGGTGAAAACATTTATGTAATCACCGATGTATGCGTGTGTGCTTATACGACCCATGGGCATTGCGGAATATTGCACGATGAGTATGTGCATAACGATTCGTCTGTTGAAGTGTTAGCAAAGATGGCATTAGCCCACGCACAGGCAGGTGCAGATATGGTTGCACCCAGTGATATGATGGACGGGCGAATACACGCCATAAGAAACCTGCTTGACAAAAACGGCTTTGAGAATACAACAATAATGTCTTATTCCATTAAATATGCTTCTGCTTATTACGGTCCCTTTCGCGAAGCCGCTGATTCTGCTCCGCAAAAAGGAGACAGGAAATCATATCAAATGGATTTCAGAAATGGAAATGAATCGATGACGGAAGGTTTGCTGGATGAAGCGGAAGGTGCAGATATATTAATGGTTAAACCTGCACTGGCATATATGGATGTGATATTTAATTTGCGCCAGCAAACACTTTTACCAATTGCTTGTTACAATGTGTCGGGAGAATACTCGATGGTAAAAGCCGCTTCAGCAAACGGGTGGATAGATGAACAAAAAATTGTAATGGAAAATATGTTTGCTTTTGCCCGTGCGGGAGCAAACATTATTATAACCTATCACACCAAAGATATTTTTGAAAAAGGGTGGTTGTAACCATCCCATTTATTTCCCGCAACATTTTTTATACTTTTTCCCACTGCCGCAGGTACATTGGTCGTTGCGACCTACTTTTGCATCCGTGCGAATAAAAGGCTCGGCAGGATAGTATTTATCCCAATCTAATTCATCAGAGTCATCATTGTCTGCATCTTCTTTTCCATCAGCATCAATAATCAACAGCGCATAATCATCGGCAATAGATTTTATTTCTTCTTTACTATCTTCGTTCACCGATGCATACAGCTTTTCAATAATTTTATCAATGTTGCCTGTAATATATGAGTCAACAAGGTCTTTGGAGAAAAGTGTTTTAATTTCTTTCCACAACTCTTTTGCCCGCATAGCCATACAACTGCGAACCAAAAAGCTATTCCCGTCTGTATCTGTTAAATTCTCAACAGTATTATTTGTTATATAATAACTAAATACTTCTCTGAACCATTCCAAAGCAACTTCTCTTTCAATTAAAGAAAGGAAATAAAGTTGCTGGATGGCTTCTCCAATTTCAATTCGTGAAAGACAGCTACGACCAGGCTCCTTCATAAAAGATTTTAAGCGTTCAAGATTATTGAAGCCACACATGGCAATAACTGTCCAGCTTTTATAACGAATTTGTCCCATCCAGAATTCAATTAATTCGTCTTCCTGGCTAAGAAAATCTAAAATTACTTCCAATGATTCAGTTGCTTTTAAATCGCGAAGTAAATAAAAAGCGTGTATCAGAAACCAGATTTTTTCACTCTCACTATCTTTATCAGAAAAAAGAGAATATCGTGCTATAGCATCGTACACCACTTTGTTCAAATCCCTTAACAGTGTTTCCCGTGGCAGTGCTTTTATTTTATCAAGGTATTCGTTAGGGATAGTGTAATGATATTCATACAACCATTGTATTTCCGAATGAAAGAATTCGGGAGATTCACTGGTTTCTTCCACCACTTCTTTTGGAATAATCGTTAATTTTATTCTTGTTTTTGCTCTTTCCTGTTGTACGATATCTTCGACTGTTCTTTCGAAAGTTCCGTTCAACATATGCCATAACAAATTCATTGTTTCTCTTTTTTTACTTCAATAATTCTTTCACTAATTTCGGCAAACCAATGCTTGCTTTTTCTTTTATAAAAGTTAAATTTCTAACTCCGGTTACTTTTATATCATTCGGGTCAACCAGGTATTTTGTAATAGTATTCGAAACATAATCTATTATTCCTGCCGCAGGATACACCACCATGGAAGTACCTACTACAATAAAAATATCAGCCATGGCAGCTATTTCGTAAGCGGTATCCATCATAGGCACCTGTTCGCCAAACCACACAATGTGCGGACGGAGCTGCGACCCCCGGGTGCATTTATCTCCCAATCTTATTCCTTCTCCTTTTATTGCATATACAAGCGTTTCGTCAACCGTGCTCCTGCTTTTATTTATTTCTCCGTGCAGGTGAAGCACTTTTTTTGAACCCGCCCTTTCATGCAAATCATCAATGTTTTGGGTGATGATGTAAACATCATATTTTTTTTCTAATTCTTTCAAGGCTTTATGAGCCGCATTGGGCTTTGCTTCCATTGCTTGTTTTCTCCTCTTGTTATAAAATTCCAGAACCAATTCACTGTCATTTGCCCAAGCAGCAGGAGTTGCCACATCTTCAATTTTATATTCTTCCCACAATCCGTCACTGTCGCGAAATGTTTTTAGTCCGCTTTCCGCACTTATGCCTGCACCTGTAAATACTACTACTTTTTGTTTTGACTGTTTTGTCATTTGCTTTTATAGCTTCCTTTAAAATTTCATTCCTTAATTATTTTAACCTATAAAAACATGGGCAAATAGAATCATAGGTTTTATTAATATTCATTTCTATAAGCTTTCCTGTTTTGTATAGGTGATAGAAAAATAATTTTAAATAGATTTTCGCTAAAATAGAAATTATATTTTGAACAACACTTTCTTAAACATCAAAATATATTAAACAACTTGTGATAATTGATTAATTGTTATATTCGCAACTCTAAATTTTTAAGGTAATGGCAAAATTAAGAAAACAGGATGCTTTAGATTATCATTCGCAAGGGCGACCGGGGAAGATAGAGGTGATACCTACCAAGCCTCACAGTACTCAACGCGACCTCTCGCTGGCTTACTCTCCGGGGGTTGCAGAGCCTTGTTTGGAAATTGAAAAGAATCCGGAAGACGTTTATAAATACACTGCCAAAGGAAACCTCGTTGCAGTAATTTCAAACGGAACGGCTGTACTCGGGTTGGGAAATATTGGTGCATTGGCTTCCAAGCCTGTGATGGAAGGAAAAGGATTACTATTTAAAATTTTTGCCGACATTGATGTGTTCGATATTGAAGTGGACGCAACAGATATTGATTTATTTGTAAACACGGTGAAAGCAATAGCTCCCACCTTCGGGGGAATTAATCTTGAAGACATCAAAGCACCGGAGTGTTTTGAAATTGAACGAAGATTAAAAGAAGAATTAAACATTCCGCTGATGCACGATGACCAGCACGGAACTGCTATCATCTCCTCTGCGGCATTGCTAAATGCCTGTGAAGTAGCAAGAAAAAAAATTGATAAAGTAAAAATAGTAGTGAACGGTGCAGGTGCTTCTGCCATTTCCTGCGCTAAACTTTACATTGCCGTAGGCGCAAAAAAAGAAAATATTTTGATGCTCGACAGCAAAGGAGTGCTGACTATTTATCGTGATGATATTACGGACGAACAAAAAAAGTTTTTCTCCACCACCACCAAAAATGTGAAAACACTGGAAGAAGCTATGAAAGATGCTGATGTGTTTGTCGGTTTATCAAAAGGAAATATTGTGAACGAAAAAATGATACAGTCCATGGCGAAACGCCCCATTGTATTTGCACTTGCCAATCCTGACCCGGAAATAGCATACGATTTGGCAATGGCTTCGCGTAAAGATATTATCATGGCAACGGGAAGAAGCGACCATCCTAACCAGGTGAATAACGTGCTTGGCTTTCCTTTCATTTTTCGTGGTGCGCTCGATGTTCGCGCTACGCAAATAAACGAAGCCATGAAACTGGCAGCTGTGTATGCCATTGCTAATCTTGCAAAAGAGCCCGTGCCTGAAACGGTAAACCTGGCTTATAATTTAAAGAACATGACCTTTGGTGCCGAATACATAATTCCAAAACCAATTGACCCGCGTTTGATTTACACGGTTGCTCCTGCTGTGGCTAAAGCAGCAATGGAATCGGGGGTGGCGCAAAAAGCGATTATCAACTGGGATGGTTATGTACAGGAATTAATTAATAGGTTGGGACTGGATAATAAACTTATCCGCAACATTACCAACAAAGCAAAACAGAACCCGAAACGAGTGGTGTTTGCGGAAGCAGACCATTACAAAATTCTAAAAGCGGCACAACAGGTATTTGATGAAGGCATTGCCAAACCAATACTGTTGGGCGATGAAATAAAAATAAAAAGGCTGATTGCAGATAATAACCTGGAATTAGGCGACATTCCTATCATTGATCCGCGCAGTCTTTCTGAAGAAGACAGGAGAAATTCTTTCGCGGATATATTTTTTCAGAAAAGAAAACGCCGGGGATTTACCTTGTTCGAAGCCCGAAAAATTATGCGGGAGAGAAATCATTTTGGAGCCATGATGGTGGAAACAGGTGCGGCAGATGCAATGATTTCTGGGCTTACCCGAAAATATTCGGACCCTATTAAACCCGCATTGCAAATTATCGGGGCGCAGCAAGGCGCAAAAAGTGTGGCGGGAATGTATATTATCAATACCAAACATGGTCCTTATTTCTTTGCCGACTGTACCATGAACGTGAACCCTACCGCACAGGAAATAGTGGATATTGCAGTACTTACTGCCACTACTGTGAAACAATTTAACATTATTCCTAAGATTGCTTTATTGTCGTATTCCAATTTTGGCTCTGCCGAAGGCGAAATACCTGAAAAAATGAGAGAAGCAACAGAAATATTACATAAAAATTATCCGGGAATGATAGTGGATGGTGAGATGCAGGCAAACTTTGCATTGAACAATGATTTATTAAAAGAACAATTTCCGTTTTCTGATTTGGTGGATAAAAAAGTAAATACACTTATTTTCCCAAATCTTGCATCGGGAAATATTGCCTATAAATTAATACAGGAAATGGGCGAGGCAGAAGCTATCGGACCGGTTTTAATAGGGATGAAAAAGCCTGTACATATTGTGCAACTGGGTAGTTCCGTTCGCGAAATTGTGAACATGATTACTATTGCGGTGATAGATGCACAGTCGAGAAAATAACAAGTTCTAATTTCTAAATTCTAATGAGTTCGCAGCGTTTAGAATTTGGAATTTAGGATTTAGAAATTAGAATTTAGGTTTTAGAATTTAAGATTGATATGATTTATTTTATACAAGGAAAATTAGTGGAAAAAAACCCTACTTATGCTGTAATTGATGCAGGAGGTGTGGGATATCAAATGCAAATTTCGCTAAACACGTTCACCAAATTGGGGGATAGAGAGCAGTGCAAATTATTTACCGAACAACTTTACATACGCGATGATATGCCCAAATTTTATGGGTTTGCCGACATTGCCGAGCGCGATTTGTTTCGCCAGTTGGTCTCTGTTTCGGGGGTGGGCGGCACCAGCGCATTGCTGATGCTGTCTTCATTAAGCGCAGCCGAAATACAAAGTGCAATAGTTACGGGCAATGTGACATTGCTGAAAAGTGTTAAGGGAATTGGCGAAAAAACAGCACAGCGAATTATTATTGATTTGAAAGGAAAAATGGGAAAAGACGAACTTTCGTCCGAATTTTTTGTCGGTACGCACAATAAAATAAAAGAAGAAGCATTATCTGCTTTGGTTATGTTAGGATTTAATAAATTAGCAGCCGAAAAAGTGCTGGATAAAGTATTAAAAACGGAAGAAACCGGACAAACGGTGGAACAAATGATTAAATCGGCTTTGAAGAGTTTGTAATTTGATTTGTTGGTAAAAACATCAATAAATTCAAAATATTTTAGGCAAGACACAATATTTTAGTTCTTTTTGCGTTAATATACTACTGAAAAAGGTAAAAAAGATGAGTTTGCATACGCGTAAAAAGACAAAAATGGGAGGCAAAAATAATGGAAGGTAAAAAGGGAATAATGGAAGGAAAATAGTGATGTGAAGAAGGCAAAAACCAAAGTGAAGGAGGCAAAACCAAATTGAAGTAGGCAAATAGTGAAATGAAGGTGGCAAATAGCGAAGTGAAGGAGGCAAATAGGGAAGTGAAGGAGCCAAATAGTGAAGTGAAGAAGGTAAATACCAAAGTGAAGGAGAGAAGAATAGAAAGAAAGAATATTAATTAATACGGATTAAAGAAAACAAAAGCATTTTAAGTTTTGACTAAATCGGTTGCCAAATATATTTTTGTAGGATTAGTATCCATCGGATTATTGTCCATTATTGTTAGTTCCGATGCAAAGGTAAGTCCTTACAATCATGCTAAAGATTTGGACGATTACGACCCTTATGTGGCGGTAGATACTCCCATCACCCCCGTTACGCTTCACTATAATTTTAACGACCAGTCTACGGGCGATCCTCTTACTTATCCAAACGGGGGAGGGCTGATGCTGAACAATCCTTCTAACATTCATACCAATGTGGATTACGACCCCACTTCGGGAAACTACATTATGAATCAAACCATGGGCGGCATAGATTATCGTCCGCCAACATACATGGAGAGCGAAGAGTACCAGGATTACATGTTTAAAAAACAGGTAAAAAGTTACTGGGAAGCCCGCGCACATGCCGATTCTAAAAATGCGGCAAAAAATGCAACCATCCCCAAACTGCATGTAGGAGGCGAAATATTCGACCGTATTTTCGGGGGCAACACCGTGGATATTCGTCCTAATGGTTCTGCCGAATTAATATTTGCATACAATGCCACCAAAACGGAAAACCCGGCATTGCCCGTAAAACAAAGAAAAATACATACGTTTGATTTTAATGAAAAAATACAATTAAACGTTATCGGGAAAATAGGGGACAAGCTGAAACTAACGGCAAGTTATAATACCGAATCCACTTTCGATTACGAAAACCAGATGAAACTGGAATATACCGGTTACGAAGATGAAATTATTAAAAAGATAGAAGCAGGAAATGTAAGTATGCCGTTGTCCGGTTCGTTGATTACCGGAAGTCAGACATTGTTTGGTATCAAAACACAATTGCAGTTCGGACGACTCACGGTTACCAGTATTTTATCCCAGCAAAAAGGAAAAAAGAGCGAAGTGGAGTCTGCCGGAGGCGCGCAGGTTACCAAATACGAAATAGCAGGAGATAATTATGAAGCCAACAAGCACTTTTTCCTTGCCCAGTATTTCCGTGATAATTATAATTCAGCATTGGCAGGATTGCCTTTTATTAATTCACAGATTAATATCAGTAAAATAGAAGTATGGGTATCCAACACCAATAATGTGGTACAGGATATTCGCAGTGTGGTTGGTTTTGAGGAGTTGGGAGAAGGTAGCCCGGGGCATATCCCTTCCAATTTGTCAGGTACTGGCTCCAGCGCAACGGGTACTATTGTTCCTCACGAAGCATCACCCTATTTGCCCGATAATTTTGCTAATAGTTTATATGAAGACATCACCCATCATGGTTATTATCCGGCAAATGGTTTAAAGGACACTACGCTAAGGGTAATTAATTATACCGTGTCAGGCATCAATAATAAATTTCATGGTAAGTTGCAGCAAACCGCACAATTTGAAATATTGAATGCCAAAAAACTACAGCCCACGGAATATACCTTTAATCCTAAATTAGGATTTATTTCCCTGAACCAGCAGTTAAATCCTGACCAGGTATTATGTGTTGCCTATCGATATACCTATAACGGGAATGTTTATACAGTAGGAGATTTTTCGGAAGACGAAGTAGCTCCCAAAGCATTATTTGTAAAATTACTTAAAAGTTCTGCCACCAACACGCGTGCTCCTTTATGGGACTTGATGATGAAAAACGTTTATTCTATCGGGTCTTACCAAATCAACCCGGCAGATTTTAAATTGGATGTGTTTTATAACAACTCTAAAACCGGTACCGACATTAACTATTTGCCTGTTTCTTCTTGCCAGGCAAAAATAGTTGGAAAACCATTGCTCCAAGTATTGAGTTTTGATAAATTAAATTCGCAAAACGACCAGACCCCTGACGGGCAGTATGATTTTATAGATGGAGTAACCATCAACGCCACCACCGGGAGAATTATTTTGCCGGTAGTAGAACCCTTCGGTGATTATTTGCAATCCAAATTTACTTCCGGTTGCGACCCTTTTGAGTCAGGCAAATATGTATTCCACCAGTTGTACGATTCCACCCGGGTCCAGGCACAGCAATTACCCAATCTGAATCGTTTTAAATTAAAAGGTTCTTATAAGTCTATGGGAGGTTCCGAAATTTCGTTGGGTGCGCCCAATGTTCCCCAGGGTTCGGTAACAGTTACTGCCGGTGGAGTAAAACTTACCGAGAACGTAGATTATACCGTGGATTATACCTTGGGTAGAGTGAAAGTTATCAATGAAGGTATTTTAAATTCTGGCGCTCCCATTAAAGTATCCCTGGAAAGTAATGCCCTGTTTGCCATTCAGCAAAAAACATTGATGGGTACTCACCTCGATTTCAAAATCAATAAAGATTTCAGCATTGGCGGTACTATTATGAATTTGAAAGAACGCCCACTGACTAAAAAAGTAAACATAGGGGACGAGCCAATTAATAACACTATTTGGGGATTGGATGGAAATTATCGTACCGATGCCCCCTGGCTGACCCGGTTAATTGATAAGCTTCCCTTCCTTGCCACCAAAGAAATGAGTACTATCACCGCTTCTGCCGAATATGCGTATTTAATCCCGGGGCATAACAAAGTAATAGGTAAAAATGGAAATGCCTACATTGATGATTTCGAAGGCAGCACTTCTACCATAGATTTACGTTCGCAGGGAGCATGGAACCTGGCAAGTACGCCCCAGGGGCAGCCTCAACTCTTTAAAGAAACTGCCGTTTTAGATACGTCTTTAACGTCAGGATACAACAGGGCTAAACTTGCCTGGTATGTCATAGACCCCATGTTCTTAAGACCTGATGGAAACACTCCTTCGGTCATTACAACTAATGTGATGTCTAATAACTTTACACGACAGGTTCCTGAAACGGAAGTGTTTCCAAACAAACAATCTCCAAATGGAGTTCCTGTTAATATTGCCACCTTGGATATGGCATATTATCCTTCGGAAAGAGGACCGTATAACTATGATACTCACCCCACCACCGTATCTAAGGGATTGGCAAGTGATGGTAGTTTAAATAACCCGGAAACAAGATGGGGAGGAGCTATGCGGGCTATTTCATCCAACGATTTTGAAGCGGCAAACATAGAATACATCCAGTTCTGGGTAATGGACCCGTTCAACGATGACAACCCGGTAGCAGACTGGAACAGTACCGGTAATTTATATTTCAACCTGGGGAATGTTTCGGAAGATATTTTGCACGATAATTATAAAAGTGCTGAAAATGCCTTACCTGCTCCTTCCACGCCTGCTCAAACTATTTCAACTGCCTGGGGAATTGTTCCGAACACACAACCGTTAATCAATGCCTTTAATTCTGACCCGGGCGACCGACCTTACCAGGATGTGGGATTGGATGGTTTGAGTGATGGTAATGAAAACACCTTTTTTAGTAATTATATTGCTGCGGCTAGTGCTGCTGGTGTTACAGGAACTGGATTGCAAACTCTACAATCCGACCCTTCTGCTGATGATTATCACTATTTCAGAGGGCAGGATTATGATAATGCTGGTGTATTGACCAGGGAGCGTTACAAAAAATTTAACGGGCTGGAAGGCAACTCTGCCATTGTTACCAGTGGCTACCCTACAGCAGCCACCACTTTGCCAAACGTGGAAGACATCAATCACGATAACAACCTTTCTACAGTGGAAAGCTATTTCCAATATCACATCAGTTTAAAACCAAATGATTTTACAAGCGGTGTGGGTACCAACTATATTACAAATGTATTTCACACCACCGGGCAAGCGGTGCAAAACGGGAACACCAAACCTATCACCTGGTACCAGTTCAAAATACCTATCAAATCTCCTGAATTAAGAGTTGGCTCTATCGAAAATTTCCAGTCCATCCGTTTTATTCGTATGTTCTTTAAAGATGTGGACAAACCTATCCTTTTGCGTTTTGCCCGCCTAGAACTTGTTCGTGATGAATGGAGAAAATATGGCTTCGATTTATTATCTCCCGGTTTATATATTCCTAACGATGATGATTTAACATTATTTGATGTGGGTGCGGTAAACATAGAAGAAAACGGCAGCAAGCAGCCCGTTAATTATGTATTACCACCCAACATCGATCGCGAAATTAATGCTTCATCGGCTAATTTAACTCAACTGAACGAACAGGCATTGGCTATTACCATTTGCAACCTTGCTGACGGAAAAGCCCGCGCTGCATACAAAAACACAGAACTGGATGTGAGAAACTATCATACCCTGAAAATGTACATTCATGGCGAAGCTTCCACCAACACCGCTATGCCCCTTTATGGTAACGACCTTAGTGTGTTTGTCCGTTTAGGAACAGATTATACCGACAATTATTATGAATATTCAGTTCCCTTACAAATTACTGCTCCCGGAACTTATACCGGTACTAACGAAGCCGACCAATACAAAGTCTGGCCCTCTGCAAATGAAATGGTGCTCGAATTTGATAAATTATTAAAAGTAAAAGAAGACAGGAATAATCTCCTCCATGCTGGGAACAATATTTCCCTCACGACAGAATACACCGAAAAAGACGGAACCCGAAAAATTACCGTGAAAGGTAATCCTACACTAAGTTCCATTAAAACCATAATGATAGGTATAAAGAACCCCAAGAAAAGAAGCCCTGCCGATAATGAAGACGGATTAAGCGATGATGGTTTATCCAAATGCGGGCAGGTATGGGTGAACGAATTGCGTTTAACAGACTTCGACCAGAAAGGTGGCTGGGCGGCTAATGCCAGGGTCACTGCCAAGTTAGCCGATCTCGGGTCCCTGTCTTTATCCGGAAGCACTTACACTCCCGGCTTTGGTAGTTTGGAAAACAAAGTGGACCAGCGAAAAAAAGAAACCATGCGTCAGTACGATATCTCGTCAAGTCTCGAATTGGGCAAATTCTTACCTAAGGATGCCGGCATCCATGTTCCCATGTATATAGGTCGTTCCGAAACATTCATTACTCCTAAATACAACCCGTTAGACCCCGATATACTTCTTCTTCCCCAGTTAAAAGGCATGGATAAGCACGACAAGGATTCTCTTAAAAGTATCGTCCAGGATTACACCAAACGAAACAGTTTGAATTTTACCAATGTCAAAAAAGACAAGGGCAAAAACGTCAAGAAAGCCCATATATATGATATTTCAAACTTTTCGGCTTCTTATTCTTACACCGAAATATTCAAACGAAATGTGAATGTGGAATACAACGATGTCAAAAACTACCGGGGTGGCTTCATTTACAGTTTCTCCCCCCAGCCCAAAAACATAAAGCCCCTGGCTAAAATCCCTTGGCTCCAGTCAAACTACCTGGCATTAATCCGCGATGTTAATTTTTATCTTAAACCTACCAACATTGGCTTTTCTTCCGATTTAATCAGGACATTTGCCACCGCCAAAGACCGCAACACCACCGGAGATGACATCATCATCAACCCTACTTTTAACAAGCAGTTTAATTTCAACCGCAGCTATACCCTTAAATACGACATCACCAAAGCCCTCAAATTCGATTTCTCTGCCAATAACCTGGCTCGTATTTTCGAGCCTGCCGGGGATATCGATACCAAACAAAAGAAAGATACTATTTTGAATAACTTATTAAACCTCGGAAAAACTTCTCAATACAATCACCAGGTTAACCTGAACTACACCATTCCTATCAATAAGATACCGTATCTCGATTTTACTTCCGCCTCTGTTAAATATACCGGAACATACACCTGGCAGCATTCCCCGCTTTACGATACCAAATTTTTTGACGATGGTCGTGGAAACCTCCTTCCTGTCCATGTAGATACATTAGGAAATACCATTCAAAACTCCAGGAACATACAGTGGAACGGGCAAATCAACATGACTACTCTCTACAACAAAATTCCTTACTTCAAAAAAGTAAACTCCAAAGCCGGAGGCGGAAAATCCGTTGACCCCAAAGCGGGTGGCAAACTCAAGGATGTGAATCCAAACGACTCCACCAAAAAGAAAAACACCGAACCACACGGTGCAGGGCTCATCACAGCCCGACTCCTCATGAGTTTAAAAACCGTAACCGTAACGTACGCTATGATAGACGGAATCCTCCTTTCCGGATATAACCAAAGCACCCAAATGCTCGGCATGGACTCCCACTTTAACGCTCCAACCACCGGCTTTGTATTCGGAAGCCAGAAAGATATACGCCAACTGGCAATAGACAACTCACATCACGACCAGGCGCATGGCAATGACGACTGGCTTGTGCATACACAGTCACTCAACACCCCATACACCACCACCTGGAGTAGAAACCTTAACATAAAAGCAAACCTCGAACCCATGCCCGACCTAAAAGTAGAACTTTCTGCCCTACATACCCAATCCAGGGCGAACAGCGAATTTTTTAAATGGGGTGGAGTTTCCGACCCCCAATTTGTGCACCAGTCTCCTACCGAGTCCGGAAACTTCAGTATGTCCTTTTCCTCTTACCGCACCTCTTTTATGAAAGGTGATGCCGTATTTGGCAACTTCCTCGACAATCGCCAGGCAGTTTCCCTCAAACTAGGACAGGACAACCCATACTCCCGCGACACCATCATAAACGGATACTCCAAAGGATACAACCCCGTATCCCAGGAAGTTCTCATTCCAGCATTCCTCGAAGCCTATTCCGGAAAAATCTCCGGCAAAGCCTCCACCACCGTGTTCCCTAAAGTACCAAAACCAAACTGGAGAATTACTTACGATGGACTATCGAAACTCAAACAAGTTAAAAAATATTTTAAAACCGTCACCCTTAGCCATGCTTATCGCTCCACCTACAGCGTGGGAGGATATAACTCCAACCTCCTCTTCCATGGCGATGAGGCAGGCCACACACCATACAGGGATACCGTCTCCACAGACCCAAATCCCAATTACTTTACCGAAAAAATAATAAACACCGTCACCATATCCGAACAATGGAGCCCGTTGATAAAATGCGAAGTCATCTTCAACAACAGCATCTCCCTCAACTTCGAATACAAAAAAGACCGAACCATATCCCTCGGACTCACCAGCAAAGCCATCACCGAAATAGCCGGCCGTGAAATCATCGCAGGAGCAGGATACCGCATACCCGGCTTACAAATGCCGGCAGCATTCACCATCAAAGGTAAAAGAATCAAAGCCGACCTCAACCTCAAAGGAGACCTATCCTTCAGAAAAAACATCACCACCATAAGGCGAATTGTTGAAGGAGTGAGCCAACCAACAGGCGGAACCAACATTATTTCCATCAAAGTATCGGCAGATTACGTTATCAACACTACCATTTCCATCCGCCTGTTTTACGACCACATCATCAACAAACCCGTCATCTCCTCCTCCTTCCCCACCACCAACACCAATGCCGGAATCAGCCTTAGACTAACTCTCGCCAACTAATCCCATCCAACTAATCCAATAATTTGGGCGAGCACATTTCTGCATCCCCTCTCCATATTCCCGCCAATGTCATTAAGTTAAAGATTTTTTGACCTTGAAAAGGTCACCTGTTTATAGTAACAAATTCAAATGAAATTGTTCGACCCATTCGGGGTCGCATGTTTCCGCTTTCACATGTAGTACTATAAACATAAGATGCCATACAGCATCGGGCTTAACTTAATGACATTGTTCGCGCGGGTCGGGCGCAGTTCTAACGTCTATCGCTATTATTTTCGTTTCAAAACTTCCCCCAGGTATTCCCCAAGCTCTATTATTTTATATTCAAAATTCAATACACAGCAACTTAAAATTACCCTAATAAAATAACCAAATTAGCAGAAAAATGACATTTCCATCCTGGCGAATGGATTTTCCATCCGGGCAGATGAATTTTCCATCCGGGCGTATGTGTTTCGACTCTTTGCAAATATGTGTGGACATTACCCCGGAATACACTTGTTTTATTCCAAATGCTTTTTCGCCAAACCATGATGGAATAAACGATGAGTTTTATTGCAAAGCTACCAATGTGCTTACTTTTGAAATGACTATATACGACCGCTGGGGAGCAAAGGTTTTCTTTACAGACGATTTGCTTCATTACTGGATGGGAGATTTGAACGAAAACAAAGTGGTGCAACAGGAAGATACCTATGTGTATGTTATTCATATAAAAGATACCAATAAAGAAAAACACGATTATATAGGTAAAGTTTACCTTAGTGAAATAAATTTTATTTTCTGATAAAAAAAGAGCCGGGTTTATGCCCGGCTTTTTTTTTGTGTCCAACATTTTTTTATGGGTATAAACTCGTAAACAGTGCATTTTTAAAGGCAAAAAAGGAAATTATCGTTATCTAACGGTTAATCAACTTCTTCTATCTCCATAAAATAATTAAAAAAATATTAGTTAGTTTCAGATTAATTGCATTATTTTGCACCTCAATTAAACAAAAGTATAAATAAAAAAAAATAGTATTAACTAAAAAAAAACAAAATGACAACAACACCAAAATTCGAAGTAGCGGTACACATGCCCGATGATGTGCCTAATCAAGTGGTAAAATGCACAAGTATAAAAAATGCAATATCCACAAACGGCTATTATCCTACGCCTGTGCCAACGGCTGCAATTTTTAAAGTAAACATCGAAAACGCTTCGGATGCCGAAGCAGCTACAAAAACAAATCCGCCAACGGTTACCTTTGCTTTCCGCGATGAGAAAGTGAACACGATGCTTACCAATGTGGAAAGTTACCGCCTTGCTTGCCAGGCGTTGGTAAATGCTGCACAAACTGAAACATTGGCGCAGCAAATTGCTGTAAGTTTTGATATGGAATTGAAAACCCATACAGCACATGGTCCCCGCCAGGACGAAATTTTAGCCGGACCTGTACCCAGTTCTGCATTGTATAGAATGTATGGCACCGGACCTCATCAGTTAGAAATTTCTTTTGACAACGGAGTAACTTCTAAACAACTCGACCCTACCGGAAAAGGCGAAGCGGTGATTCCGGAACTGCCTTTAAACACGTTTTTTTGGTTAAGAAACCGCCAAATTTTAACAAATGGAAAATATTCAGACTGGACAAGCTGGAAAAAGTTTTCTATAAACAAATAGATAACCTATTGATTATTAGCTAAAGTTAGTTTTCGAAAACCTAAAGGAAGTACTTCCCTTCACAAAGGAAGTACTTCCCTTCACAAAGGAAGTACTTCCCTTAACAAAGGAAGTACTTCTCATCTCAAAGGAAGTACTTCCCATCTCAAAGGAAGTACTTCCCATCTCAAAGGAAGTACTTCCCTTAACAAATGAAGTACTTCCCTTAACAAACGAAGTACTTCCCATCATAAAGGAAGTACTTCCCATCTCAAAGGAAGTACTTCCCTTGACAAAGGAAGTACTTCCCTTGACAAATGAAGTACTAAATTTAATAAAAGGCGAAACCCGAAAAGCCGAAAATAGAGTAGAAAAAAATAAAACCAAAACAAAATGAAAAAAATTTCAATATTACTTTTGATAATTACAATAGTTTTCGAGGGGTGCCGTCACGAATATCGCTCTATGCAACAAACAACAGCTTCGCTTACAATAATTCCGTCAAAAGAGCAATATACCATTCTAGGTGATGTTGAAGGAGAAGGCCATGCAAAAGGAAAAGGAATCAAAGCTATTGATATGGCAAAAGAGAATGCACTTTATACTGCCATAGGTCAACTGAAGGGTGCTGATTTGCTTCTTGCCCCTCGTTTTGAAATTACTGTAAAGGGAAGAAGGGTACATGTAACTGTAAAGGCAAAAGCCATTCAGTTAAAAACAGACCCGATTATCAAATATTCAGAAACCCAAATACCAATAATTGATAATAACAATTTTATTCTAACTTTATTTAAAGAATGGACAATGATTGAAGACAGAAACAAACCCGAATCCCATAAAAGCGATGACAAAGGAACTATAGCTCATTTTCAGGAAAATGGGAAATATCAATTTATGAAACAAGGGCAAAATGCTTCTATGTCAGTAACAGAGAAAGGAAAATATGAATTAATGGAAAACAATACAAAAATAAAATTTATTGACGATGCCGGTAATGAAAGTAAAGCAGAAATATCTATTTATAAATATGTTTCTTCCGGAAAAACAAACATCTACTTAGAAATAAAAAACGTTAATTATGATAAAATATTTGTTACCAATTAAAAAACATAACAACAAAAATCAAAAATCCGCAACCATTGATATGAGCAGTTATTCAAAAGGAATTTATTTTGTAAGAATAGAAGATGAAAATAAAAATATGATGAACAGGAAAATAGTTTTACAGTAAACATAAACCTGGCAGGCTTAATAAACAAGAAAAACTCTCCCCGCAAAAAAGTGAGGAGAGTTTTTTATTTCTCTGTGTAGCTCTGTGTCTTCTCTGCTTCCCTCTGTGTAACAAAAAAATACCCGAGTTGGGCGTAGCCCCCGCTGGGCGTAGCGTCCTCGCTACGTCTGGTTTAACTGTGTAACAAAAAAAATACCCGAGTTGGGCGTAGCCCCCGCTGGGCGTAGCGTCCTCGCTACGTCTGGTTTAACAAGGCGTCCCGCCTTACAGCAAAAAAATATTCAATAGTTTTATTTACCAATAAAAAAGCGGGCAAAAATCTCCGCTTTTTTTATCGTTTTCAGTCCCCTCGTTGTCCATACAAAAATTATTTTTACTTTTGAGAAAAATTTTTGAAGATGAAAAAAATACTTTCTGCATGTTGTTTGGTTTTACTTTGGCTTTCGGCTTCTTCCCAGGATTTTTTGGGATACAGTAACAGTAATTATTCGGGTATAGTAGGAACAGATTTGCAGCCAGCATCGGTAGTGGACAGCCGTTTGAAAACCGATTTTAATTTAATTGGAATGAGCCTGGGTTTGTACAATAATTATATTGGATTGAAACACGAAGCCCTGGATTACAATTCGAATAAATATAAATGGACGGATTTTACTCCCGATAATTATTATGCGTTTAAAGAAACTCCGTTTCAAAAACATTTGGATGTAGGAAACGGACCTAAGCCAAAGTCGGTTTATTTGTACAATAATCTTTACCTGCCATCGCTAATGGTAACGCTTGGCAAAAAGGATGCAATAGCTTTGAAATGGAAGGTGCGTACCATTGTAAACGTGGATGGGCTGGATGCCGACCTTGCCAATTTACTGTTTAACCAGTTAAACACTCCCCCACTTTGGAACACAGATTTAAAAAACAAAGAATTAAATATTCAAACCATGACCTGGGCAGAATATGGGCTTACTTACGGACATGTGCTAAAAGCCGAAGGCGAACATTTTTTAAAAGCAGGAATTACTGCCAAGTTAATTGCAGGTTTTTCGGCTACTTATCTTTATATAAAAGATTTTGAATATAAATTTACAAACGATACAGTGCTTACCATTTCTCATGGCGATGCAGGTTACGGGCATTCTTCCAATTTTGTGGGCAGTGCAAACGATTTGAGTTACAAAATGTCTTCTCAACCTACATTGGGTTTAGATTTGGGAGTGGTGTACGAATGGCGACCGGAGTATATGAAATATAAATATGAAATGAATGGAGAAAAAGACCTTACCCGCCAGGATTTGAATAAATACAAATTGCGTATCGGTATTTCGGTGCTGGATATAGGAAGGGTAACGTTTAAAAATTCGGTAAGTCAAACTTTTGCGCCAAACACTACCAACTGGGATATTCATAACATCAGCGCCAACACAGTTCCGCAGTTAGATAGCGTAATGCACCAGAGGTATATTAATTTTAATCCGAAAGCCGATAAAAGTTTTACAATGAATTTGCCTACAGTGCTGGCTGCGCAAATAGATTATAATATCTGGAAAGATTTTTATGTAAACTTAACTCCCAGACTGGCATTTCAGTTTAAAAACAAAGAAGCAAAGGTTCACGAAATGTCGCTGGTAAGTTTAACTCCCCGTTGGGACCATCGTCATTTCGGAGTGTTTGTACCACTTACTTACGACCAGATGGGAATGTTTAAAGTAGGTTTAGGAGTGCGCATCGGACCTTTGATAATTGGAACATCTAACCTTGCCCCTTTTGTAACAACCAAAGCTATTTATGGAGCCGATATAGAAGCCATGCTGAAATTTTCGTTGCTACATCCAAAAGTTCGCGACCGCGATGGCGACCATGTGTCGGACGACAGAGACCGCTGTATTGATGTGGCAGGTGTTTGGGAGTTTTATGGCTGTCCCGACAGAGACCACGACCATGTGGAAGATAAAGATGATCTTTGTCCGGACGACCCGGGATTGCCGGAGTTTAATGGTTGCCCGGACCGCGATGGAGATAAAATTATTGATAAACAGGATGCCTGTCCCGATGTATTTGGATTGCCTCAATATAACGGCTGCCCTGATACAGATGGAGATGGAATTATTGACAAAGAAGATGATTGTCCTACAGAGTTTGGTTTAATTCAATTTAAAGGATGCCCGGATAGAGACAATGATGGGGTAATGGATAAATTAGACCAATGCCCGGACAAACCCGGACCGGCAAGCAACAATGGTTGCCCGGAAGTAAAACTTATTTTGGTGGATACCGCAGGTGCAAGTTTACGATCAGTAATACAAAACAAAGATGGTAGCTATAGCTTTGACGATTTGCCGGCAGATGAATTAGTAAGATTCAAATTAGAAGGCGACCATGTGGATACTGTGTTTGATGTAAAAGTGGTGGTAGGCGGAATTGCCAAAAAAGCAATTAAAGATACACGGGACGGATACTTACATTTTATTGTTTTGAAAACAGATGTAAGCAAACTCAACCAGGAAAAAAACCAGGATGTAGCAATAAAGCTGGATACAGTGGAAAAAGCAATTGTATCGAAAGCATTCAGTAACCTGGAATTTGCAACCGGCAATGATGTGATTAAAAAAGAATCTTTTTCTTCGTTAGATGAACTGGCAAATTTATTGGCGAAGAAGCCGAAATGGAGATTAAAAATTTCCGGGCACACCGATAACCAGGGAATTCCGGCAGCTAACTTAAAACTTTCTCAAAAACGAGCAGAGGCGATTAAAAAATATTTAATCAATAAAGGAATAAACGAAAACAGGTTTAAAGTAGAATTTTTTGGACAAACAATGCCTATTGCTGATAATAAAACTCCGGAAGGAAGGCAGAAAAACAGGCGCGTGGAAATGGTGATAATTAAATAAAGGGAATAGCGGATATGAAACTGTACACCATAAATACCGGAAATTTTAAATTAGATGGAGGGGCCATGTTTGGTGTGGTTCCGAAAAGCATCTGGAATAAATTGAACCCGGCTGACGAGAATAATATGTGCAACTGGGCAATGCGCTGTTTGCTTATTGAAGATGAAAACAGGTTAATTCTTATTGACAATGGGCTGGGAGATAAACAAGATGCAAAATTTTTCAGTCATTATTATTTAAGCGGAACTGATACACTTCAAAATTCATTGAAACAGGCAGGTTTCAGCCCCGAAGACATTACCGATATGTTTTTAACTCATCTTCATTTCGATCATTGCGGTGGAAGCATTAAATACAGTAATGATAAAACCAAACTGGAAACAACCTTTAAAAATGCTATCTACTGGAGCAATACCGAACATTGGGAATGGGCAACCAAACCAAACACGAGAGAGAAACCAAGTTTTCTGAAGGAAAATATTTTTCCAATTCAGGAAAGCGGGCAATTAAAATTTATTGACGGAGAAAGTACAAAACAATTCGGTAATTCCATTTCTGTTAAGTACATGCGTGGCCATACAGATGCTATGATGCTCCCGCACATTAATTATAAAGGAAAAACAATAGTATATCTGGCGGATTTGCTGCCTTCTGTCGGGCATATTCCATTAGCTTATGTTATGGGTTATGATACCCGCCCGCTATTGACACTTACAGAAAAAGAATTATTTATGAACGAGGCGGCAGACAAAGGCTATATTCTGTTTCTTGAACATGATTCGATAAACGAATGCTGCACTGTTCAGCATACTGAAAAAGGTGTGCGGGTAAAAGAACTATTTACTCTCAAAGAATATTTCGGAGAATAACTTTCGAATTACATTTAAAATAACCTAAAAACAAAAATAATGAAACCGGATTATTACACCAAAGCAGTTTTAACGGTGATAGCCGTTGCTCTTATAACCCTTGTTATTCAAAACACAAAACTGGTAAATGAAGCAAAGGCAGATAAAACCAACTTTAATAAATTTTCTTCAATTCCTGTTAATGCCGATGGTTCTATTAATGTTAAAATGGAAAGCGAAATGGATGTAAATATTCATAGTATAGGAGGAAGCAGCGTGAATGGAACCTTGCCAATTAATCTGAAAGAAATTGGAGGTAACAGTTTTTATGGGAATTTACCAATAAATGTTAAAGAAATTAATGGGAGTTCTATCAATTCAAGCTATGGATTGCCTGTAAACATACAGGCAGTAAGCGGATCAAACATATACAGCGCGGTTCCCGTAAAGGAAATGAAATAAAAAATAATGTTCTTAATTTATCATTTTAAGGGTTATTCGTGTTTTAATAAAATAAAATAAAATATTTGCCAGATAAATTTTTTTATATATTTGCACCCGAATTAACAATCTAAAAACAAAAAACAAATGAAAAAATTATTATTATTAGTTGCTGTTACAGCTTCGTTTACTTTTGCTTCTTGCAAAAAAAATTACACATGTACTTGTAAAGACAATAGCGGTTTTTCTGCTTCTGTTACAATTCACGACACTAAGAAAAAAGCAACAGCTGCTTGTACAGCAGATGCTTCTGCTTATGCAGGTTCAGGAATTACTTGTTCTATCAACTAATTTCGGTAGCATTTCTAAAAAAAGCGTTTCGCATTCAGCGAAACGCTTTTTTTTTATCTATGTAATTTATGAAAAATAAAACCAGCCCTACTTTATACTCCATTCATTGTTTTAATGCAACTGTTGTTATTGGGTTGGTTTTTATTTTTTCAGGTTATACTAAGTTATATCCTATTGAGCCGTTTGAATACACTTTTGTAGATTTAGGTTTTATTAATTGGCAAATAGCTCCATTTATTGCCCGACTAATGATAGCTGCTGAATTTCTGATTGGAATTTTATTGGTCTTAAATTTTAACCTTCGCAAAACTTATAAACTTGCTTTAGGAATTTTATTGTTTTTTAGTATCTATTTAATTTTACTGATGGCGTTTGTTGGCAATAAAGGCAACTGTGGTTGTTTTGGAACTTATTTTCAAATGACACCTTTAGAAGCATTGATAAAAAACATCATAATGATTGTTATACTTCTCGTTCTCTACAAACACAGTAAAGGATGGCAGTTGAGCAAAAAATATAAATTTCTGAATATTCTTCCGTATGCCTTTGCTTTGGTAATGCCATTTATTCTGAACCCGGTAGAATTAGATTATTCGGAAGCATACCTTAATAAACCGGAAGATAATTTTAAAATAGAGTTGGATACGTTGTATAATAACGCAAAACTAACTATGCCACCTAAAACTTTATCTTACGGGAAGCACGTCATTGCTTTTATGAGTTTAACATGCGGACATTGCAGAATAGCAGCAAAAAAGATGAGAATTATGCATGAAAAAAATCCGGAGATACCTTTTTATTTTGTGTTGAACGGAAAAGATGAAAAGCTGCAGACTTTTTTTGACGACACTCACACGGAAAATATTCCGCATTGTGTTCTTAACGGAAGAAGTTTTATTTACCTGGCAGGAACCGTTATGCCGACTATTTATTTAGTTAATAACAGTATGGTGGAACATGACGTAAATTATATGGTATTAGACCAAAGTGAACTGGAGAAATGGCTGAAGAAATAATTTTATAAATTTACCAGCTTCCGCTTGCTCCGCCACCTCCGGCACTTCCACCTCCAAAGCCACCAAAGCCTCCTGACGAACCTCCTCCTCCCCAACCCCCACCACTGCCAAATCCTCTTCCCATCATAGAGCCTAATAAAAAACCGGAACCCATACTCATGCCACCTCTTCCTCCTCTACCACCCGAGGAACGTATGATAATAAAGATAATTAGAAAAATTAAGGGGATAATAATTCCTCTTGGAAAACCTTTTCGTGAATGTTTTTGACCATATTGGTCAGAATTGTATTCTCCCTTAGCAAGCGACATCAACACATCAGTTGCTTTATCAAACCCTCCATATACATCTCCTTTTGCAAAACTGGTGTTTAGTTCATTATCTACTATTTGTTTTGCAGTTAAATCAGGAATGGCGCCTTCCAAACCATAACCTACAGAAATAGTAGATTTTCGTTGTCCCTGCCCCCCGGTGGGTTTCACTACTATTACAATTCCATTGTCTTGCTTTGCCTGCCCAACTCCCCAATTGTGATGCAAACGAACTGCAAAATCGTAAGGTTCCAACCCTTTTAAATCGTCAACAATTACAATTACAATTTGGTTGGAGGTTTGATTTGCAAAATCTTCCAGCTTTCGTTCTAATCTATCTGCATCCTGCACAGAAAGAAAATCGGGCATTTGTTTGGAAAGATTATTTACTAAACGAGGTGGATTAGGTCGTTCGGGAATGCTATCTGTAATTGCGAATAAACCTGAAGTTGCAAAAAGGTACAGATAACTAATCGTTACGAATTTACGAATATGAGTTAGAGAAAATAAATTCATTTTAATCAATACTTTAAGTCTGGATTTGTAAATTCGTATTTATTTGTTATTCGTACTTTTATTTCCCAAAACTTATTTCATCACTCAATTCATTGGTATCATCGCTTTGCAATGGAAAATGTGATTTTAATTTTTCTCCTGCCATTTCAATTCCTTTGCATAAACCTTCTGTAAACTGTTGTTGTTTGAAATGTTCCAGCATTACATCTTTAATAGTATCCCAGAAATTTTCAGGAACTTTTTGATTAATTCCCTTATCACCCAGTATTGCAAACTTTCTGTTCGATACCGCCAGGTAAAACAACACCCCATTTCGTAATTCTGTTTTATTCATTTTTAATTTATGAAAAACATCAGCAGCAACATCCAGCACATCGCCTTTACATTCATCATCAATATGCACACGCACCTCTCCTGAAGTGGAATGTTCAGCATCGGCAATTGCTTTTTGAATGGCAAGTTGTTGTTCCGGAGTAAAGAATTTTTTGGCACTCATTGATTAGAATTTAGAGTTGGATATTAGAATTTTATTTCCGACTTATTTTTTTTCTCTCATGCTATGAATATCCGGAGCAGTGTCCGCGCCTTCCTGTGCTGCAAAATAAGCGCGCTTCTGGAAACCAAACATTCCTGCCCAAATGTTTGCCGGGAATCTGCGAATGTAAGTGTTGAACTCCTGTGCGGTTTCATTAAATCTTCTGCGTTCGGTAGATATCCGGTTTTCCATTCCTTCGTATTGTGCCTGGAAATCCCTGAATGCTCCCACACTTTGAAGTTGAGGATAATTTTCAGCTACAGCCATTAATCTTCCCAAAGAAGAACCAAAAGCATTTTGTGCTTTTTCAAATTCAGCCAATTTTTCAGGGGTTATATTACTTGGGTCTATCGTTATGCTGGTAGCTTTACTTCTTGCCTGCATTACTGCGGTCAATGTTCCTTTTTCGAAATCGGCTGACGACTGAACTATTTCAAACAGGTTTTTGGTTTTATCCATACGTGCCTGGTAAGCTACTTCCACCTGTTTCCATTGGGCGGTAACTCCTTCGTCCATAGTTACCATATTGTTGTAAGAACTGCAACCGCGAAATCCGATTAATAAAACTATTCCTACTATTACTAATAAAATGATTGTTCCTTTTTTCATTTGAGATTGTTTTTAAAGTTTGATTTTGTAAAAGTACTATTGTTTTTTGATTTGATTAATTTTTAATTCTACACTTAGACCTCCCCCCGGTCCTCTCCTTGAAAAAGGAGAGGGGAGCCAGTGCGTGACGTTTGTTACTTATTTTTTGTGTTAAATTTTTCACCTCCTGTCCCCTCTCCTTCGGAGAGGGGATGAAGGGGTGAGGTTATATCAATTCCACACTTCGCTTTATAAATTTAGTAAGTTCTTCCCCTTTTAATAATCCCTGCGAAAGCATTGCTAAATCTGCGGTTTGTTTGGTCAACTGTTTTTGCTTGTCTGCATCCTTTTCGTTTAATATTTTTGAAATCAAAGGATGATTACTGTTTACAACCAAGTTATGCATATCCGGTAATGAGCCATAGAACTGCATTCCACCTCCGCCCATAGCACTCATGTCTTTCATCCTGCGCATAAATTCGGGTTTGGTAATAATCATTGGTGCATCTTTTTCGCTCAAGCTTTCGAACACTACCGAAAATCTCTCTTTCGGAACAATACTCTCTACAATTGGTTTCAGTGTTTCCTGTTCTTTCTCTGATAATTTAGAAGGCTGTGCTTCGTCTTTCTTAATTAATTTATCAATCGTATCAGCATCTACTCTTACAAAAGAAGTGTTTTCTATTTTTTGTTCCAAATGATTGATGTAATGCGAATCTATCGGGCTGTCAAATACAATTACATCGTAACCCCTGCTTTTAGCGGTTTCTATAAAGCTGTGTTGTTCATCTATATTGGTCGTATATAAATAAATAATACGTTTGTCTTTATCTGTTTGAACCGGTTTTACTTTCTCTGCATATTCTTCCAGCGTTGAATAGGTACCATCCATGCTTTTCAGCAAGGCAAACTTTTGCGCTTTATCATAAAACTTGTCTTCCGAAAGCATTCCATATTGAACAAACACTTTTATATCTTCCCATTTTGCTTCAAAATCTTTTCTGTCGTTCTTAAAAATCTCTTCCAGTTTGTCTGCAACTTTTTTAGTAATGTGTGCCGAAATCTTTTTCACATTCCCATCGCTTTGCAAATAACTACGGCTTACGTTCAAAGGAATATCAGGCGAATCGAGCACTCCCTGCAACAAGGCAAGAAAATCAGGAACAATGTTTTCTACCGAATCGGTTACAAACACCTGGTTGCTGTACAATTGTATTTTATCTTTTTGCAGTTCAAAAGCTTTTTTCAGCTTTGGAAAATACAATATCCCGGTAAGGTTAAAAGGATAATCCACATTGAGATGAATATGAAACAAAGGGTCTTCAAAATTCATCGGGTACAATTCGCGATAGAATTTTTTGTAATCTTCGTCTGTCAAATCTGCCGGTTTCTTGGTCCAGGCTGGAGAGGGGTTATTGATAATATTATCAACTTCTATTTCTTTCTTTTCCTTTTTGTCTTTTTTCTTCTTTTTATCCTTGCCTTCTTCTACCTCTTCGTTCTCATCTTCATCACCAATAAATTCTTTTTTAGTTCCAAATTTTATTTCCACAGGTAAAAACTTACAATACTTTTTCAGCAATTCACCTATCCTGTATTCTTCCAAAAACTCTTCCGAATCTTCTGCAATATGCAATACTATATCTGTTCCTATCCCGGTTTTTGTTCCTTCTTCCAACACATAATCCGGGCTGCCATCGCATTCCCAGCGAACTGCCACAGACCCTTCTTTATGCGACAGCGAAAATATTTCTACTTTCTTAGCCACCATAAACGATGAATAAAAACCCAGTCCGAAATGACCAATAATGGCATTGGCTTCTGCCGTTGTGTCTTTGTATTTATTTACAAACTCTTCGGCACCGCTAAAAGCTATCTGGGTAATGTATTTTTCAATCTCTTCGCCTGTCATACCAATACCGTTATCGCGGATGGTAAGGGTTTTGGCTTCTTTATTAACAATCACTTCCACCTGCAATTTATCAATCGGTGCGGTAGATTCGCCTATGGAGGCAAGTGTTTTTAATTTTTGTGCAGCATCCACCGCGTTGGAAACCAATTCGCGAAGAAATATTTCATGGTCCGAGTAAAGAAATTTTTTGATAATCGGAAAGATATTTTCCGTTTGAACATTTATTTTGCCTGTTGACATTTTTTTTTGGAATTAATAATTATGAATTTCGGGCGGGTGATTTCAAAGGATATGCCAAGGGGAAAGTAACTGACAAGATGGCAACTGGGATTGGTAGATTTATAAAAAAAGCAGAGATTTTTGCCCCGCTTTTTATTGGCAACTGAGGCTACGCCCAACTCGGGTATTTTTTTTGTTACACAGATGGAAGCAGAGAAGACACAGAGCTACACAGAGAAATAAAAAACTCTCCTAGCTTTTTTGCGGGGACGCAAAGAAAATAATAAAAAAAGCGAAGATTTTTTTCTTCTCTTTTTTATTGGTAAGTAAAACTATTGAATATTTATTTTTTTTGCTGTAAGGCGGGGACGCCTTGTTAAACTGGACGTAGGGGGACCCTACGCCCAACTGGAGTATATGTATTGCTATATTTTTTTGCTTCGCAACCTTACAAAAACAGTTATTAAAACCAACATACAACCTAAACCAATTATTAAGAGTGTAAAAAATGAGTTTGTTTCCTTTTTTAAAATTCCATCAAAAGCAATTTTTATATCTGCGGCATAATTAGGACTACCGCCCATACTCGAAAAAACTATTTTCCTATCTTTATTATCATAAATAAATGTTTGTGGGTGCGAATAAAAATGAAACGTATCTGCTAATGATTTGCCGCGATATAAAACAGGGTAGGTAAGATTAAATTTTTTAATAAAACTACTAAGATTTGTTAACCCGGTATCTACATCATTAACCGCTAAAATGGTTAAGTCCGTTTTTGAATACATCGAATCTATTTTATTCAGTTGCTGTAAATTTAAAATACAAGGTGCGCAGCTTTTGTACCAAAACTCTACTAACACATATCTCGATTTTATTAAATCGTCAGTGAAATCAGTATTATTCATATCTTTTAATTTAAAGCTTGGGAAACTGCCTAATTCCGCGCTTTTATGCAGCGAATCCTTTATTGGGGTAACTCGGTTTGCTAATGGTTTTTCATTATCTATTTTTGCAATAATTGCTTCTTTTAATATTGGGAGTTGAGTAAATCTTAATTCATCTATTTGCTTGCTTATAACACCACCCACTTTTGAATCCAGTTCAGAATAATGTTTTTTTATCAGAAATGTTTTTTTATCAATTTCAATTAATGCTAAATCATAATTTGAAGTGCCAATAGTAACACCATCTGCAACTCCATTACAAAGCGTACTATCGGCTATCGAAATAATATAAGATTCATTGGTTTCTTTTAATACAACTGTTTTGGTATTACACCCTTCTATGTAATCTTTTAAAAAAGGATGATACATTAAAAAAGCAGGAATCATATAACGAATGAGATTACGTTTTAACAATTTTGTAGAATCAGTTAATAAAAAATCCGTAAACTTATTGGCACCACTATTATTACAACCATAGTAGTTTTTATTATTAAAGTAAGTATGGATATTATCGTCAGCTTCCAAAATATAATAAGGCGGCTGATGGGGAATAGTATTATTGTAATACAAATTTCCTTCAAATCTTGAAGTATCACCACTACCGGATTGAAAGATATAATTAACTTTAAAAGCATTTACATTACTTGCATATTTTTCTATTGTTTTGGTAAGTATTTCGCACGTTTTTTTGGATTGAGCAAAACTTATACTGAAAAGAAAAAAAAGCAAAAAGGTAGAGACTACCTTTTTGCTTATTGTTGTTTTTAAATTCATCTTACTAATTAATGGCTGTTGCATATATAAAAACATAACCACTTGTACCGGTTAGCGGAG
>JANYDQ010000383.1 GCA_025363555.1 Bacteroidota bacterium | reverse complement strand
CCCCTCTCCAAAGGAGAGGGGGTAGAAAGTGAGCAATTTATAAAATATCAAACAACGCACTTCACACTAAGTTACCCCCTCCTTTGGAGCGGAGACGAGGGTGAGGTTTTAATATGAAAAAACTTTTTTTATTTATTCTTATTTCTTTTAGTGGTAGCCTTGCTTACTCACAAGGAACGCTTCGGGGCAAGGTAAGCGATAAAACCGGGGAAACATTGATAGGTGTTACCATAGCGTTGAAAGCTAATCCTACCGTGGGTACGGTTACCGATTTCGATGGTAATTTTTCTCTTAAACTTACCGATTCTTCTGCACAAACCATTACTGTTTCTTATGTAAGTTATCAAACCATTGAAGTAGAAATTAAAGTGGAAAAAGGCAAAGTAATGGTAAAAGATTTTGTGATGGAAGAAGCTTCTGCAAAAGCACTGGATGTGGTGGAAGTGGTTACTAAAGCCAGCAAGGCAAAGGATTATTACATGGAGAAAATAAAACAAAATTCGGCTGTTACGCTCGATTATATTTCTGCTGAAACGATGAAAAAGACAGGCGATGCCAACGTGGTGGCTGCTGTGGCACGCGTAACGGGGGTTTCTACCAACGGGGGCTTTATTACTGTGCGCGGTATTGGCGACAGGTATGTAAAAACTACTATCAACGGAAACCGTATTCCTACATTGGATCCATTTACCAACAACATTAAATTAGATATATTTCCTGCATCGCTTGTTGATAATATTATTATTACCAAAACTGCAAGTCCTGATTTGCCGGGCGACTTTGCGGGTGCTTATCTTTCGGTAGAAACAAAAGATTATCCCGAGCAATTTGCTTTGAATGTGGAAACACAGGTGGGATACAACACTCAGTCGAGTTTAAAGGATGTTATTTCTTCCGAGCGCAGCAGTACTGATTGGGCAGGATATGACAATAGTTTCAGGGAACACGACCACACGCAGTTTCAATCGGTAAATAACAGCATATCTCAATACCAGGAAATGGTAGCACTGGGGCTTGGCGATTATTACAAGTCTATGGGTATTACCGGCTGGGCACCTTCCACTCCTGCCGGGGACGTGTATTTTAAACTCGGGCTTGTGCAATTGGGTTTGCTTGCTCCTGCAAATATAAATAACCAGGCAGCGGTAAACGCAGCTACTATTGCATATAACAATGGACCCTATCATTCCCGTGCATTTGCAACTATCAATGCCGGTGCGGTAAAAACAGGCAAGTCGTTTCCCGATAACTGGAACACCACGCAGCGTAAAGCACCGCTTGCATTCAGCCAGAGTTTTAGTGTGGGCGACCAGTTGAATATATTGGGAAAACCGGTTGGTTTTATTGCAGGATTTCGTTACGGAACCTCTACCATTTACGACCCTGCTGCTATTGCGGAGGAACTTTATCCTGCGTCTCCATTACTTTCAAAGTATGAGCAAAGAATGGAAAGCCGGGAAACAAACGGATGGAGTGGGTTGATAAATGTTGCTTATAAACTGAATACAAACAACAGCGTTTCTCTCTTATTTATGCCTAATGTAACAGGAACCAACAAAGCTGCAAACGGCTATGATACCATTGGAAGAATAGGCACCCGTGCGCAAACCTACGAATCGAGAAAACAAATGGTGTACCAGTTTAAATCTACTCATTATATTCCTTCTGCAAAAATAAAAGTAGACTTGAATGCTTCTTATACCAAGGGAAACAGCAACACTCCTGATTTTAAATATCTTCAGTTTTCCGAAAATCTTACTACGCAGTCTTATTCTATTGACCCTAATGCCAACGATGTTAAACGCTATTACCAATATCTTTCTGATAATATTCTGGATGCTCACGCATCTGCCGAAATACCCCTGGGCAATGCACCCGGGTTGGTTCGGAAGCTAAAAATAGGCGGTGCATATCAAACGGAGAAATATAACTTTGAACAGCTTACCTACAACCTGGGGAAGGGAGATTTAAACAATCTTGTTCTTCACAACGATGACATCAACTCTTACTTGAGTACCGACCAGTTTGGCATTACCTCCGGAACCACACTCGGTGTGCCTTACAGCACCATTAACTGGTTTTATCAAAAAGACAACGACCCCACTAATAATGCCTTTGGCAGAAGTAATATATCCGCTGCTTTTATAATGGCTGATTATACTATTGTTCCCAGGGTTCGCGTGTCGGGCGGTGTGCGCATGGAACAAACCAACCTGTTTACTGATTTGAAAAGATTCGATTCGCTGGGCTTGTCTGATGACGCCCCTCGCAGGTTTTATGCCCAGGGCACACTGCCTGCTACCCCTGGCAGAATAGATAAAACTGATTTTTTGCCAAGTGCTACTCTTATTTATAAATTAATTAATAAAGAAGAAAACCCTACCAACATTAGGTTAGGGTATAGTCAAACCATTGCCCGCCCCAGTTTAAGAGAGCTTTCTAATATCCAAACTTTTGATTTCGAATTGAGGGCACCTGTGAGAGGAAACCCTAATTTGAAAATGGTGGAAGTTAAAAATTACGATTTCAGGATTGAATCGTATTTTAAAAACAAAGACAACATATCGTTAAGTGTTTTTTATAAAGATTTTAAAAATCATATAGAACTTATCCGTTCCGATGTTTATACCTGGAAAAATGTGGATCGTTCGTATGCAGAAGGAATAGAGCTGGAAGGAAAGAAAAGAATTATTAAGGGACTTGATATTAGTGCCAACCTAACGTTGGTGAAGTCTTACACCTCTTATGTAAGAACGCGGGATGAAGTAGTGGGCAATACGGTAATTGTTTATAAGCTAGACACGGTAACCCGCACCATGTTTGGTCAGGCACCCTATGTTATCAATGCTATTTTATCCTATACTTCCGATTCGCTGGGGCTTACCGCTACTGTAAGTTATAACCGGCAGGGAACACGGCTGGTTATTGGGTCGTATGGCAAAGAAAGTCCTGATACTTACGAAATGCCAAGGAACCAGGTGGACTTTAAAGTTTCCAAAAAGCTGGGAAAACATTTCAGCGCTGGTTTTACTATTAAAGATATATTAAATGAAGCTGTGAATCGGGCATATAAATACCAGGATAAATATGAAACCTATTACGACAGCTACCATTGGGGTACTAATTATTTAGTGAGCGTTCTTTATAAGATTTGATGAAATAGAGTAAGACCTCACCCCTTAATCCCCTCTCCTTAAAAAAAGGAGAGGGGGGAGCAGGTGAAGTACTATATATATAAATGAAATAAAGTAAGACCTCACCCCTTAATCCCCTCTCCTTGAAAAAAGGAGAGGGGGGAGCAGGTGAAGTACTACTATTTTGACTGAAAATTAAGCAGTTTTTTAGTTTTTGAGGGTAAAAAGGCACTGTTTTGTAAATTTTGATGCGAGGGGGTGAAAATGGGGTAAAAATCGGAGCTATATGAGCTAACCTTAGGGGGACGAGGGTTGTGGAGGGGGCTTGGAGGGTCATTTTAAGACGTCAGTAAGCATTCTTAAGACGTCAGTAAGCATTCTTAAGACGTCAGTAAGCATTCTTAAGACGTCAGTAAGCATTCTTAAGACGTCAGTAAG
>JANYDQ010000357.1 GCA_025363555.1 Bacteroidota bacterium | reverse complement strand
TTTAAGTTTATACAAAATCGCTTGTACTAATTGATAATCCTTTACTTTAGCATTGTTCAATTTATTGCCAAATTTTAAATGTGAACAAATCTCTTTTTTATTAAACTTTTTCGTATCATTGTTTCTTTTTTCTCCCAATGGGTAAATATTATTGTTTTACAATTAATAGATACCCTTGGGAGTTATTAAAAATCAACTTTTGACAACTTCATTAATAAACCCGTCAATGACGGTGCGAATTTAACAATTTATTATAACTCTCCTATGGCTGCTCCTATTGTAAAATGGAATTGCCCTTTCTGCATCCCTAAATTACTTGGTACATCATCCAGTCTCCATCCATAATCAAAACCAAGTAATCCAAACATTGGTAAAAACACGCGGATTCCTAATCCGGTGGAGCGATATACTTTAAACGGACTAAAATCCTGTTTGGTTGCCCACGAATTTCCAGCTTCAACAAAACCCAGCATATAAATAGTGGCTTGTGGATTTAGTGTTATAGGGAAACGCAACTCGGCTGAATATTTTGTAATATATGAAGCCCCCGTACCAGGTGACAATGATTGGTCATCATATCCTCTTAATGCAATAATCTCTCTTCCATCTAGTGCATATCCGGTTAACCCGCTTCCTCCCAAATAAAACCTTTCAAAAGGCGATTGTCCAACTTTGCTGTTGTATGAAGTCAGGAACCCAAAACCAAGTGAGGTGCGCAATATCAAATTGCGTGCCTCTTTACCGTCAGGTCCGCGTTTGTTGGTTATAGGCGTGAAGAAGTGAGCAGTAAATTTATATTTCTGATATTCCACATATTTATATCGTTCCTGTGCTGTTAAAGTTGGGCTGGTGTAATCAAGATTATTAAATGCGGAATAAGGTGGAGTCCATTGTCCGGTTAAGGCAAGTTGAGAACCTCTTGTTTCGAAAATTGGTTTGTCCACAGAGTTACGCTGTATGGCAGCTTTGTAATAGATATTGTTTGAATATCCGTTACTGAAAGAAAAAATGGAATTAAAATTATTCAATGTATAATACTGATAATCTACTTCCTGGTACAAGGTAAAATAATCATCGGGCCATTTCAACCGTTTGCCTAAACCAACAGAAACTCCAAATATATTGAGTGAAGCCCTTAATGGATTTGGAATCTTGTCACCGTTGTTATTTGTTATCTTTTTAGTTTGCCCGTTTGTTTGAACAGAGTAATAGGCAGTAACACTTAATGAGTTTGGTTTTTTGCCACCTAACCAAGGCTCTGTGAAGGAAATATTATAGGACTGAAAATACAAACCATTGGACTGTGCACGAACGCTTAATCGTTGCCCATCACCAGAAGGTAAAGGTCTCCACGAATCTTTTTTGAAAAAGTTTTTTCCTGAAAAATTATTAAACGAAACTCCCAGCGTTCCTACCACTCTACCTGCACCATAACCACCTGATAATTCAATCTGGTCAGAAGGTTTTTCTTCCACGGTATATTCAATGTCCACCGTTCCGTTTGCAGGATTGGGAGTGGGCACCACATTCATCTTTTCAGGGTCAAAATAACCTAATTGTGCCAACTCCCGTTGAGTACGAATAATATCAGACCTGCGGAACAGCTGACCGGGCTTGGTTCTTATCTCTCTTAAAATAACGTGGTCGTTTGTTTTTGTATTCCCGATAACGGTTACTTTATTTATTGTTGCCTGTTTACCTTCGTATATACGCATTTCAAGGTCGATGGAATCGCCTGATACCATTGTTTCTACAGGGGTAATATTAAAAAACAAATATCCTTCATCCATATACAAGGAACTGATGTCGTTGCCGTTTGGATTACTAAATAATTTTGCATCCAGGTTCGACTGGTCATATAGGTCCCCTTTTTTAATTCCAAACACATTTATTAAATCTTTGGTTGAATACTTGCTGTTTCCTACCCAACTAATGTTGCGGAAATAATATTTATGTCCTTCTTCAATAGCAATGTCTATATTTATTCGTTTAGTGACATCTAAGGTGTCGTACACCATTCTGAATTCGTTAAAACTCTTTTTTAACTTGAACTTATATTTTATTCTTTTAATTTGATAAATAGAATCGTGAACAATTTTAGCATCGCGATACCCTTTCTCATTGTATTTGGCAATTACTGCTTTTTTGTCCTTTTCATAATTGTCCTCATCCAGTTTTCCGGAGTTAAACGGATTCCACCACCGTCTGCGTTTAGTTTCTTTAAACTTTCTCCTGATTTTCCATAATTTAATATTTTCATTTCCTGAAATATTAATATCCTTAATTCGTATTTTATTTCCTTTGGTAACATTAATCAGTAATACCACACTGTTATCTAATTTTTCATCTTTCTGTTTTTTAATGTCTATTTTTACATTCATATACCCTTTGTTCTTAAAAAAGTCTTTCACTTTAGCACTGGTAGAGGAGATGAGCCCGTCAGTTACTACCTTTCCTTTTATTAATTTTATCTTTTCGCGCACATCGTCTGCTTCACTCTTCGTCATTCCTTTTAATGCAAATTTAGAAAGGCGCGGACGTTCCAATACATCTATGTTGATGAAAATATTTTTACCCTGAATTTTATTAGCCGTAATTTTTATGTCTTCGAACAGTCCTTGTTTCCATAAATTTTCGATTGCTCCTGAAAACTTATCACCTGGCACCTGTACTTTATCTCCTACAGATAATCCGGATAATAAAATAAGAACATTTTGGTCCATGTGGCTGGCTCCGGTTATGATAATACCACCAATTTCATATTCTTTCGGAGTGGAGAGGTCTATGGTAGTGGTATCTTTTCCACCTAAATTTAATTGTGCTTTTAATGAAAAGGTAATTATTGTAGAACAAATTAGAACTGCTATCTTTTTGTACATCTTTACTTATGAAATTAATTGCTCGCTGGTTTTTCCAAATCTTCGCTCGCGGTTCTGATAATCTACTATTGCCTCGTATAAGTTTTCTTTTCTGAAGTCGGGCCAAAGGGTTTCGGTAAAATAAAGTTCGGCATAAGCCAGTTGCCATAATAAAAAATTACTGATACGATGCTCTCCACTGGTTCTTATCATTAGCTCCGGTTCAGGCATATTGGCAGTACACAAATAAGAATTGATCACCTCTTCGTTAATTTTATCGGGTACCAAGGTATTGTTTTTTATTTGTTCTGCAATTTGTTTTACAGCATTGGAAATTTCCCAGCGCGAACTATAACTCAATGCAAGGACTAAAGTGGTGCGGGAATTGTTTTTTGTTTTTTCTATTGCTTCCTGCAATTCGGCATAACAGTCTCCGGGCAAACTTTTCAAATCTCCAATTGCCTGCAATCGGATATTGTTTTTATTCAAGGTAGGGGTTTCTGCATTAATGGTATGCACCAGTAATTGCATCAATGCCATTACTTCTTGCTGCGGGCGATTCCAGTTTTCGGTAGAGAATGCATAAAGAGTAAGATACTTAATTCCTATTTCAGCAGCCGCTTCCACTGTTTCGCGAACGGATATTACCCCGTTTTCATGACCATAAATGCGTTCGGCTCCCTGTTGTTTCGCCCATCTTCCATTGCCATCCATTATAATGGCAATGTGTTGGGGTAACTTATCAGGATTAATCTTTTCTTTTAAACTCATTATTATAATACAATCGTCATTAAAGTAAGACGATTGACCAGGTCATTTTGTTACAATCTAATTTACTGTTGGACATTTTTCTTTGGTGGAGGT
This sequence comes from Bacteroidota bacterium, assembly GCA_025363555.1. Classification (GTDB taxonomy): domain Bacteria; phylum Bacteroidota; class Bacteroidia; order 2-12-FULL-35-15; family 2-12-FULL-35-15; genus 2-12-FULL-35-15. Next base: position 2,975 of record JANYDQ010000357.1, on the reverse strand, counting down.
CAACTTAAAAGATAAAACAATTCCAGCGAATGAATACCAATCTTTATTTGTCGGGTTTCCTCTTTGGCGACCCACATTAGAATAGGCAGGGTCTGTGCCTTTACTCGGGTCAGACAAATAGGCTGTGTTTTCCCCGGTTAATTTATTCGGGTCATAATATTTTCCACTTACATCGTCCAGGTAATCGGTAAACGTTTTGCGCATTCCCCATTCCACTCCCAGTCCTATTTTACGTGCAATATTGGTTTTGAAACCTATCCCGAAAGGAAGAGAAACCTGGATTAATTTATACGGTTTTTTCTTCGAACCGCCTTCCATCCCTTCTCCTTCGGTATGAAGCGGCTGTAGTTCCACCCAATTATTATTTGCCAGCTGCCCGTGAGGATTAAAAGAAAACACACCAATTCCAAAGAAAATATAAGGAGAGAATTTTTCTTTTTCAATACCTATCCTGTAATTATTAAAATTAAACTCCAGTTGAGCCGATATTTCATTCAAAGGAGATTTAAAACTCAAGTTACGTTGTTTTTGGTAAGCATTAGTAGAATAAGAATCGTGACCTTCCATGCCTCCGAACAATACAGAAACACGATATGCCAACCTTGGACTCTGGTTAAAACGCACCATTATTCCACCAGCAGGTTTGGTAAATAAAAATTGTTGCGTTTGATTCAAATCACCTATATAATAAGACCCCCCTAACAAAACACACAGGTCAATGCTTTTTTTGTTTTTGGCAAAGAACTGCGCTTTGCCCGAAATACCTAGCAAAAGAAGACAAAATAGTATGAAAATATGTTTTTTCATAAATGGCTAAAGCAAAAAGTTGGTTTTTATTGTGTTTTTAATCAATAAAAAGGAAACAAATATAGTAGAAATATACTTACAGCCTGGTGTTAAAGTTAGTTAATAGAACTTCTTTTTGCCAATACTTCCTTCAAATTTGGTCTCAACCGGCTTTTGTAAACTGAAAGGCTATCTTCTTTTTTTCTTCCCTTTCGCAAAGCTCTTTGTTCTTCTACTGGAAGCGATGCTATGTGCATACATTCCGGAGTGCAGCAGCCTGCCATTTTTTCAGCACAATTATCGCATTGAATAAACAATAAATGGCAATCGTCATTGGCACAGTTTACATGATTGTCGCATTTAGCACCGCATTGATGGCATTCTGCAATAATGTCATCTGTTATTCTTTCGCCTACCCGCTCATCAAACACAAAATTCTTGCCGATAAATTTAGTGGGCAATCCTTCTGCTTTTATTTGTCTTACATAATCTATTATGCCTCCATGCAACTGGTTTACATCTTTAAATCCATGATGCTTTAAATACGCACTTGCTTTTTCGCAACGCACTCCACCGGTGCAGTACATCACTATCTTTTTATCTTTTTTATCTTTCAGTTCATTCAGCACTATGGGCAGTTCTTCCCGAAAGGTATCTGCATCAGGAGTTATAGCTCCCACAAATTTTCCTACCTCGCTTTCGTAATGATTGCGCATATCCACAATAATAGTTTCCGGGCTTTCCATTGCCTTGTTAAACTCTTTTGCCGTTAAATGAGTACCCACATTGGTTACATCGTAGGCATTATCATCCAGCCCGTCTGCTACTATTTTAGGACGTACTTTTATAGTCAGTTTATAAAACGATTTACCATTGTCTTCGACTGCTATTTTGAGAGGCGCGTCTTTAAACCTTATATCGGTATGGAGCTCTTCTACAAAGGTGTTCCAGTTTTCGGGGGGTACACACATCTGGGCATTGATGCCTTCGTGAGCCACATAAATGCGACCAAGAATGTTTTGGGATTGCCATTTTTCAAACAAGTAATCTCTTAACTCGTTTGGATTTTCAATAATAACGTAGCGGTAAAACGAGACAGTAATCCGTTTTAAGGACTCTTCCTGTATTCGTTTTTTTAGCTCCTTTTTGTTAACTCTGTTTTGCAGTAACATAGTTTCAGGGATTTAAAATTAGGGTGCAAAGGTAAGGAAAATTGATTAGCTGATGTGATGATAAGTTGATTAGCTGATGTGGAAATGAAATGAATGGAACCCGTTATGATGAAAAAAAGGGATTAAAAATAATTCACCACAGATAACGCAGATTTACACAGATAAAAAAAGGGATTAATGTTGACGAATGAAAAGGTTCTGCCTTTCGAAAAGGCAGAACCTTAGTAACCCTGAATTCATTAAAAACCTGTTCAATTCTTAAACTGTTTTTGCTTGCAAGTAAGTAATAGACTCCGTTTTGCAACTGGTAAAACTCGATGCCGATGCACCCGATTAGCCCTGCTGATGGGACCATGAGAGGTGCACCTGCTATGGTAGAAGTAACTACTGTAGAGCTCCCTACCATTCCACCGATTGCAATGTAGCCACTGCGCGCAATCATGTTTAAGCCATCAATTGCCGGGTTTACGGGTTCGTATTTTCTTTCCAAAGTATTATAACCATAATCAGAAAGGATGGAAGCAGAGTTTACTAATTTGAAATGAGTGGCTCCTTCGCCCGGGCGAATGAAATCGGATGTATTGAAATCGGGAACGGTGAGGGTGGTTTCGTTCCTGGCAGCATTGGCAGCAACGCTGTGAGGTGCTGAAAACGGGTCAACGTAATTTTGTAGGGAGTAAAAAAATTAAGCGAAGAGTTTTTCTAACCTAAAGAGAAAAAATTTCACATCCTTCACCCCTCTTAAATTAGCCCTAAACAATTTTAGTTTTGCGTTGTAAGATTCAGCGTGAGCATTAGTGCTTCGGTTGTCAAAAAAGTTGAGGATATTATCCCAGTGATAGTATATTGAGTTTACAACGGTGTTAAATTCATTTATTTTTGATGCTTTTACTTTTTCTATCCATTGAGTCATTCTGGTTGAAGCTATTGATTTTATGGTACATTCATAGATAGCCCTAAATTCTAAACTTAATTTATAAGCTTGTTGCAAAACAGGGTATTGTTTAAAAAGTAAAG
>JANYDQ010000353.1 GCA_025363555.1 Bacteroidota bacterium | reverse complement strand
CATAAAACTCCAAAAAGGTAGTAGAGCAGGATTTTTTTTATTAGTAAGGTGGCGAAACGCCACCAAATATATTGTCATGAATCGAAAAGACTCGCTCCAAAGGGAAATTTTATAATGTATTTGGAGGGTTGTGTAATGGTTTGTTTTTTTTAAGTAAAGACATTTGCAGGGTCTAAAAAAAGGTTAATCAGATGGGGAGAAAATTACTCTTTATAATGCCAATGCTTTTATTTACAAATGTGATATTTGGACAGGCAGGGAACTGGGTGTGGGGGAGGCAGGCAACGGGGAGTGGTGCACAAGAAGGATGGAGCACAACAACCGATGTCTATGGCAATGAGTATGCAACCGGCATTTATCATTCAACTATTACTTTTGGTTCAATTACTCTAACAAATGAAGGAGATGCTGATATATTTATTGTTAAATATTCGTTAGCAGGTGCTGTCCTTTGGGCAAAAAGAGCAGGAAGTATTAATTATGAAGCTACAAATTCTATTGCAACAGATTCATTAGGTAATATATTTATTACCGGGTATTTTGCAGGTCCAACAATTGTTTTTGACACTGATACCTTGACTAATTCGATACAAGGTAGTACTAATATGTTTCCCGGGAATATGTTTATTGTAAAATATTCACCAACAGGAATGGTGCTATGGGCTAAAAGTGCGGGAGGAAATAATTTAAGTAATTCTATTGCTACTGATGCATCAGGTAATGTATTTGTTACAGGTTTTTTTGAGGGTTCTACAATAGTATTTGACACTATTGCATTGCCTATTTCAGGTTCAGGTATTGATAATATGTTTATTGTCAAATATTCCTCAGCAGGCACAGTATTATGGGCGAAAAGGCCTATAGGCTATAGTTTCGGAAATTCCATTGCTACCGATGCTTCCGGTAATATATATGCAACAGGATTTTTTAAGCATACTATCCAATGCGACACGTTTATAATACCCAATACAACTGTGAACGATTGGGATATTTTGATTGTTAAATATTCAACATCAGGTACAGTACTTTGGGCTAAAAGCGCAGGAGGTATTCATAATGATATTGGAATGTCCATAGCTACGGATGCAACAAGTAATGTATATGTTACAGGGTATTTTAATAGTCCTTCTGTTGTTTTTGGTACCGACACATTGACAAATGCAAATAATTCGGGGAATATTAATGATATGTTTATTGTTAAATACAATTCAAGCGGAACGATGCTTTTGGCAAAAAGTGCAGGAGGGTTTAATGATGATGTTGGTTATTCAGTTGCTTCAGTTTTTTCAAGTAATGCCAGTAAACCCGATATATATGTAACAGGAAGCTTTATAAGTCCTTCTATTGTTTTTGATTCCGATACATTATTTCGTCCGACAGGAGCAACTGATCCGATGTTTATAGTTAAATATGACAATGATTTAAATGTTATTTGTGCTTCTGCATTACCAAGCGGAGGTGATGATAATAATTCAGTTGCCACTGATAATTTTGGCAATGCATATATAGTTGGAGATTTTTACGGTACGAATCCTTTTATTATAGGAGCAGATACACTTGCGGTATCAGGTACTGAAAATTTTTTCATTGCAAAATACAATTGTAATGCTATGCCTGATTTAATAAATGTAATTGCAGAACAATTTTATATATCTATTTACCCAAACCCAACTGAAAACATTTTTACTGTTTGTTATAATGGCACTTGTTCCGATATTTGTATAAATATTAAAAATATTTTAGGACAAACAATAATCAGTAAAAAATATTCTTCTCAAAAAGAATTGAAAGAGAGTTTTGATTTGAGTAAGGAAGGGAAAGGGGTTTATTCAATAGAGTTAGTGGCAGGGGAAGTGAGGAAGGTGAAGAAGGTTGTTATTGAGTGATGATGGTGGTGGGACACCACCTAATAATTGTCACGAGTTTGGAAACTCGCGCCAGCGGGGTGATAATGACTAATCATATTCATTTATTACCCCGCTGGCGCGAGTTTCCAAACTCGTGACAATTATTAGGTGGTGTCCCACCACCATCATCACTCAATAACAACCTTCTTCACCTTCCTCACTTCCCCTGCCACTAACTCTATTG
>JANYDQ010000329.1 GCA_025363555.1 Bacteroidota bacterium | reverse complement strand
GCCCTGACCGTTATCGGCAAGGCTGGGGAACGTAACCGCTAACAATAACCTTTTAAAAAATAAGAAATATGAACAACTTTGGTGGCGACTGGACAAAAATAAAAATTGAAATTTTGGTTGAATATGCAAAAGCATATTTATCAATAATGAAAGACCGTACATTTTTCAAACTAATGTATTTTGACGGTTTCGCTGGTAGCGGGTTCATTGAAAAAGGAAAAAAAGCAGATGTGAAGGTAACAGTTGGTGCGGCAAGACGAATTATTGAAATTGCAGAACCAAGACCATTTGACAGTTATTATTTCGTTGAAAAAGACCCTGTAAACTTTGCTCTACTTGAAAAAAATACAAAAGAGGCTTTTCCAAAGAAAAAAATTTATACAATTTGCGAGGACTGCAACAAGAAAATAATAGACCTCTCTAACTTTCTTCGTGACCCTAAAAACAGTAAAGTAAGAACCCTTGCGTATATTGACCCTTGCGGTATGCAAGTTGAATGGCGTTCAATTGAAAGTTTAAGAGGACTTCCAATTGATATGTGGATTTTAGTTCCAACTGGTTTAGGTGTTAACAGACTTCTTAAAAAGAATGGACAGATTTCAGATGCTTGGCTAGAAAAGCTTGAAATATTCCTTGGACTTACAAGAGAAGAAATAGAAAAAAGATTTTATAAAAAGTCCGCTACGCTTTTTGAAGAAATTACACACATAGAAAAAGAGAAAGATGCAATTGAAAATTCAGCTAAACTTTATCAAAGCAGACTAAAAGAAGTTTTTGAATTTGTATCTAAACCTTACGAACTGAAAAATTCTAGTAACTCTACTATGTATCATTTATTCTTAACTTCGAACAATAAAACTGCTGAAAAAATTGGTAGTGAAATAGTAAAAAAATATAATAATTAATATGGCACAATCTTCAATAGAATGGACTGAAATGACTTGGAACCCCACAACAGGGTGTGATAAGATAACGGCAGGATGCAAATTCTGCTACGCAGAAATTATGTCCAAACGTCTACAAGCAATGGGTGTTGAAAAGTATAAAGATAATTTTGAAGTTCGCATTCACGAAGCCGCTTTAGATATTCCATACACTTGGAAACATTCAAAAGTTGTATTTGTAAATTCAATGAGTGATTTATTTCATAAGGATATTCCTCTTAATTTTATTAAGAAAGTCTTCGCAGTAATGAATGATAATCCTCAACACGTATTTCAAGTACTTACTAAAAGAGCAGAAAGATTATTTGAAGTTCACAAAGAATTAAAATGGACACATAATATTTGGATGGGTGTTTCAGTTGAAAACGAAAAGGTCGTTGATAGAATTGACTTCTTAAGTAAGACAAGAGCAAAAGTTAAGTTCCTTTCTTGTGAGCCATTGCTCGCACCCTTAACCAAATTAAAACTTAATAAAATTGATTGGGTAATTGTTGGCGGAGAAAGTGGACACAAACCAAGACCAATGGATGCTGATTGGGTTTTAGATATTCAAGAACAATGTAAAAAAAGTGATGTTGCTTTTTTCTTTAAGCAATGGGGCGGAAAGAATAAAAAAGCGAATGGACGACTTTTAAATGGAAAAACTTATGACGAAATGCCCGAAATATTATTGCAAGAAAGCGTATAAGAAAACAAACACAATAGAAACAAAGCCCAGCCGATAACATCGCCTTGCCGAAAATGCCGCCAGAAAGAGTACTGCTAATTTTAAAGTGTCTGCAAGGCGGTGGTGAGGTAAGCCCTGTGCGTTATCAGCAAGCGAAGGATAGTGCATAATGAACGACACTACAAAAGAATGAATAGGTTTTTAATTATTTCTTGTGCTTTAGTTTTAATGACAAGTTGTTCTGACAACAGTAAAGACAATGAAATAAAAAAAGCTCCATTAACTCCCGAAACTTTTATTCCTTCTTTAGATTATAATATTGTTGCCCGACTTCCCCACGACACTACTTCATTCACAGAAGGTCTTCTATTTCATAACCAACAATTGTTTGAAAGCACAGGTTCGCCAGAAAACCTACCACAGACAAAATCAGTGTTTGGAATAGTGGACTTAAAGACTGGGAAAATAGACAAGAAAGTAGAATTGGACAGAAGCATATACTTTGGCGAAGGAATAGTAATTTTCAAAAACAAGATTTACCAACTTACTTACAAGAATCAAATAGGTTTTATATATGACAGCAAAACCTATAAACAAATAGGACGATTCAGTTACGACAATAAAGAAGGTTGGGCATTGACAACAGACGGAACATCTTTAATTATGAGTGATGGAACAAATGTTTTAACTTATCTTGACCCCGATAATTTGAAGGTTGTAAAAACACTTAATGTTAGTAATAACGGTTATGCAGAAGACAACCTAAACGAATTAGAATTTATAAATGGTTACATTTACGCAAACATTTGGACGAAAAATTATATTGTGAAAATAGATACTAAGACAGGAAAAGTAGTTGGAATAATTAATTTAGCTGAATTGACAAGCGAAGCGAAAACAAAGAATCCTCAGGCAGATGTTATTAATGGAATTGCATTTGATTCTATATCTGACAAGATTTTTGTAACAGGAAAGTTGTGGACTAACATATATCAAATAGAATTTCCTCATTGAAACTAATGACACGAAAGAAAAAAACGCCAGCAGATAACATAGGATTTATGCAATAAGTATTGGGGGGGCAGAATCGCTTAATTGAAAGCAACCGCACCCCTTAATCCCCACCCTTTGAAAAAAGAGAAAGGGGTTGCAGGTGATAGAAATAGAAAATAGTTAACAAAACAAAATACAAAGCACTTCACACACAGGCTCCGCTCTCCTTTTTTCAAGGAGAGGGGCTTGGGGGGGAGTCCCACAATATGTTTAACAAAGAAATTATACATAAATTCAATTCCACTCCTACTCCATTTTATTATTATGATTTGGAAGTGCTGAAACAAACACTGCAACTGGTTAAAACGGAAAGTGAGAAATACAATTTTATTGTTCACTATGCACTAAAAGCAAATGCAAACAATGAAATTTTGAATGTTATCAAATCTTTTCATATCGGGGCAGATTGTGTAAGTGGTAATGAAGTTAAAAAAGCAGTGGAATGTAAATTTGATTCCAAAGACATTGTTTTTGCAGGGGTTGGAAAAAGTGACCAGGAAATAAATTATGCACTGGACCATTCCATTTTTTGTTTTAACTGCGAAAGTTTACAGGAGATGGAAGTAATCAATCAGCTTGCTTTTGCAAAAAACAAAACGGCTAACATTGCTTTGCGCATCAATCCAAATGTAAACGCCAATACACATAAGTATATCACTACAGGTTTGGAAGAAAATAAATTTGGAATAAACGTATGGGAACTGGATGCAGTGGCAGAGGCTTTAAAAACATTGCCGAATCTGAAATTAATAGGGTTGCATTTTCACATTGGTTCGCAAATTACAGATTTATCAGCCTTCAAAAGTTTATGTTTAAAAGTAAACGAAATTCAACATTGGTTTTCTTCACATCATATTAATATAGAAAACATCAATGTAGGCGGTGGCTTGGGGGTAGATTATCACGAACCGGACACTCATCGCTTTGCCGATTTCAAAACCTATTTCCAACTGTTTAATGATTTCCTGGAAATTCTCCCCGGTCAAAAAGTGCATTTCGAATTAGGCAGAGCATTGGTAGCGCAATGTGGTACACTTATATCAAGAGTGTTGTATGTTAAAAAGGGAATGAATACCAATTTCGCTATTTTAGATGCCGGAATGACGGAACTGCTTAGACCTGCCTTGTACCAGGCGTATCATAAAATTGAAAATCTCTCCCGGTTGGAAATACCAAATATAAAATTGCACATGCAAAAATACGATGTGGTAGGTCCCATTTGCGAATCGGCAGATTGCTTTGGTAAAGCAGTTAGTTTACCCGAAACTTCCAGGGGAGATATCATTGCCTTGCGAACTGCAGGTGCTTACGGAGAAGTTATGAGTTCGGCTTATAATCTAAGAGATAAAGTAAAAGCGATTTATTCAGGAGATTAAATATGCTTTGTATTTTCCGTAAACCCTGCTTCTAAAACCTCCCCGGTGGCACAGAGTTAAAAGTATTATAGGGCAAATAATATAAATGCGGATGGCATTATGCAATCCAATACTTACCACCCTTGCCCTTATAACAGCTGCCATACCGACCTGGACGACACCACAGGCTTCAGCCCACTGGTAATAGATGTAAATGATGCCCCCGATTATATGGATTATACCACCTGTCCTCGCCTGTTTTCCCCGGGGCAGTCGCAACGGATGAATAATTTTTTAACCGGGACCAGGCATTTACTTCTTGTTTCCAATGGTTGCGGGCAAAATGGTAATGTATGTCCGCCCATTGCAGGTTTTAGTTACAGCGCAGATACCTGCCAGTCGGGAACGGTTACCCTTACCGACACCAGCCAGAATTATTCCATGCTCTATTACTGGGATTTTGATAACAACGGAACTTACGATGCCACCGGGCATACCGTTACCCATCAGTTCACGACCACCGGAACTCATACCGTAAAAGAAAAAGTAATCGGGGTGGGTGGCATAGATTCCACTTACCGCACCATCACTGTTCAATATGCCGGCTGGCTTTTCTATCCTATCTCTTCTTTTTCGGGCGGCACTACCGACAACCAAGGAAACATATATGCCTGTGCCGGCACCCCACTTAGTTTTTATTCTATCCCTGCTCTGTAACTATTCCGGTAAGCGACCTTCAGCAGGAGTTTACAGCGTTATATTAAAAACCAATAATGGCAATACTGTTAAAAAATGGGTAAAAGAATAAGTACTGCACTTTTGCAATAAAACTTTACTAAATAAAGCCCCGTTACATTCCATTCCTTTATATTTGTGGCCGTTAGTTTCTAAAGTTAAATAATATGAAAAAAATAGTAGTTGCCAACCGGGGCGAAATAGCTTTGCGGGTAATGCGTTCGTGCAGGGAAATGGGAATTAAAACAGTTGCGGTTTATTCCGAAGCCGATAGAAATGCACCTTTTGTAAAATATGCTGACGAAGCAGTGTGCATTGGTCCTCCCCCATCCAATCAATCTTATTTAATGGGAAATAAAATTATAGAAGTATGTAAACAAGTCAATGCAGATGGCATTCACCCGGGGTATGGTTTTCTTTCTGAAAATGCCGAGTTTGCGGCATCGGTAAACAAAGCAGGATTAATTTTTATTGGTCCTTCTCCCGAAGCCATGCGCATGATGGGCGATAAGCTTTCGGCAAAAGCAGCGGCAAAGAAATATAAAATACCCATGGTTCCCGGTTCGGAAGGCGCAATCTTATCGGTGAAAGAAGGAAAGGAAGTAGCAGTAGCAACAGGTTTTCCGATATTAATAAAAGCATCTGCAGGTGGCGGAGGCAAAGGGATGCGAATAGTAGAAAACATAGAAGAGTTTGAAGAGCAGATGAAACTGGCAGTTAGCGAGGCCACCTCTGCTTTTGGCGATGGCTCTGTGTTTATAGAACGCTACGTTGCCGGTCCGCGGCATATTGAAATTCAGATTTTAGGCGACACGCATGGAAACATTGTTTATTTATTTGAGCGCGAATGCTCCATTCAAAGGCGACACCAAAAGGTGATTGAAGAAGCTCCCTCCTCGGTGCTTACTCCCGAAATAAGAAAAGCAATGGGCGAATGTGCAGTCAACGTGGGCAAAGCCTGCAATTACACTGGTGCCGGAACAGTAGAATTTCTGCTGGATGAAAACAAAAACTTTTATTTCCTGGAAATGAATACCCGTTTGCAGGTGGAGCACCCTGTTACCGAAATGATAACCGGAATTGATTTGGTAAAAGAACAAATAAAAGTGGCAAGGGGAGAAAAGTTATCCTTTACTCAAAACGATTTAACCATTCACGGACACAGTGTGGAAGTGCGGGTGTATGCCGAAGACCCTGCCAATAACTTTTTGCCCGACATTGGCAAACTGTTTACCTATCAGCGTCCGCAGGGGCTCGGTGTTCGCGTGGACGATGGTTTTGAAGAAGGTATGGACATTCCTATTTATTACGACCCCATGATTTCAAAATTAATTTCCTTCGGGAAAGACCGGCAGGAAGCCATCAACCGGATGATTCGCGCCATTGATGATTATAAAATTATAGGGGTTGAAACCACTTTGCCTTTCTGTAAATTTGTGCTGAAACACGATGCATTTACGTCAGGAAATTTTGATACTCATTTTATCAAACATTATTTTAAACCCGAAATGCTTATTCATGAAAATGAGGATGAAGCAATCATAGCAGCATTAGTAGGAGCAAAATTAATGAATGAAAGTAAAACGACTGCGTCCACTTCGCCACAAAATGAGGAAGTGGAAATATCCAAATGGAAAACAAATAGGATGTAAATTTGTACTCGTGATGCCCCTGACAGGGCAAGTACTTTAATAAGTTTGGTATTACCTTTGTACCTTTCCTTTTCTAAATGAAAAAACTCATTCTCCACTTTCTTTTTCTGTTCCCCCTGCTTGTTCATTCGCAATCCGATACGGTTATCAAAGGAATTTCGGTGCCCTTAAACGGTTTCAGAGTAAAAGCAATTATTTACCAGGGCGATACCATACCCTTTGTAACCCTCGAACCCATTGTATGTTACACCGACCGCATATTCAGAAATCAAAAACAAAAAGCTGCCTGGGACCGGTTGAAATACAATGTAAAAATTGTTTATCCTTATGCCATTCTTGCCGCAGCCAAACTCAAAGAATACGACCGGATATTAGCCACCATGCCCGAAGGCGAACGAAAAAAATACACCAAGCTTGCCGAAAAACAACTGAAAGACCAGTTTGGGAAAGAACTCGAAAACCTCACCACCACACAAGGCAGGTTATTGGTAAAACTAATAGACCGGGAAACCGGTAAAACCACTTATACTATAGTAAGAGATATGCGCGGTTCTTTTTCTGCCTTTATGTGGCAAAGTGTGGCATTAATGTTTTCGTCCAACCTAAAGGACCAGTACGATGCCGAAGGGGATGATAAATACATTGAACAAGCCATCCGCCTGATTGAAGACGGAGCATTTTAAAAAGGAAATCCGCTCCATTGAATTAACTTTTTCGTTTTGATTTTCCCTAATTGATTAATTAAAAATGAATGAATCCGTTTACCGTAACACCATTACATGCCCTACTTTATGGGTATTGGTGCGCTCGGAGCAAACGGTGTGGTAGTCCACTGTCCAAACATAAACATTCTGGGCTACGTAATTGTTTTGATAGGTTCCGTCCCAGCCCTTGTTTTTGTCGGTGGTTTCGTAAAGCAGTTCGCCCCAGCGGTCGAATATTTTCATGTCGTATTCAATGATGTCTTCGTCTTTGGCAAAAGCAGTGAAGGTATCGTTCAAGCCATTTTCATCAGGTGTAAAACAATTAGGGATATAAAGTGCGGGATTATTTGGGACACCGGTAACCTTCATGGAATCGAAGAAAACACAGTTTCCGGCAAACACTTTTACCCAATAGAGTCCTTCTTTATCTACTACAATGGAATTGGTGGTAGCCCCGGTGTTCCAAAGGTATGCACAGTTGGGCAGTGTTCCCTGCGGGTGAAGACGAAAATGTTCGGAATCGCACAGGGTGGTGTCCATGCCTAAAGAAGGTTTAAAAAGATAACTTATATTAATGGTATCAGCATCTTTGCAACCTGCTAGTGTAGCCGAAACCCAGTATGTACCTGCTGTATCTACAGTAACGGTTTGAGTGGTTGAGCCGTTGTTCCATAAATACACAGCACCTGCATTTTGTGCATTCAGTGTGATTTGTTCAAGCGGACAAAGAACAGTATCGGAGCCAAGACTAACAACGGGAACGGGAGAGAAATTTACATTCATGGTGTCCGATTGGCTGCATCCACCCGCGCTTGCCACTACCCAATAGGTTCCGGAAGCGGTAACACCAATGGTTTGCGTGGTCATGCCATTGCTCCACAAATAAGTGCTGCCGGGGTTGCCTGCATTAAGGGTGAGAGGAATACCCGTACAAAGAATGGTGTCGCTTCCCAGGGGTGGTTTTGTAACGGCAAATATATTCATGGTGTCGGTGGCAGAACATACCCCGTTACTCATTACAACGGAAAAAATACCTGCCGTAGAAACATTGATTGTTTGTGTTGTTGCCCCGGTATTCCATATATAGGTGTTGCCGGGAGTGCCCGCATTAAGCGAAATGGTAAACGCCCCGCAAATAGTAGTATCGTTTGGAAGATGGACAACCGGCAAAGGAAGTACCGTGATAGTAAGTAGAAACGTATCGGAAAAATTGCAACTGTTAGAATCAATAGCAACGAGCGTAATGCTGTAAATGCCGGGGTTTGCATATGTATGCGAAGGAGTAGGAACGCTTACAGAAGGCGAGGCATCGCCAAAATCCCATATGTAATTATATGCACCTGTGCTGGAATTAGTAAAGTTAACGGGAGTTCCGAGGCATACGGTATCGTTTGGTGCAGCCGAAGCAGCAGCAAAAAGATTGATTAACTGGAAATCCATTTTAATAACTGCATTGTTGCAATTAGTGCTGTTGTTGGTGTTGGACCAGGCACCCGGAGAAGTAGGGAAAGTGCTGGTTCCTCCGCAACCGGCACACACGGACTGATAAATAATTCCGTTTTTATCAAACCTGCTGGTTCCCCCGTCCACATGTTCGTCTGTGGTTGCAGGTCCTCCAAAAAAAGAGGCATACCATAAAGTGATAGCATTGGTGCGAAGCACAAAAAAATAAAAATCGCAACCATCTGTGGTTGCCTGGTAAGCATTAGCAGTGGTGGGTAAACCAACAGTGCTGCCTGTATTCCCGATAGGGATACACGTTCCGCCCCAGCCAGAAACATATACATTGGCACAATTATCTACAAGGAAAGCACTGGGTGAAATATCAGGGTGAGGTACCCCGGTCCCGAACACGGTTGAATAAATGGTAGCGGAAAGGGTAGGGTTCATTTTATGAATAAACTGTCCGCTGTTGGGATTGGAATATACACCGGGAGTTACGGGATATGCGCCCTCTGTTGTTCCGCAAATGTAAACATCCTGGTTTACATCCAGCTGAACGAAATAACTTTGGTCGTAGCCTGAAGTACCAATGTAAGTAGATTGCATAATGCCGGAACCGTTGCTTTGTATGCGAGTTACATACCCATCGGCAATACCGCCCTGGAGTGCAGTATGCAGTGTTCCGGGAGTGGTGGGAAAGTTGCCGCTGTTGGTTCCGCCTGTAACATATACATTGTTGCCCGCATCCAGGTCGAGGTAATAAGCGGCATCATCGCTGTTGCCACCCAGGTAAGTGCTCCATGTTAAAGCAGAAAGAGTGCTGTTCATTTTAAACACACAGCCGTCCTGCGTTCCGCCCTGAAAAGCAGTTTGAAAGGCACCGGCTGTGGTCGGGAAATTAAGGGAAGCAGTACAGCTGGCTACATAACAGTTGCCTGCATTGTCCACCATAATATCTCCCCTGCCATCATCTCCGTAATCGTATTTTAAGGAAGAAATGGTAAAAAAATTAGAGCCTATGTTTACAGCATCGTCACCTGTGCCACCCACAAAAGTGGAAGCAAGCAAAGCAGTGCCGGTGGGGTTAAACTTGGAAACAATAATATCCGAGCCCCCGTTATATGAATTATCATAACTGCCTGCCGTTACCGGAAAGTTAGCGGAATAGGTTCTTCCGAGCACAAAGAGGTTATTGGTATTATCCACTACCAAACTGGCAGGCTGTTCGTTATCACTGCCCCCAAGGTAAGTGGAATAAAGCAATGCGGTTCCGGAAGCGTTATATTTGGTAATGGAAATATCGTAAGGATAATTATTTCCTCCTAAACCACCGCCACCAAAGTTGGTTTGGTAAGCACCTACGGTAGTGGGATAGCCCATAGCAGAAGCTATTCCGCCAGAATAAATATTTCCGGCATTGTCATACGTGGCGGTAAATCCCCAGTTGTCGGCATTAGAACCAGAAAAGGTGGAACAAATTAATACAGGGTCTATAATTAAATCCACCGTTTTATCATACCCCTTCGGGAAAAGAAAAGAAAGAATAGTACCGTTTAAGTTATACAAACATTTTACTTCTTTTTTTATTCCATTGATGATTTGATAAGCCACCGGTTTCTCTTCGGTAACCATACCAAATGAAGTACGAATATTTAAAATGCCTTTATCAATAAATATATCTTGGGCACCTGTGTACTTTACCTGGATAGAGTTAGGGTTGGCTCCTGGTTTCAGAATATAATCGTATTCCAGGTTTTTATCTTTTGTGTAAACGTGCATATCCACGAGGTTATACAGCCCTGTATAATAAACATCATTGTAAATACCAACATTGGAAGCCCATTTAGAGGCATCGTTTCCTACATAATAATTTTTGTAATATTCTTCTTTTGATTCAGCGGTTACTTGAGTGTTTGCATTTGCATTAATAAATTCGGCTTTAAAAGAAAAGAAATGAATGGCGGGATTGACAATTGGGGTTGCTGATGCAGGATGATGTAAATTTTCCACTTCAGCAGCATTCCAGAAAAGATAAGTAAAAGTATTTTTTTCGAGAAACAATTTCCCGCTTTTTGTAAGTTTAGCTTCGTATAGAATTTTGGGATTCCACTGGTTTTTGTTTTCTTCAAACTTAATAGTTTGTTCGGGTTGGTATTTAATTACAGGAATATCCTTGCCATGAAGCAGGAAGGGGAGGGCTATTGCAAGAAATAAAGAAAAGAGTTTCAATGATTTCATTTTTAATATTTCCGAAAATGAAGTGTTTCGAATCTCAAAGATACTAAGTTTTATTTAGATGCGCATAAAATCCATTCTTTTCAAATTTAAAAAATCTTCAATATAAATCGGATTCATGTTTTGTAAACATTCGGGTAAATCTTTTAAAGCAATGTATTTTTTGGCAGATAAATCTTCTTCTATCAGTCGCTTGGTTTCTAATGTTCTGATGGCAATAGTTCCTGACCCATGTAAATAAACATTTTTAGGAGTAATGTTATATTTACTTCCTATACGCAAAGCGGTATCATACACATCGAGGACACCAAATTTTCCTGCTTTGTTTTTTTTAATAAAGTCGTAGAGTACATCAAAATCATTAGACTTAATAGCAGCGCTTAATTCTTCTTCCTGTTCCATTATATTATTTATAACTTCTTTGCTCACTTCGGGTTTTATACCCCTGTCGTTTCCTCCCCTGTCTCTGAACACTGCCTGGTGAGGATGGACATATTCTTTTTCTTTATAAGAAAATAATCCTTTTACTGCATAGTTAACCAGAATGTCCAAATCATTCAAGGTAGAATAAAAGCCCAGGTAGTTTTCGAAATATTCCAGGTAAGTGGGAAAGACCACCCAGGAGGAATAGTCTGCTCCTTTTTGCTGCACACTTATTTTGTATCTTTCGGTTTTGTAGTTATTGAGTATATATTCTAAAGTCATAATTGTATTTGTTTTTTTATTTGTTATTTTAGACCTCACCCCCGACCCCTCTCCTTGAAGAAAGGGGAGGGGAGCCTGGATGTGAAGTACTATGTATATGTTTTTTGAATCATCTTATTTTTTAAATACACTATCCGGTACTCCTTTATTTACCTGGTACTTGGTAAGTGTAATAAATATTTTTCCTTTTTTATTTTCTTTTTCCTTTTCGTCTTTTGGGCTTGCGTTATTCATATCTGCTGTAACACTTTTAGGAAGTTTAAACTTTTTTATATCCACGGAGAAAATCATTTTGTCAGGAAGTCCATATTCTGTTTGTGTGCCATAGGTGAATTCAGTCATAATGGTTCCGTTTGATTTGGTAGTAAGTTGCGATTTTAAAATTACATTCTGAAGGACATCAATCCAGAGTTTACCAAGCACCAAATCGCTGGTATCTGATAAAGGAATTACATTTATAATGGTTGCCATACTACCCCCGATTTTTTCTGTTCCCTGCATAACGGCAGTATAAGAATTTGTGTCGGCAAGTATTTTGGAAGCCTGGTCAAAGCCTTGTCTTGGAACAATGGCAATGCTTTGGGATTCCACTTTAAATTTATCTTTTTGTTTGAAATAAATTTTTGCATCTATCGGCAACATACGAATAAACGGCATATCTATTTTAACATTTGCCTGAACAGAATAGTCCTTTGCTTTTTGCAGTTTATTATATACTGATCTCAAAATAGCATTTGCATTGTTTTGTGCATACAATGAAGAAATGGAAAATAAAATTAAAAATGTAAACAGGTATTTACCCGGATTCCTCACTTCGTTCGGAATGACAGATGTTTTACACGAACGAGGGAGAGAGGAGGCAGGGGCTTCGCTCCTGCCTCCTCTCTCCTCCATAAATACAAATGTTGTCATTCCGAACGGAGTGAGGAATCTCTGAATGGTATTTTTTGTTCTCATGATAAAATATCTTTTTTATTGAATTTATAAACAGCAATACCTAATAAACCAACAATGTGAATTACTAAAATTAAAACAGAATTTAAAATTTTTGCTGTTGGCAACGGGTCTTCAAAAAAGTTTCGCCATGCTATCATGTGATTGGTAAATAAATAGGGTTGTATAGGTTCTAATACCGGTACATTTAACGCGCCAATGATATTAAACAAAATAATTATTGCCATAGTGGTAACTATAGGTCCTATCGAGTTTTCGGAGAAACAGGAGAGTGTGAGGGATAGTGTTGCAATCATAACAAGCGAAAGAAAAGCGAGGCTGAACCCGCAGGCAAATCTCCAGCCCAGGTCCTGTTGCTGGAGAACTATTAATCCATCGCTGTTCAATACCATCAGGTCGCCAGTACCAAACAACATTTTGCCCACGACTAATGCAAGAATCATCAACCACAATAACATCACAAACGTGTAAGCACAGCCGGCAAGGAATTTCGAAAATAAAATACCTGTTCGGGAAATTGGTTTGGTGAGTAATAACCGGATGGTGCCCATTGCTGCTTCGCCCGAAACAAGGTCTCCGGTAACCAAAGCAATTAATAAAGGAACATGAATAATGAGCATTTGCAAAATGATAAATGCAATCAGGTTTCCGTTCAAAATGTTTCCTTCGAAAGATAATGCCTGTTCAAAAGGACGGGTTACAAAGGAAATAAAATTGAGCCCGTCAGCATACATTGCAAACATAACAATTCCAACAATTAAAGAAATTGCTCCAATACCTATATAACTGCGTGGCTTTGCAGCTATCTTTATTATTTCATTATAGGTGCTTTTCCAGAACATTATGCGCTGATGAGTTTTAAAAAGTAATCTTCCAGTTTTCGTTTTGATTCTATTGAAAAAACATGTATGCCGCCATCGCATAGTAGTTTGTTGAGCACCGGAATTTTTTCGCGGGAAATATGGATGAACAAAACATTATCGCTAACATTTTCAATAGATACAGGTAATGAGGACAAGAGTATAATTTGTTTTGCCTTGTCCGTATTATCCACCGTAAATGCAACAATTAATTCCTGCGCATTCAACAAATCGTGAACAGAACCCTGAACAATTGTTTTTCCTTTGTTAATAATTACCATTCGGTTTGCAATCAGTTCAATTTCGGATAAAATGTGGGAAGAAAGCAGAACGGTTTTATTTCGTTCGTTTTTTAATTGCAATATTAAATTGCGGATGTCTATGATGCCTTGCGGGTCCAGCCCTGTGGTAGGTTCATCCAGTATAATTAATTCGGGGTCGTGTATCAGTGTTTGTGCTATTCCGAGCCGCTGTTTCATTCCGTGAGAAAAACCACTTAGCTTGTCTTTTTCTCTTCCTTTCAGCCCTACAAATTCAATGATTTCATGCACCTTACTTTTTGTAACCTCCACCCCGGATATGCGGGCAAATAGTTCAAGGTTCTTTTCGGCAGACAGGTATTTATAGAAATCGGGTTTTTCGACAATACACCCTATTCGTTTTAAAATGTAACTGCGATTGCCGTCCAGGTCTTTGCCAAATAATTTAATTTGTCCTTCTGTTGGTTTTATTAAAGAAAGAATGGTGCGAATGGTCGTGCTTTTTCCTGCACCGTTCGGACCAAGGAACCCATACACATCGCCCCGGAACACATCAAAGCTGACATCTTCTACGGCTTTGAATTTTCCAAAGTGTTTTACAAGATGCGATACTTCAATTATTTTTTCTTCCGGTTGCATATTTTAAAATGATGGCAAAGGTAGAGTTTATGTTTGTTGAATAATGGAAAATTATTTGCCTGCTAAAAATGTAATTTATAAAAAAATAAAATATGAAGTGCAACTTTTCCCACATTGTAAACTTTGGGAAAATTAATGGTCATAAATACAACTTGTAACTATTAAATGCTATTCAACTTATGATTGGAGATTCATACGCGAAGAAAATGGAACAATAATCAGAAAGAATGCCTTGCATTAATGAAATACTATTATTGAATTAGGCACTTTATAAATAATATAAACTCCTTAACTTTGCAGCCAAAATAAAACAAGAAATGGAAGCAAAATATAAAAGCCTCACAATATTTGAGTTTCAGGAGAAATTTA
>JANYDQ010000285.1 GCA_025363555.1 Bacteroidota bacterium | reverse complement strand
TATAAACTAAATGCCTAATTCAATAAAATGAAAACCATAATTAAAATTATTTTCTTAATATTTATCTGTAATAAAGCAACCGCTCAAACTACATTTCAGAAAACCTATGGAGGTGCAAGCATGGATGTAGGTTATTCTGTTCAACAAACAATGGATGGAGGATATATTATTACAGGGACTACCAATAGCTATGGATCCGGGCTTAAAGATGTTTATTTAATTAAAACAAATTCTTTTGGTGATACCCTTTTTACGAAAACATATGGAATGACTTCATATACTAACGACATAGGTGTATTTGTCAGGCAAACTACTGATAAAGGATATATAATTATCGGGTATTTTGATGCGAACTCTGCTCCAAACGCGTATTTAATAAAAACAGATAGCTTGGGGAATGGGGAATGGTCAGGTATGTTTGATGGCGCACAAGGGGGGCAAAGCAAAGGAAAATGTGTTCTGCAAACCAATGACGGAGGATACATTTTTACAGGTTATACTGAAGATAACGCCACAGCGGGTAGTGGAATTTCTTTAATTAAAACCGATTCAAACGGTATATTATTGTGGAACTGGATATGTGATGCCGGAAACAGTAATGAAGAAGGACATTCAATTAAGCAAACTGCTGACGGAGGATATATTATTACAGGGGAAAAACTTAGTTTCGTAACATTGGAAAAAGATGTTTTTTTACTTAAAACAGATAATGGAGGAGTATTGCTTTGGTCGAGAACATACGGAGGATTAAATAATGAAAATGGTAATTCAGTTGAACAAACAACGGATGGAGGATATATTATAGCAGGTACTACAAATAGTTTTGGTTCGGGACAAAATGATATTTTTGTAATTAAAACAAGCGCAATTGGAAATATATTATGGACAAAAACGTATGGAGGAACAGGTAATGATTCAAGTACTTATATACAACGAACAACTGATGGAGGTTATATTATTGCTGGTAGTACAACCAGTTTTGGAGCAGGAAATTCGGATGTCTATTTAATAAAAATAGATAGTGTGGGTATTGTTACATGGTCAAAAACATTTGGAACAAATGGTGATGAATATGGATATTCAGCCCAACAAACAATAGATGGGGGTTATATTATAACAGGCTCTTCAGGTGCTATTAATCCAGATATTTATTTAATAAAAACAGATGCAAACGGAAACACCCATTGTAATGAAGGGAATCCAACTACAATAACTACTTTACCACCAACAATTGTTGATACTGCTTTATATTATTCCGCAGTTTATCCAGGACCATCTGGAATTTCGCCACCATTAATGGGAAGTGGAGGAAATGAAACAACAATTTGTTTTACTAGTGGAATAAATGAAATAGAAAATAAAGAGGAAATAAATATATATCCTAACCCTGCAACGAATGAAATCACAATAGAAACAAAAGAAAAAGGAATTATAAAGATTTATAATGTGCTTGGAGAAATGCTTATTGAAACAAAAGATACTTCGACTAGCTCAGTAACCATAGATGTTAGTGGTTTGGCAAAAGGAATTTATTTTATGGAAATAAAAACAGAAAAGGGAATTATAAACAAAAAAATAATAAAGGAATGAAAAGATTATACTATCTACTAATTTCATTTAAAAGAAAAACAGTGTATTCTGTGGTTCTATTCTTCGAACAAAAATCCTTTTTTATCTATTCAATCTGTGTCATCTAAGTTCCAATTCTGCATTCGTTATTGAAAGTCCCGCACTACTATTTCTTCAATTCAATAGAAACAGAATTAATGCAATATCTCAATCCTGTTGGTTTAGGACCATCGTCAAACACATGACCCAGGTGACCACCACAGCGGGCACAGGTAATTTCTGTGCGACTCATGCCAAGAGTATTATCTTTGGTGTAAACTACTTTTGAAGAGTCCAGCACATCCGAAAAACTGGGCCAGCCACAACCGGCATCAAATTTTGTTTCCGAACGAAACAATTCAGTTCCGCAGGCAGCGCATACATAAATTCCTTTTTCAGTATTCAGATAATATTTGCCAGTAAAAGGACGCTCTGTACCTTTTTCGCGCAGTACTTCATATTGCTGAGGGCTTAATACTTTTTTCCATTCTTCATCGGTTTTCACCACTTTGTCATTGCTGTTCATAGTACTTTTGGGTTTTTGATTTTGATTATTATTCTGACTGTTGCCATTGCATGCTGCAAGGCAAAATGTAATTAAAAGAAAGGCTATATTTTTCATTGTATATTTATATAAATTGTCATCCTGAACTTGTCGAAGGACTAATCTCTAAATTTCTAAAATAAAAGGTGCAAAAATCAATCCACTATCACCCATCCGCAATCAAAAATCCGAAATCCGAAATCCATTTACCCCGCCCATCCTTCCCTATCGAGACTTCTGTATTGTATCGCTTCCGCCAGATGATTCGTTTCTATTTTCTCACTTGCATCCAAATCAGCAATGGTTCTGGCTACTTTCAATATCCTGTCATAAGCCCTGGCGGACAACCCCAAACGCTCCATAGCTGTTTTTAAAAGTTGATTTCCCGCTTCATCTATTTTACAAACCTCTCTCAATTGTTTCGAACTTATTTGTGCATTGCAATGAACTCCTTCGTTTTCTGCATATCTCTTTTCCTGAATTTCTCTTGCTTTCACTACTCTTTGTCTCACACTCACACTTTTTTCCGAAATCCGTTCGGCAGCCAGTTCGTTAAAGGAAACAGGAGTTACCTCCACATGAATATCAATTCTGTCTAACAAAGGACCGGAGATTTTATTCAAATACTTTTGTACAATACCCGCACCGCATACACAATCTTTTTCAGGATGATTGTAGAAACCACAAGGGCAGGGATTCATGGAAGCCACCAGCATAAAACTGGCAGGATATTCCACCGAAAACTTTGCCCTCGAAATAGTAACCACCCTGTCTTCCAGCGGTTGCCGCATTACCTCCAAAACAGTTCGTTTAAATTCTGGCAATTCATCCAAAAACAAAACACCATTATGTGCCAATGAAATCTCTCCCGGTTGAGGAACACCACCACCACCTACTAAAGCCACATCGCTGATTGTATGATGAGGTGAACGAAAAGGACGGGTAGAAACTAACCCTATATTTTTCCCCATCTTACCTGCCACACTATGAATCTTGGTTGTTTCCAAGGCTTCGTGCAAATTCATAGGAGGTAAAATGGTTGGTAATCGTTTTGCAAGCATTGTTTTTCCTGCTCCCGGGGGTCCAATCAGGATGACATTATGCCCTCCCGATGCCGCTATTTCCAATGCCCGCTTAATGTTTTCCTGTCCCTTCACATCCGAAAAATCGAACTCCACCTCATTTATTTTAGAGAAAAATTCATCCCGGGTATTGACAATAGTTTGTTCTAAATTTATTTTCTCATTAAAAAAATCAATTACTTCAATAATATTTTCCACACCATATACTTCCAATCCACTAACAATAGCAGCTTCTTTAGCATTTTGTTTAGGAAGAATGATTCCTTTAAATTTTTCTTCCCTTGCCTGTATCGCAATCGGCAACACTCCTTTTATTGGCTGTAATCCCCCATCCAGAGAAAGTTCACCCATAATAATATAATCACCTACCCTGTCTGCTTTTATTTGTTCCGAAGCAGCAAGAATTCCAACAGCAAGAGTCAAATCATAAGCAGAGCCTTCTTTGCGAATATCGGCAGGAGCCATATTAATAACAATACTTCGCCCCGGCATTTTATAATGGTTGTTTCTTAAAGCGGCATCTATCCGTTTTTCACTTTCTTTTACCGCATTATCCGGCAAACCCACCAAAAAGAAATTCATTCCCGGGGTAATGTTTGTTTCAACAGTTACCGTTGTGGCATTTATTCCATACACTGCGCTGCCATAAGTTTTTACTAACATAAAATATTATTTTTTTTTAAAAGTAAGACAACGAAAGTACAAATTATTTGGGGTCAACGACATTTTAAAGGGAGTAAAAAGGAAAAAGCCTTATTTTTGCCACAAAAATGGCAATGGATAAAGAAGCGTTAGGATTGTTTTTTCCTCAAGAGTTGTTAGAACATTTTGAAATCGTTTTGGTACACGA
>JANYDQ010000250.1 GCA_025363555.1 Bacteroidota bacterium | reverse complement strand
GGAGATTTTTACTCGACCTGCTTTTGGTGCATAGTTGAGTGGTTTATTAGTTCAGGAAACGAACTACAGGAAGCGCAGCGTGAGGGATTGTAGCGGAAATCCTTTTTTGTTGCGTTGCAATATGGGGGGACAAAAAAGATTGAAGCGAAAGCCCGACCCCCGATTCTTCATCGGGGGGGCACGCCCAAATAAGAAAGTTTATTATTTTTAGAAACCTCCAAAGGGGCAAAAAAGCCCCTTCGGAGGATAGTGCGAACTTCAGGAAAGGTGAGGGATTGTAGCGTCCCGCACGTGCGGGATTGTTGCGTTGCAATGTGCGGGGCGACAAAAAAGATTGAAGCGAAAAGCCCGCCCCCCGATTCTTCATCGGGGGGCACGCCCAAATTTTTTGAATGGTTTGATTAATTAGTAAACCTGGCAGGTTTTAAACGAACCCGCCCTCCCATAGTACATTGGTAGGATGGTGTGATTGGTTTACGAATTATGGAGCGAATGGACTTTATTGGTAACCGAAATAGGGGTTGGATGGGACGAATGTAAAATAGTTGGTGTTTTAGTGGATAAAAAGTGTAGCTTTGTCGGCTTTTAAAAAGAACGGGATTGTTGATAACCTTGCTGATAAGGTTTTTAAAGAAGGTGATTCGGTTTATTTTAAGTAATTATTTTTATGCGATTTTAAAAATTGAATATTCACTAATTAAAAAAGGAGGTAAGCGGCAAACAGAAACAGACAAATGTAAATACACACTCAAACAATTCGAGCATTTTAAAAAAAGAGAAACCCCAAACAATAATTTTATAAATAAATAATTAATTAATCTCAAAAACAAAAATCAAAATGAAAAAATTCAATTCAATTGCATTAGTTTGCACAGTAGTAGTTATGTTAGTAGTAACATCATGTTCAAAAGGTCCTGTTGCTAAACCAAGGTTTACGAGTAATTACGACAAATCGAGTGTTAAATCAATTATGAAACTTGCTAATCCGGCTTTGTATTCTAAAATGTATGAAAGTAAAGACCAAACGGGTACTATTACTATTATTAAAGGTATTCACGATATGGGCGGAAACTGTATAGATGATGAGGCTATCTGTTCTGTTGTTGTTATTACTACTCATCCCGCCATTTCGGTGCAGGATTCTATTTCTCTTTATGATGCGGATCCTAGTTTGAATTTGTCGTTTGCCGCCAAGGGAGATGCTGTGTTGATACAGGCAAAACCGGATGCGCCTACTTCTGACACTATTCGTACGGTAGATGTGATAGTGAATGCTAACGGAGATAAGGTAATAAGTTACGTTCCGTTTTAAAGAAGAATGTTTAGATTTAGTAAAGCTTTATTATTATGTTTTTTATTGGCGACTGGCGCATTTCTTTTGGAGAGATGCGCCAGTGCTGATAAAAGCAACCAGGTACGTCTTGAACAAAGGTTTACCATCGATGATGAAGATGGGCTTATCCGTTCGCGCCCTGCCAAGATAAGTTGTGAGGATGATACCAATTTCAGGATAACGATTTTCCCTCAAAAAATTTTAAATTTTTCGGCTTCTACCAATCGGTTGACTGTTTTATTTGATTCCATCCGGTTTAACCTGGATTCGCTGATAAAAAAAACCTACCAGGAAAGGCATACAGCCGAGTATGTGTATTTGCCGCATACGCAAAAAGAGATAAGTAATTACGACCACAACCTGTATATTTTATTTTCTTATTCGAAATATAAGGGCAAGTATTATATACCCGTGGCAATAAAAACCAAGGCAGAACTGGCATTTGGGCAAGCCAATGGTCCGCTACAGCAGAAACTGCTGGATAGTTTAAAGGATTTGTATGGCAATGCGAAAGTAAATTCGCTGGAAGATCTAAGTTTTATAATAGTAACGGATAATGATTTTAACCAGGAAAAGATTATACCGTTTTACGGAAAGAGCATGGATGGAGTGATTTCGAAAGTGAAGGGAGGGTATATGTATGAAAACAATTATTATTATTCTCTTCATTCGCGAAAGATAACCACTAAATCAGATTCGCTGTCCATAGAAGGCATGGAGCCGGATTATTTTTACCAGTATTTTACGCTCACGGATACGGGAGTGTCGGCAACAAAGTTATTGATAGAAAAAAAGCTGATAGCGTCCGGGCAATATACCTGGTCCAGACATTTGTTACAAAAGGTAAGTTATTTTGAATCACCGGAAGGATTGCTGGCTTCGATGGGTAAAGAACTGGTGAATTTGAGTACAAATAAGCTATACACCGTGCAGCCCATACTGGAACCGGATGAATATATTTCGAATTTCAGGCTGACAAAGGAGTACCTTACCTATACCACCGAAAAATATGAAAAGCAGGAAACCGGTAGCGCTAAATACGGATATATCAATTCGTTGAGCAGTTGTAATATAAAGATGATGAATATAAGCAGGAAAAAGCTGGTGATAGATGTGCCCATGAAAACGGAGGCAATTTATTTCTTTTCGCCAGGCGACCTGCTTTACCAATATGTGGAAGATAAAGATTCGATAAAAATTAATAAATACTCCTTACATCCCAATGAATAAATTATTTTTAATGATATTGGTTTTATTATCAACATCTTTATCTGCAACCCATAAGCAGGTTGCCCCCCAGCCAGGGTCGAATTATGTGTTTATATTTACCATGAACCTGGAAGATTGCATTCCCTGCCTGAACAATGCATACCTTATTGCCGATTTTATAATAAAACATCAGGTGCCCAAAGAAAGAATACTGTTTGTTATAAAAGAACGAAAAAAGAAGGTAGAAAAAAATTACGAAAACGAAATAAGTCATATTTTAGAAAGCAGTAAAATGAGTTTTATCTGGAACGATAAGTTATATTCGGCATTGCAGGTGGGAAAAGACAAAAGCGGCAAAGTTTCGGAACTGGTAATATTTGATACGAACAGTAATACCTTTGTTTATAAAATGAATTCTCAACGACTTACTTCAGAAAAAATTTTCCCCTTCCTTAATTGTAAATAAGAATTAGACCTTATATAGGGGGTTAGTTGGTGATAAACTTAATGAAGTTGTCAAAAGTTGATTTTTAATAACTCCCAAGGGTATCTATTAATTGTAAAACAATAATATTGAATTAGGCACTTTATAAATAATATAAACTCCTTAACTTTGCAGCCAAAATAAAACAAGAAATGGAAGCAAAATATAAAAGCCTCACAATATTTGAGTTTCAGGAGAAATTTAAAGATGATGAAGATTGTTTGAAAC
>JANYDQ010000249.1 GCA_025363555.1 Bacteroidota bacterium | reverse complement strand
TTGCGTTTTCTATTACCTTGCCATATACTCTGCTTATACCTCTGCCTTTCTTTTCTATGGCAAATACGACTAACTTTTTCTTGTTATTTTTGCGTCCACGGGTATCTTCTTCTTGACCCCCTACAACAGTTTCATCTACTTTTTTATAAAATTAATTTTCTCTGTGTAACTCTATGACTTCTCATTTTAACTCTGTGTAACAAAAAAAATAATTTTATCATAACAAAACCATCCCGCTTTTTAAAAAGGGGGGGATTTGTTTTTGCGAAAGAATAGATTACCTTTACGGGGAAATAAAAATATAAAGGATGAAAAAAATATATACCATTATTTTATTTGTTGCGATAGCAATAAATTTAAACGCACAACCTGCTAATGACAGTTGCAATAATTCAATAGTATTGCCAGTGAATACTAATTGTACATTCACCCTAGGCGACCTTGCAAATGCTACAGTTACTGGCTCCGTTGATACTTTTAATATTGATGTTTGGTATTCATTTACTGCTACTTCAAACAATGCCAGAGTTACCGTAGTAAGTTCCCCTGGACTTTATGGTTTTCCCGAATTATATGGAGGCGCATGTGGAACCAATCTTCAAAATGTAATGGCATGGAATACTTTAGGAGATACGGTTTCATGTTTGTATAATTCAATTGTACTAGGTTCTGTTTATTGGGTAAGAGTTTCCTGCGCACCCTTTCCATCTGTTACCACTTTTAATATCTGCATTACCGACCCCGGAAACAATGCAGCACCGGTTCCGCTTTTTTTACAAAATAACGATACCATTATAATATGTACGCTTGGCGATACTGCATACATTAATCAAAGTTTTACTTCAGTGGAAGCAGGACAAACCACTACTATCTATGAAAACCTAAATGGATTTCCAAATTGTCAGGAGATAAGTAATGTCCCGGGTAATATTGCTACATCACAGCTTCAGGTAGTAGGCAGTTTGTGGAATTATGGATGGAACCAGTTTACGTATATTGCATTAGATGACGGGATGCCAGTAGCTACAACTTTTATAAATATTTGGGTTCTGGTGGACACTAACTATTGTGCCCCACATCCATATTTAGTTTGGCCCGGAGATGCCAATAGTGATTCAGTTGTAAATAATAATGATTTATTGCCTATCGGTCTGTATTATATGCAAACAGGCACGCCACGAGCCATTGCAGGTAATCTATGGCAGGGTGATACTGCAACTAATTTTGGAATTGCTCAAATAAACGGTGCAGATTTAAAACATGCAGATTGTAACGGAGATGGTGTTATTGATGCCAATGATACTTTAGCAATAAATCTCAATTTTAATTTAATTCATGCAATACATACGGGATATACTGATGAAAAATTAAATGAACCGGATATTTATTTTGTAACCAGCAATACTTCTTACTATGCCGGAGATATGGTAGATGTAGAAGTTTGGGCAGGAAGTGCTTTAACGCCTGTAAGTAACTTATATGGTTTGGCCTTTGATATTCATTATACTACTTCCCTTGTTCAGCTGGGCACGGAAAGTATTACATATCCTCCAGGTTGGTTGGGTACACCGGGCACAGATGCAATTAAAATTGCAAAGATAGACCCTTTGGCAAATACAGCTTATGGTGCCATAACCCGTATTAATCATACAAATGCAAGTGGCTATGGTAAAATTGCAGACTTTAAATTCCAGGTAAATACAAATGTTCCATCTTCGTCACTATTTAATTTATCTTTCTCTTCTTATTCTGCAAATAATGAATCAGGTAGTCCTGTACTATTTAATACCTCAGGAGATTCATTGTTGTTTGTGCAAATAGGAGCAGGTGTTTCAGTAACAAATAATAGTTCGGGTATTACCATTTCACCCAACCCCTTCACTTCCAAAACCACCATTTCTTTTTCAGAAGAACAAAAACATACAACAATAAAAATAACAGATGTTCTTGGTAAAGAAATAAAAACAATAACCTTTTCAGGAAAAGAATACGTGATAGAAAAAGGAGAAATGGAAAGAGGAATTTATTTTGTAAGAATAGAAGATGAAAAGAAAAATGTGGTGAATAAGAAGATAGTGGTGCAGTAACCAAACCTGGCATGTTTGTTTTATAACCCGGAATAAATTACATTTGTAATAAATAAAAATTCAATCAATATGACAACAACAGCATTAAAAAAAGCATTGCACGAAACTATTGAAAACATAAACGACCTCGAATTACTTAAAACATTATCAGAAATCTCAAGTCATCATTATTCTTTAGTTCAGGAACCCGAACTGAATGACTATGAATTAAACCGTTTGAACGAATCTAAAAAGCAAATTGACCAAGGAAATTTTTATACCAACGAGCAGGCAAACGAACTGATGAAAAAATGGTTAAGCAAATAATATGGTCTGAAAATGCAATACAAGACCGTTTGCAAATTTCAGATTATTGGTTTAAAAGAACAGGGAATAAAAAATATTCAAAATACCTTGATACTTGCTTTATTGAAACGGTGAAAATTATAAGTCAGTTTCCTCTAATCGGAAGAGAATATAAAGACATCGGTTTTAGATATATGATAAGAGAACACTACTTGATTTTTTATGAAGTAAATAAGGATAAACTTTCCATCCTATCCATTTTTGATTCGAGAAGAAATCCGGAAATAATAGTCGAGAAAACAAAATAACAAACCATCCCGCTTTTGAAAAATGGCGGGATTTGTTTTTGCGAAAGAATAGATTACTTTTACGGAATAATTAAAATCAAACAACATGAAAAAAATACTACTTATCCTTGTTGCTGCAATAACATGCAGATGGTTCGGATGACATTTTAGATTCAGGAGTATTTTTAAAAGGCTTTGGTTTATCCAGTCACATGTTGCAGGTGGGGCTTCATAGTATTAATAATAATGCAGGTATTTCCATTTATCCTAACCCATTCTCTTCCACATCTACCATTTCATTCAATGAAGAACAAAAGAATACAACCATAAAAATAACAGATATTTTAGGAAACACCATTCTTCTATCAACAATCAACAATCGCCAATCATCAATAGATATGAGCGGCTTTGCAAAAGGAATTTATTTTGTAAGAATAGAAGATGAAAAGAAAAATGTGGTGAATAAGAAGATAGTGGTGCAGTAATATATTTACCACTAAGGCACGAAGTTCACTAAGGCTCACTTAGTCTTAGTGTTTCTGTATGTCCTTAGTGCCTTAGTGGTAAATTCCTTTTTATCCCAACAGCGGTTTCAAAATCACAATCCCATCATCCACCGATTTAATATTTTCGAACGAAAGTGTTAGTTTATTATTGTTCTCTTTCATTTTACAAATGCGGGGGTTTTGCTGAACAAACTTTAATACCTTATTAAACATCTCACTTTGATAATAAGGTGAATCTTGTTTGGGAATAAAATATCCGGTCATTCTGTTGTTTTTCAGAATCAATTTTTCAAATCCAATTTCCATTGCTATCCATCTCAACCTAACGGTATGAATTAATTCCAATGCCTGCAAAGGTACAGGTCCAAAGCGGTCCACCAGGTGCATTTCAAAATTAACTAACTGAGTTTCGTTTTTAGAATCATCCAGTTCGCGGTATAAGTTCAATCGCTCGGTAATATTATTTACATACCCATCAGGAATTAAAATCTCCATATCAGTGTCTATCACACAGTCGGAAATGTATTTACTATGTTGTTTTTGAGTAAATCGCTGTGTTCCTCCAACATCAGTCAATGCAAGCTCTTCATGCTCGTTTCTTAATTCCATAATTGCTTCATCCAGTATCTTCTGATACATTTCAAAACCAATTTCATTGATGAAACCACTTTGTTCTCCTCCTAATAAATTTCCTGCACCGCGAATGTCGAGGTCGCGCATAGCAATATTAAAGCCACTTCCAAGGTCTGAGAATTCTTCAATGGCTTTTAATCTTTTTCGTGCTTCGTTGGTTAATAACGAAACAGGAGTAGTAAGCAAATAACAAAATGCTTTTTTGTTGGAGCGTCCCACACGTCCTCTCATCTGGTGCAAATCGCTCAAACCAAACATCTGTGCATTATTAATTATAATAGTATTTGCATTCGAAATATCTAATCCTGATTCAATGATGGTGGTAGCCACCAACACATCGTATTCCCCTTCCACAAATCCAAGCATCACTTGTTCCAGTTTATCTCCATCCAATTGTCCATGCCCGATAGCCACGCGAACATCAGGACATAATCGGGAAATCATTCCAGCCACTTCCATAATATTCTGCACTCTGTTATGCACAAAAAATACTTGTCCCCCACGAGATACTTCAAACGAAACAGCATCGCGAATAATCTCTTCGTTAAAAGTATGGAGCTCTGTTTGCACCGGGTAGCGGTTTGCGGGCGGTGTATTGATAACAGATAAATCCCTTGCACCCATCATAGAGAATTGCAGTGTGCGGGGAATAGGGGTAGCGGTTAGGGTTAGTGTATCTACGTTTGTTTTTAATAATTTCAATTTGTCTTTTACACCAACGCCAAACTTTTGTTCTTCATCAATTATTATTAATCCTAAATCTTTAAACTTTACTGTTTTCCCAACTATACCATGTGTTCCTATTAAAATATCAACTGTTCCTTTCTCTACTTTTTCAAGCGTTTCTTTTTGTTGTCCTTTTGATTTATACCTGTTAATGTAATCAACAGTGCAAGGCAAATCTTTCAGCCGCTCTTTAAATGTTTTGTAATGTTGCAAAGCAAGAATAGTGGTAGGCACAAGTATGGCGACTTGCTTACTGTCGCATACCGCCTTAAATGCGGCTCTAATAGCTACTTCTGTTTTCCCGAAGCCGACATCACCGCATATCAGCCTGTCCATAGGGTATTCGCTTTCCATATCTTTTTTTACATCCGCGGTAGATTTTATCTGGTCGGGCGTATCTTCATAGATAAAAGAAGCTTCTAACTCATTCTGCAAATAATTATCAGGACTAAATTTAAAGCCTTTCAATGCTTTCCTTTTAGCATACAACTGAATTAAATCAAAAGCAATTTCTTTAACTTTCTTCTTTGTCTTTTGTTTAAGATTTGCCCAGGCAGGGCTTCCTATTTTATTTATCTTGGGCTCTGTGCCTTCTTTTCCGGAGTACTTGGCAATGCGGTGCAATGAATGAATACTAATATTCACCACATCATAATCTTTATAAACCAAACGAATCGTTTCCTGTGTTTTGCCATTTACTTCAATGGTTTCCAAGCCGCCATATCGTCCCACACCATAATCTATATGAGTTATATAATCTCCTGGATTCAAGCCCTTCAGCTCCTTTAAAGTTAATGCTTCATTCGTTTTATTAAAACTATTCTTTAATCGAAAGCGATGATAACGGTCGAAGATTTGGTGGTCGGTGTAACAAGCAATTTTTAATTCATTGTCAATAAAACCTTCGTGAATAGAAAGAAGGATGGGCGTAAATAATTCTCCCTCTTCACTTTTCTTTGGAGAAATATCTTCAAATATTTTATATAATCGTTCTATTTGTTTTGATTTATCCGAAAAGATAACATTCTTCAATCCATTACGGATATTGCTTCTGAAGTTATCATTCAGGTAAGTAAAGTTTTTATTGAAACTTGGCTGAGGAGAATAATTATAGCTAATGGTTTTAGTAGGAGTCAATGAAAAATGATTCCCAAACTCCACCACAGGAAATATTAATACCTGTTTTGTAAAAGTATCTTTATCAATGTATAATTCGTTTGGCACCAATTGGGTGATTACTGAATCCAAAGCAGTATAAGATGTTTCAGCCTGTATAAATGCTTTTTCAATCCTATCCACCGTCAATTGAAAATGCTTGAACCAGATAACAGATGTTTCGGGAATAAATTCAAAAAAGGTCTGCCTGCTTTCCTGTAACAGTTTAGTTTGAACATTTGGAATAATTGCACAATAAGAAAGTTTCTGAATAGATAACTGCGAAACCGAATCAAAACTTCGGATAGAATCTACTTCATTTCCCAAGAATTCTACTCGATAAGGATTATCATTAGAGAATGAAAAAATATCTACAATCCCACCACGAACAGAGAATTGCCCGGGCTCTACCACATAATCTACTCTTGCAAATTCATACTCATTTAAAACTTCAATAATAAAATCAATAGAAATCTTTTCTCCCTGCTTTAATGAAAGTGTGTTTTTTGTAAGATGAGTTTTGGTAACTACTTTCTCTGTTAGTGCTTCTGGATATGTAACAATGCAGATGTGTTTTTTTTCTGTGTTTATTTTATTTAATACTTCTGCGCGAAGTAAAATATTGGCATTATCAATATTCTCGTGTTCGTATGGCATACGATAGGAAGCAGGAAAAAACAATACATTTTCTTCGCCAATAATATTTTCCAAATCATTCAGAAAATAAGCGGCTTCTTCTTTATCAGCAAGAATTAATAAATTGGTTTTGTGAATATGTTGGTAAGCAGCAGCAGCAATAAAAGATGCACCGGAACCGATAATACCTTTTAATTGAATACGCACACCTTCCCCCTTCAATTCCTCTGTTAGCAGGGTATTGTTACTTGAATCTCCGGTCTTTTGTAAAATGTATTCTTTCGTCACGTATCTCAAAAAGGAATACAAAAGTACAAAAATAAACCCCCATTTGATTGAACAAATGAGGGTTTGAAAAGAATATAATTATTTTTATACGTTTGCTTTCGAATATTTTTTCATGTATTCACACGCCAAATCAACCATATTAGCAGAACCAAGAAACAACGGTGTACGCTGATGCAGTTCTGTAATGTCTAATTCAAGGATGCGTTTGCTGCCATCCGTAGCTTTACCTCCCGCTTGTTCTACAATAAACGCAAGAGGATTGCATTCATATAATAGACGTAATTTCCCTTTTGGAGATTTAGAAGTGGTTGGGTAAATGTATATCCCACCGGTAATTAAGTTACGGTGAATATCTGCAACCCCTGAACCTATGTAGCGGGAAGAGTATGGGCGGTCCGTAGCTTTGTCTTCTTCCTGGCAATACTTAATATATTTTTTTACTCCATCAGGAAAATGAACATAATTCCCTTCGTTGATGGAATAAGTTTTTGCAGTTTTAGGTGTTTGCATATTGGGATGAGATAGACAAAATTCACCGATGGAAGGGTCCAACGTAAATCCGTTAACTCCTTTCCCTGTGGTATAAACCATCATACATGAAGAACCATAAATAACATAGCCTGCAGCCACCTGCTCGGTTCCTCTCTGAAAAAAATCTTCGGGAGTCCCCGGTCCTGTGAGTGTTGTTCTACGGTAAATAGAAAAAATAGTCCCGATAGAAACGTTCACATCAATATTCGAAGAGCCATCCAAAGGGTCTATGGCTACTACGTATTTCGCATTCTTCGACATTTCATTTTCCACTAAAATAATGTCTTCGTTTTCTTCCGATGCAATTGCACAGCACTCGCCACCAGCACTTAAAGCGGCAATAAACTGCTCGTTGGCAAACACATCCAGCTTTTTCACGTTCTCTCCTTGTATGTTTATTTCGCCTGCATCGCCCAATATGTCAGCCAAGCCAGCTTTAGTTACTTCCCGGTTTACAATTTTGGAAGCAATACCTATATCTCTCAAAAGCCTTGATAGCTCTCCTTTTGAAAAAGGAAAGTCAGCTTGTTTTTCAATAATAAATTGTCCTAATGTTTTTACTATGCTCATTGTTTGTGTTTTTTTGTTGTGCAAATATCGTAATAATTTTAAAAGTGGAACACTATAAAATGAATCCGTTGGTTTCAAAGAAATAAATACCTTTGTTTTTTATTTTTAGTTATGGAATTTACAATTAGAAAAGGAGAAAAAAAAGATATTACTCAAGCTTTAAGCTTGATAAAAGAACTTGCAGCTTATGAGAAAGCTCCCGGTGAAGTGGCTGTGTCTGTTGAAGAAATGGAGGAAGATGGATTTGGAGAAAATCCCGTGTATAAATTCTTTGTTGCCGAAATTGAACACAAAATTGTTGGTATTTCCTTATTTTATATAAAGTATTCTACCTGGAAAGGGAAATGTGTCTTCCTTGAAGATATTATAGTTACAGAACCATTCCGTAAAAGAGGAGTTGGTAAAAAACTGTTTGATGAAGTGGTAAAAGTTGCAAAGGAATTAAATGTTCGCAGGCTGGAATGGCAAGTTCTAGAATGGAATGATCACGCTATAAAGTTTTATGAAAAAGCAAATTCACATTTTGATTCAGAATGGATTAATTGCAAGTTAACTGATAAAGAAATACAGGAATATAAATTGTAAAATTGATTTATGAAAGTTTTTAAGTTTGGTGGCGCTTCTGTTAAAGATGCCAATGCGGTCAAGAATTTAGTAAGTATTTTGAAACAATTTCCCGGTGAGAATATCATAGTTGTAGTTTCTGCAATGGGAAAAATAACTAATTCTCTGGAGCGGCTTGTTAATGCAGTTTTTTATAAGAAAGAAAATCCTACTACTATTTTAAATGAAATAAAGAAATATCACTTTGATATTATTGAACAATTATTCCCTGAGAAAGCACATCCTGTTTATGATGAAATAAGCAACACATTTGTTGAATTAGACTGGGCTATTGAAGAAGAATCTAATTCTGATTATGATTTTGAGTATGATAAAATGGTTTGTATGGGGGAAATTATTTCTACCAAGATTGTGAATGCATGCATAAATGAATCAGGGATAAACAGTAAATGGTGGGATGTGCGTGACTTTATCCAGACGGATAATACATACAGAGAAGGCAAGGTGGATTGGGAATTAACACAAACTTTAGTGAACAAAAACCTTATTCCTTATTTTGAAAATTCAAAGAATTCTATTGTCATAACTCAAGGATTTATCGGGGGAACTTCGGAAAATTATACAACAACCTTAGGAAGAGAAGGGAGTGATTATACCGCTGCGATTCTAGCTTTTACAACCAATGCTGAAAGTGTGACTATCTGGAAAGATGTGCCAGGTGTGTTGAATGCTGACCCTAAATATTTTGATGAAACACAAAAACTGGAACAAATCTCTTACCAGGATGCATTAGAGTTAGCCTATTATGGTGTGTCTGTCATTCACCCAAAAACTATAAAGCCATTGCAAAATAAAAAGATTCCTTTATATGTGAAATCATTTATCAATCCAAAGGACAAAGGAACTATAATCAGTGAAGATCAATCTCCATTGCCTATTCCTTGCTTTATTTTTAAAACAAACCAGGTACTGATTTCTATTTCACCTAAAGACTTTTCATTTATAGTAGAAGAGAACTTTAGTCATATTTTTAACCTGTTTGCTGAAAAAAAAGTGAAGATAAATGTGATGCAAAATTCCGCAATCAGCTTTTCTTTGAGTGTGAATAATGATGAACGCAAGCTGCCAGACTTAATTAAAACTCTTCAAAAAGATTATCGGGTTTTGTACAATGATAATTTGGAACTAATAACTATTCGTTATTACGACCAGGTAACCATTGACAAATTAACAGCAGGGAAAATAAATTTACTTGAAGTGAGAAGCAGGTATACGGTACAATTGGTGGTGAAGAAAGTGTAGAATTATTTCAAATTAATAATTTTTTCTGCAAGCACTTTTGCAATCTTTTCATTACTTTCTTTTTTCCAGCCTGCAATGTGAGGAGATAAAACAACCTTATCACTTTGAATCAAATATTGAAATGCTTCAGGAAGATTGTTTTTATCGAGATTTTCAAAAGAAGTCATTTCGTATTCCAAAACATCCAGGCAAGCACCCAAAACTTTTCCCGACTTAATATTCTTTACCAGGTCATCTGTATTCAGGCATTTTCCACGTGCTGTATTTACAATATAAATATTCTTTTTGAATTTATTAATGAATGAATTGTTTACAAGATACTTCGTTTCATCCGTTAAAGGAATATGTAAACTCAATATATCTGCTTCTGCAAAAATTTGTTCAAGAATTGTTTCGATTACAAAGTCATTTCCAAATCCTTTCTTGTACTTATCGTAAGCTAAGACTTTTACTCCAAATCCTTTTAATCGTTCAGCAAAAGCGCTCCCCATATTACCATAACCTATTAAGCCAACCGTTTTGCCCATTAACTCTACACCCCTGTTGCCTTCGCGTATCCACTTACCTTCTCTTACTTCTTTATCTGCTCTGCATATATTATTAAACAACGAAAGCAGCAAAGCAATAGTATGTTCGCCCACTGCATCCTTATTTCCTTCAGGTGCGTGAAGACATTTTATCCCTTTGCTTTCTGCATAAGTCACATCAATGTTTTCCATTCCTGCTCCTGCACGGGCAATGAACTTAAGGTTTACAGCTTTGTCTATAATTTCTTTTGTGATTTTTATTTTACTTCGAATAACAATTCCGTCATATAAATGAATATTGCTTTTTATTTCATCCTCTGACCAATGATAATTCAAATCGCAAGTATAACCTGCTTTTTCAAGTGTTTCGTGAAGTAAAGGATGATTAGAATCTATGAAGAGAATACGCATTACAACATAACTCCTTTTAAGAAAAGTATTGCGAACGTAAAATAAATTACCAAACCCGTAACATCAACAAGGGTGGCAACAAAGGGTGCAGAAGAAACTGCAGGGTCAAGTCCTAATCTTTTTAATCCAAGCGGAAGAAGCGAGCCCATAAGCGTTCCCCACATTACAACTCCAACCAATGAAAAGCTGACTGTAAATGCTATCAACATCCAGTGTGGACCATAACTTGCAATAAAATAAGACCATGCGGCAACTCTTACAAATCCAATAAAACCAAGGATTAATCCAATTACTAATCCTGTTGAAAGTTCTTTTTTAATAATCTTCCACCAATCGCGAATGGTTATTTCACCTAAAGCTAATGCACGAATAATAAGTGTAGATGCCTGCGAACCACTGTTACCACCGCTGGAAATAATTAGAGGAATAAACAAAGCAAGGATTACTGCTTTTGCGATTTGGTCTTCAAAAAATGCCATTGCAGTAGCAGTTAACGTTTCTCCCAGAAATAATATAATTAACCAACCTGCTCTTTTTTTAATCATTTGCAAAAAAGGAGTACTCATGTAAGGTTCTTCCAACGCCTCCATCGCACCCATCTTTTGCACATCTTCCGTTTCTTCTTCTCTTCTTACATCTACCACATCATCAATGGTAATTCTACCCACCAATCTTCCCAGACCATCCACCACAGGCAATACCACGAGGTTATATTTATCCATAATGTCAGCTACTTCTTCATCAGGAGTATTTGTTTTAACAGATATTACTTTAGCATCATATATATCAGCTACTTTAGAGCGGGTTGGAGAGATGACCAGTTTTTTTAATGATAATAATCCAACGAGTTTTTCATCATCATCTACCACATAAATAGTATAAATGTGACCAACTTCATCGCTTTGTCTTCGAATTTCTCGTACACATTCAAGTGAATCACTATTGACATGCACGCGCACCAACTCAGTCGCCATCAAGCCACCCGCGGTATGTTCATCATAATTTAAAAGGTCAACAATGTCGCTGGCCTGCTCACTGTCTTCGATGTGAGATAATACTTCATCCTGTACATTGTCGGGTAATTCGGCTATTACATCAGCTGCATCATCCGAATTCATATTATCGATAAACTGCTCGGCTATTTCTTTGGAAGTAAGTGAAGCCAAGAATTCTTCCCGCACATCATCATCCAATTCCACCAATACATCAGTGGCAATCTGTTCATGAAGTTGTTTGTAAACAAATTTCGCTTCTTCAATTTCCAGTTCATTGAAAATTTCAGCAATATCAGGTGGGTACAACTCTTTTAGTTGTGCACTAACATACTCTCCGTTTTGCTTATGAATAGCATCACGCAGCTTAATTAAAAAATCGTCTTTTAATTCGAATTGCACCCTGTAAACTATTTAAATATTTTTAACGGGGGCAAAGGTAAGATTATTACTTATTGGAGAAATGTTTCGGGGAAATTTAAACTTCTACCATATTTGTTAACGCCACAAAATCGGCAACAGATAATTCCTCTGCCCGTTGGGTAAGATATTTATGGTCTAGAAATTCGGGTTTTAGTTTAAATGCTTTTATAGAATTGCGTAATGTTTTTCTGCGCTGGTTAAAACCCGCTTTCACCACCTGCTTAAACAATTTTTCGTTGCAATCCAGTTGCTGCACATTGTTCCGGGTTAAACGAATAACGGCAGACTTCACCCTTGGCGGTGGATTAAAAACAGTTTCGCTAACAGTAAATAAATATTCTATATCATAAAATGCCTGTAACAAGACACTGGTAATGCCATACGTTTTGTTTCTTGGTTTGCTTGCAATGCGCTCCGCCACTTCTTTCTGAAACATTCCCACCACTTCCGGCACCTGGTTTTTATTGTCTAATACTTTAAATAAAATTTCAGTAGAAATATTGTAGGGGAAATTTCCTATCACAGCGAAAGGCTCGTTGTTAAATAAATTATTAAAATCAAGCTGAAGAAAATCCCCTTCAATGATTTTATTTTCAAGAGAGGGAAATGTTTTTTTGAGATAAGCAATGGAATCCCAATCAATGTCTATAATATGTGTTTCGTAGGCTGTTTCGGTGATTAAGTATTTGGTGAGCATTCCCATCCCTGGTCCCACTTCCAATACTTTTTTATAATGGGGAGTATGCTTTAAGGCTTTTACAATATCGTGAGCTATCGTTTCATCTTTGAGGAAATGCTGTCCTAAATGTTTTTTGGCTCGAACCTCCTTATTCATAATCACCCCTCTCTTTCTCTCCCCAAATGGGAGAGGAATTGTTAGTATAAAAACTTTTTCCTTTACTATTTCTCATTTTTTATTTAGTTCGTCAAAGCCCTCCCCTTTGGGGAAGGTTGGGAGGGGTTACGCCACTTCCATTACCGTTCTGAAAGCAACAAACTTATTTGCATATTTATCGCTCACTTCTTTCTGCAATCTTGGCGCATGTTCCCGCCTGTAGTCTTCCAGGTCTTTCAGGTTTGCACAGGTGTATTGAATTGAATAGGTTGTTCCCTGTTCTTCGTCCACCAATACTTTACAAATTTTATTTTCGGTAAAATATCCTGTTGCCATCACATCCGGAATGTGCTTTTGTTTCATCCATTGAAGCCACTCTTCACGAACATCATTTTCGATGTTAATTGTTACGTTGTATATAATCATAGAAGCCCTTTCTATCTCTCCCCGAAGGGGAGAGGAATTATTAGTATAAAAAAAAATTACTTATTACGCATTTTTTAATTTAGTTCGTCAAAGCCCTCCCGAAGGGAGGGCTGGGTGGGCTTTAGTTTATACTATCCCCTCTCAATTTTCTAAATCTTTTCCTTGCTTCTACCACATATAAACTTGCAGGATATTTTTCAAGTAACTGCTGATACATTTCTTTTGCTTTATCCGCATTTTTAAATTGATTTTCGGTAAGGTCAGCTAATTTAAACATCGCATCGTCACCTAAAATATCATCACCAAATTTTTTTATGATTGTATCGTAATATGCTGCCCCTTTAGTATAATCAGCATGTTTTAGTGCTATCTGCGCTTTTTTATAAAGTATGTCATCCGCTAATGCATGATTTGGATACAGCTTATTTATTGAATCCAATGAGATAATTGCTTCTTCATCTTTATTCTGAAACGCAAGTAAATCAGCACGGGCAAAGATGAGAAGCGGTGCTTCGTTGGTGTCTATTGCCAGCGCATCACTTATTTTCATTGACAAATCAAGCGCATCGTTTGCAATCAGCTTTGCTGTTGCTCCTTTCAATACATCGAGTTGTGCCTGCGCCCATTTGAAATCTCCCGTGTAATATGAAATCTTTGCGTTGCGAAACTTTGCTTCCTGCCCTATCTCATCATGTTTAAATGATTTCTCCACCTGCGAATAACGCAGCGATGCTTCCCATATATCTCCCGTCATCAATAATATATCAGCCTGTTCCAGCTTACAATCTGCCAGCGCCTGCAAGGTTAATTGAGGCAAGGCAATGGCTTCTTCCAACAGTGCAATGGCTTCTGTCGGCTTGTTTAAATAAAATGCCTGCAGGTGTGCAAGGTTTTTTAATATCGGCTCTGTGCCTGCGGACTTGCCCAATTCGGCAATAGTTATATTAAAATTATTTTCCAGTTCTGTTAAATCATTCTGCGTATAACTTCCTTTGGCAACTACTTTCTGATAACTCACATTCAATAATTCCATTCGCGCCTGGGTGTAGTAAGGATTATCTTTCCCTTTTGCAACTACATACTGATATGCTTTTGCAGCCATGTCGTAACTTTCGTTTTGTGCAAACAATTGTCCCAAAGCCATGATGCGGTTTCCTTCTTCTTTCTTTCTTTTGTCTAATGCTTTGCCCTGTACAAATGCCCCTTCCCAATCGCGCTGCTGAATCTGAATCCATATTAAAAACTCCGAAAGGATGGTTTTATCAGGGCTTCGCTGGATGCGTTTTAATAATTCTGTTTTTAACAATTCATTTTGCTTCTGGTCGGCATCGGTTGCAAAGCTGGTCTGCAAGGAGTTCTGAACAGACTGTATATACGAATCATTTATTTCGAGCGCATCCAAATATTCGCTTATCATTGCTGCTTTGTCGCCTTTTTCGCGGTATACATTTGCCAGTTCAAAATTGTAAGGATAATTGTTCTGGGTTATTTTTCTTCCTTTATTATAAGTTGCAATTGCATAATCATATTGTCTTATAGCCATAAAAGAATTTGCTAAAGTAAACACCTGGTCGTCTGCCTTGATTGATTTTATTGCCTGTTCCCAGGTTGTTTTTGCTTGGTCAGGCTGCTCGCTGCTAAGGTAAACAGTTCCTAAATCTACACTGAAAGCCAGGTTATCGGGGTATTGTTTTATTTGTTTTTTGGCAATCTTTTCTGCTTTCTTAAAATCTTTTGTTTCCAAAAGACAATTCAAATAAGGAGAATAAAACTGGTCAGGAGATTTTTTATTATAAAGTTTTTCGTAATAATCCAATGCTTTATCATATTCTCTGTTCTGAAAATATTGTTCCGCTAACT
Source organism: Bacteroidota bacterium (assembly GCA_025363555.1). Lineage (GTDB taxonomy): Bacteria > Bacteroidota > Bacteroidia > 2-12-FULL-35-15 > 2-12-FULL-35-15 > 2-12-FULL-35-15. The sequence continues at coordinate 4,035 of JANYDQ010000249.1, read as the reverse complement.
GTTCATCAGTGCCTGGTTGGGCGATGATGTGGGTGTGCATAAAAATAAATGCAATTACGAAAAGTGTATATTTTATTTTTTTCATAATTGAATGTGGTATTGTGTAGTATCAACTGAACCGCAATAAATATCATAAGAATAAGAATACTGAGTACCCAAATTTTGCATTGAAGGAGACCATGTATTATAACTTGTAACCTTTAAGTAAATTTTACTATTCATACCGTATGAACCCACTAGGGTAAGGGTATCGGGGCTGCTTATATTACTAACGTATATAACATGTCCGTTTTGAACCCAGGTTGGTTCTGTATATAATACTTGAATCATAGTATCTGTAAGATTTGTTTTTGAAACAATAATGTTAAAATATGTATTGGGATGAATTTGTAAATTATAATTTGAAACATTTTCCATATTTGGTATTAGAACATCCTCGGTTCGGGTATATGCCCCATAACCAGCATGTCGTAATAATACAGAAATTTTATCATCAAGATTAGTTTGTTCTGTTGGATAATCAAAAGTATAATTTCCATCAGCATCACTTGTTGTATAAGTAGGACCGAAATTACTACTACCTCCATTTCCACCACCACCAATTTCAGCACCTGGAATTGACTGTTGAGTTATTGCATCGACAACCTTTCCACTAATATGTACGTTATATGGGTATGCCTTTTTTTTACGGGAAATGAAAATAATTGAAATAAAAATCATAAAGAAAATACTTTTAGCTTTTATTGCACGCAAAGGCGCAAAGTTCGCAAAGAGATTTATTCTTAATTTATAATTCATTGACATAAATTCCTAATTCTTAATTCCTAATTTCCAACACCACCGCCTTTGCCTCAATATCCATACCATTGCGCAAAGTTAATAAACTTCCTTGTTTTAAATGCTCACCAAATCCGTGGGGGGCAAAAAGAACGGCATTTATTACTCTGCTTTCGCCTTGTTCCAAAGGCTTTTTATAGAATTCTACCTGGCATTCGGTACAATAACTTTTCGCTTCTTTTATATATGCCTGCGGACGGTAAATGCCCATCATCTCGTATTTGCTCACATTTTCGATGAGTAATTTTACACGCAGGTATTTTTTGAGGTAAATCATTTATATTGGACAAAGGTAGGTGCATATAAATTTACACCCTAATAAAAATTAAAATAATAAGGCTGGTTATTTAAAAGCAACACTATTAACGTCTTACTTCTTAATACAAATAAAAACAGGGGTAACATAATTTTAAAAGTGAAGATTAAGCTCTGTTTAATTTTTATTTAAATATTTTGTAATAACAACTTTTCAATTTTTTCAAAAGTAATTAGAATAAAAAGTATATTTTTGTTCCCTCAAAAAAAATAAAATGGATTTTAGCACTACCGAAAATCAGCGAATGATTGCTGATATGATTAAAAAATTTGGAGAAGACCATATTCTTCCGAAAATGATGGAATGGGACGAAGCTCAAATATTCCCTGTAGAAGTATTTAAAAAACTTGGCGAACTTGGATTAATGGGCGTATTGGTACCACAGCAATATGGAGGCTCCGGCTTTTCTTATACCGAATACGTAACAGCAATTGTTGAATTGTCTAAAATTTGCGGTTCCATTGGTTTGTCCATGGCAGCACATAATTCATTATGCACAGGGCATATTCTTGCCTTTGGAAATGAAGAGCAAAAGAAAAAGTATCTTCCTTTATTAGCAACAGCCGAATGGATAGGTGCCTGGGGATTAACAGAAACCGGTACAGGTTCTGATTCGGGAGGCATGACTACCACAGCTAAAAAAGATGGGGATTATTATATTATCAATGGCTCTAAAAATTTTATTACTCATGCTATTTCAGGAGATGTAGCGGTTGTAATTGTCCGGACAGGTGAAAAAGGGGATTCGCATGGAATGACTGCTTTTATCGTAGAAAAGGGAACGGAAGGTTTTAAGCCCGGGAAAAAAGAAAATAAATTAGGAATGCGTGCTTCAGAAACCGCTGAATTAATATTTACTGATTGCCGTGTTCACAAAGACCAGATGCTGGGTAGAGAAGGTGATGGATTTATACAGGCGATGAAAGTATTAGATGGGGGGCGAATTTCAATTGCCGCTTTATCTGTTGGCATTGCAAAAGGAGCTTTCGCAGCTTCAGTAAAATATTCTAAGGAGCGCGAACAGTTTGGCAAACCTATTTCGCAATTCCAGGCTATTGCCTTTAAATTGGCTGAGATGGCTACAGAAATAGAAGCTGCCGAATTACTTACCCTTTTGGCTGCCGATAGAAAAAACAAAGGATTAAAAATGACTAAAGAAGGGGCCTTTGCCAAATATTACGCTTCTGAAGTAGCTTGTCGGGTTTCTAATGAGACTGTTCAGATATTTGGTGGCTATGGTTATACAAAAGACTTTCCTGCTGAAAAATACTACCGGGATTGTAAACTTTGCACAATAGGAGAAGGAACATCAGAAATACAAAAACTGGTGATTGCAAGGGAAATAATGAAATAATTTTTTGCTAAATAGCTCTCGTTTACAAATTTTTATTACTTTTGCATCCCATTTATTAATATTTAAAACAAATTCATATGTTAGTAGTACAGATTAAAGACGGTGAACCAATTGAAAAAGCACTAAAAAAATTCAAAAAGAAATTTGAAAAAACCGGTGTAGTTAAAGAATTACGTGAACGTCAGAAATTCACCAAACCGTCTGTGGTTTTTCGTGAAGGAAAGAAAAAAGCCATCTATGTAAAAAAGAAATACCAAACGGAAGAAGCTTAAAACTTTTTTCATAAGTATATTTCCCAAATAAGGAAGTATTTAATTGTTTGCTTAACTTTACGAAGTTATTTACTTAAACAATTAAATACTTCTTTTTTTATGGACTTAAATGGATGTAAAGATAGTTTTACCCGGTATCTGCAATTCGAGAAACGCTTTTCAAACCATACATTGGTGGCGTATTCAAACGATATTCTCCAGTTTTTTACTTTCCTGCAAAGTACTTACGAAATAAAAACCATCGAAGAAATAACGCATACCATTGTTCGTTCGTGGATAGTGAGCTTAATGGAAAAAAAAATTACTCCCCGCACTGTTAATCGAAAAATTACAACTCTCAAAACCTTTTATAAATATTTGCTAAGACAACAATTAGTAACCGAAAACCCCATGCTGAAAATCCAATCGCCCAAAACATCAAAACGGTTACCTGTCTTTGTGGAAAAAGAAAAGATGGATTTATTGCTTGATGTGGTGGATTTTGAAAAAGATATAGAAGGGCAAAGAAATAAATTAATAATTGAAATTTTTTACGCTACAGGAATGCGATTGTCAGAATTAATAAATCTAACGATTGCCAATATTGATTTGTATTCTTTTCAAATGAAAGTTTTAGGTAAAAGAAATAAGGAAAGAATCATTCCTTTTAGTCGGGAGTTAAAAAATGAAATTCAGAAATACATAAAAGCAAAAAAGAATTTACCAAATGAGTTTTTATTTGAAAATAAAAAAGGTGGAAAATTAAATGCTGAAACTATTTACGCAGTGGTTAGAAATTACCTTTCACAAGTAACCACAATTGACAAAAAAAGCCCGCATGTTTTAAGGCATACTTTCGCCACTCACATGCTTAATAACGGGGCTGATTTGAATGCCATAAAAGAATTACTGGGACATGCTAACCTTTCCGCTACCCAGGTTTATACTCATAATACAGTAGAAAAATTAAAAAATATTCACAAACAAGCACACCCAAAAGCGTAGTAAAAAATATTCTTCTCCACAAAGAAGCTCAAGGAACTACAATCTGTAATGTTTTCCTAATATTATGTAATACTTTTAAATTGGGATTTGTTCAATTTTGCTCCCCAAAAGGATAAGGCAAGTATTAAATTAATTGAATTAGGCACTTTATAAATAATATAAACTCCTTAACTTTGCAGCCAAAATAAAACAAGAAATGGAAGCAAAATATAAAAGCCTCACAATATTTGAGTTTCAGGAGAAATTTAAAGATGATGAAGATTGTTTGAAAC
>JANYDQ010000246.1 GCA_025363555.1 Bacteroidota bacterium | reverse complement strand
ATGATTTATAATAACGGTCGCTTTTGTGCTCCCTTACTAAATAATAGAATCTTGTTTTATCTATTAAATCCAGTAATTGTTTTAGTATCGGCTGACCGACTAATTTTATTTCTTTATCTTTGCTCATGTTGGAATTATTTTTGCAAAAACAAATTTCAACATTTTTGGCAAGTGGGGAAACTTACTTGCCTTTTTTATTTTTCTCGGTTAGTAGTGATAAATTTTATTATTTTAGTCGCGCCCCACACAATTTTTATCTCTATAAAATTATTTTCTTTTAGGCATAACTCCAATTCGTTTATCCACTTCGGCTCTTATTTTTTTGTATTGAGGAACATTATTACACCCCCTGCATTTTAATAAAGTTAGTTTTGCAGCTTTAATACTATCCTCATTAAAATATTTTTCAGCATTCTTAATTATCGAATCTTTTTTATAATTAATAATAGCCTCTTTAATTTCTTTTACCTTCGGATTTTTGATTTTACTTTTATAAGTATCAATAATAGCTTTTGCTTTTTGCATATTTCCTGAATTAAAATAATCGGCAGAAAATTTTATAATCGAATCATTTAGTTTTTTGTCAATTAATTTATTTAATGTATTTAACTCCTCATTTTTAATATTGCTTCTGCATTTCGAAATCATTTCTTTTGCCTTATTCATCCTTCCAGTATTATAATATATAGCCGTAAGATTTATCATGGCATCCTGAAAATCGGGAGAAATTCGAATGGCTTCTACTAAACATTCAGTTGCTTTGGTATGATTTTCTTTGGTTTCGTAGCAGGTAGCCAGGTTATTCAACACATGCAAATGAAAAGGATGTACTGCGCGGGCAAGTTCGAAATTTGATAAAGCACTGTCTATATTATTCTTGTTAAAGTAAGCCACTCCTTTGTAAAAATTAATGGGGGTGGAAGTGGGGTCAATTAAATAATCCACTGCTATTGCTTTATCGGCATACTTTAGTACAAGTTCGTTTTGATTATTAGCCCGGGCATCAATAAGTTTTTGAGTCTGTACCTCGCCTGCATATAATTTATTTCCGTGGTAAACACAAAAACCTATAAAGAGAATAAAGAATGCAGGATGAATAGTTATATTTTTTGAACCGGTGTTTTCATTTTTATATTCCGAAAGTATTAATGATAAAATAACTGCAAATTCTATGGATAAAAATGTTCGTTCTTTCGGGAATCCCCAAAAAGCAATAACACAATACATTATTAAAGCAGTGAAAAGGAGCAGCCAAAAATATTTTTCATTGGCAGTTTTTGAATGTATCAAGCGTTTGAACAAATAATAAAATGCAAAAACAAAAATTGAGAAGTAACATAAAAATCCGGCACTACCTGTTTCAGCCAATATCCAGATAAAATCATTTTCGGGGCGTTGATAATGCATTTCCCCTGCCTGCGCCTCTCTTGGCAATCCGGATAAAGAATAATCCGGTAGCATTATTCTCCAGTTGCCTACCCCTACTCCTCTCAAAGGATGGTCATTAAACATCTGAAATGATTTTTTCCATAATACAATTCGTTCGCTGGTGGAACTGGTGCTTAACACACTTCCTGCGCATGTTTTCCTTTCTTTGGAATGTTCATACAATACTATCCCTCCTCCTATTCCTGCTATGATAAAAACAAAAATTAAAATTTTTAATGCTCTTGTTTGTAAAGCAGAAAACCCAAACGAATATTTTTTATTAAATAAAACAATCAAAATAATTATTGAAACCAAAGACACTGATAGTGCAATCCAGGTGGTTCTCATTCCGCTTATAATTACTACTATAACATCAAGTAATGCAGAAATGCAAGCAAACCATTTCCACTTTCCGTTTTGCAAAACAATAGTTTGGTATATCGCAAAAGGCAGGGTTAAAACCAGTGAAGGAATAAAAATATTTCTGTTTCCCAAAGTTCCGTAAGGTATAGATTGGCCCGGTAGTTTTGTAAAAGCTACCCCTGTTAGTTGCGCAGCGCCTATTAATGCTAATACAAATGAAGAAATAGTGAATGCTTTGAATAATATGCTCTTTGTTTCATTATTACTTTTTAAGAGTTGAGTAAGTACGATGATAAGAACAATCCAACTCCCTGTTTTAAGTAAATCAAAAATACCTTCGGGTTTATTTATTGCTCCTGTGAGAGAAATACAGGAAAATAAAAAGTAACCAGTAAGGGCAATAAATATTGGATGGAAATAAACGGAATATGTTTTTTGAATTCCAAAAACAAAAAATAAAAAAATGGATAGTGCTAATAAAATTGAACAAAATAAAAATTGAGGAACTAAGTTTATGTCAACAGTTTTGTTGCTGTAAATCAGCGGGACAATAATAATCAGGCAAGCGGTAAACAGCCAGATAAGGATAGCTTTTGAATCTTTTGAGAAGGCTTTCAAAAGTGAATGTTATTTCAGGATTACTTTTTGTTCCACACTCCAGGCTTCGGCTTTGTCGGAAAACAAAACTTTTGTTTTGCTCCATACGGTTTTAAATAATTCCGATTGACGATAGTGTTCTAAATTTATTGGCGACTCCCAGTAACTGTAAGTAAAATAAATGTGAGGAGCATCTAAATCATTTAATAATTCGAGATGGGTGCATCCTTCAAAATTGCGGATAAGATGTTTAGATGAATTAAATAGTTCTAAAAATTGAGCTACTTTATCTTTTTCAAAAGTCATTTTTACAATCCTGATAATCATATCAACTGAATTACTACGGTACTATTTACTTTTAATGCCAACAGGTTATCTGCCTTTCCCTGGTTGATGGCTATTTCTAAAAACCCACCGGTATTGAACAATGCTAAAATTTCGCCATGAGGAACATCGCTGTAATTGTTACTTATCTTTTGTATTTTATGATGTCGCATTTCTATTACAAACCCCTTATTATTGACAGCCTGGTAAAACAACGCTTTTGAAATATTAGTAATAGAGTTTCCGTAAACATCTACATAAGTAACCAAGCCACGAATAGAATCGCCCATTTGAGCGGCATTAAAGGCGAGCATTTGCGAAACACTTTCTTTTGTGTTTCCTAATTCCTCTATCGGAATTCCTGTTGCAATTTGACAGGCAGCGCTTGCAAACACATCGCGGGTAGGAAACACAGAAATGCTTTCGGGAAGAGAAATAATTTTATCAATAGCAGTGCCAAACAATAAAGAAAATATACCGTTGTCGGCACCAATGAAATAATGTCCTTCAGCAAAAACAACAAGATGAGGAGTTTCTTTGGTTTGGTTGGCTTTAACTCCTATAATATGAATGGTGCCTTTTGGGAAATTCACAAAAGCGTTTTTTAATATAAAGGCAGTATCAGGCAAATGATATTCTTCTATTACATTCGAAATATCAACAATAACAGCCCCCGGCAACCGGCTAAGTATTGCACCTTTTACAGAACTCACATAATGATCTTTCAATCCAAAATCGGTTGTAAGAGTAATGATTGCCATTTGTTAGTAATTTGTGATTATTTCAATTGAATATTTAGCTTTTCGGTAGACAAAAATATGTTATTTTCGTGCATTAAAAGAAAAAAGTTTCAATTCGAAAGTAAAAAACGAACTAAAAGTTGACAGAAAAAAAAATTATTCTCGAAGATATAGCTCCTGTAGATTTATATGGTGTAAATGATTCGAAACTGGAATTAATAAAGAAACGATTTCCTAAATTAAAAATTGTTGGGAGAGGAGAAACCCTTAAAGCAAGCGGTGAGAAAGAGGATATTAATCAGTTGGAAATGGTTGTAAATGTATTGACCGCATACTATAACCGGTATGGTGACCTGACTGATAATGCTGTGGAACAAATATTGGGTGGTAGTGCCAACCGTACCGGGAATAATGAAAAAGAAAAGGAAGAAACAGCCGGGGACGATGTATTAGTGTTTGGAAACAGTGGAGTAATAATTAAAGCCCGAACAGAAAATCAAAGGAGAATGGTGGAAAGCATTTTCAAAAACGATATGATGTTTGCTATTGGTCCTGCCGGAACAGGTAAAACATATACCGCGGTGGCATTAGCAGTTCGGGCATTAAAAAACAGGGAAGTAAAAAAAATAATTCTTACACGACCTGCTGTGGAAGCGGGAGAAAACCTGGGATTTCTTCCGGGTGATTTAAAAGATAAACTTGATCCTTACTTACAACCTTTGTATGATGCTTTGGGCGATATGATTGCTCCCGAAAAACTTTCTTACTATTTGGAGAATAGGGTTATTCAGATTGCCCCGCTTGCTTTTATGCGTGGCAGAACATTGGACAATGCATTTGTAATTTTGGATGAAGCGCAGAATGCAACCGAGGCACAATTAAAAATGTTCCTTACCCGAATGGGAAATTCTGCAAAGTTTGTTATCACAGGAGATATTACGCAGATAGATTTACCTAAACACCAGCCTTCCGGTTTGCCTCATGCACAGCGGATATTAAAGGATGTGGATGGGATAGATATTATTGAACTGGATGGAACGGATGTGATACGACATAAAATAGTAAAGCGGATAATTGAACAATATGACAAAAAATGATGTGCTGATGTACCGGTATGCTAATGTGCAGATTAAAAATAATAAGTAACAAAACAATAAAATAATTTAACAACAAAACAATTAAAAAAATGAATGCAATAACAGAAACAAAATTTAATTTTCCAAAACAAAAAAGTTTTTACAAAGGTAAAGTTCGTGATGTATATAACATTGACGACAAAATGCTGGTAATGATAGTCAGCGACAGGATATCGGCTTTTGATGTGGTATTGCCAAAAGGCATTCCATACAAGGGGCAAGTGTTGAACCAGATAGCTGCAAAGTTTCTGAAAGCAACTGAAGACATAGTTCCTAATTGGGTAATCGCAGTTCCTGACCCGATGGTAACTGTAGGACATTTCTGTGAACCATTTAAAGTGGAAATGGTTATTCGGGGTTATTTATCCGGGCATGCGTGGAGAGAGTACAAAGCCGGGAAACGGACTGTATGTGGCGTTTCGATGCCTGATGGAATGCAAGAGAATGATAAATTTCCGGAACCCCTTCTTACTCCAACCACCAAAGCATCTGTGGGACATGATGAAGATATTTCGAAAGAAGAAATTCTGAAACAGGGAATTGTTTCGAAAGAAGATTATGAAAATTTAGAAAAATATACCCGTGCCATATTTCAAAGAGGTACTGAAATAGCTGCAAGTATGGGATTAATATTAGTGGATACTAAATATGAGTTCGGAAAAAAAGAGGGAAAGATATTTTTGATTGATGAAATACATACCCCTGATTCTTCCCGTTATTTTTATAAAGAAGGATATGAATCGCGCCAGCAAAAAGGAGAAGCACAAAAACAACTGTCGAAAGAATTTGTTCGCGAATGGTTAATGGAAAATGGTTTCCAGGGTAAAGACGGACAACAGGTTCCTGAAATGACGGATGAAATTTGTTCTTCCATTTCCGAGAGATATATTGAATTGTTTGAAAACATTGTTGGAGAAAAGTTTGTGAAAGCGGATGTGAGCAATGTGTTATCAAGAGTAGAGAATAATATTAATTCGTATCTTTCTAAATAAAATATCACTTCACATTACCCCTGTCAGTTCTGCACGTTCGGAACTGACAGGAGTAATACTTAAAATGTTCTTTCAAAAACAAACTACCTGGTATAAACTATTCGAATCTGTTACTGCTGCCAATGCACGAGTGGCGGAAGGACGGGTTACTACCATTTTGATTAACAACAAAAAGATTTGTGTAGCTCATACTAAAGATGGTTTTTTTGCCATGCAGGATAAATGCCCTCACAATGGTTCTTCGCTTGGCAATGGTTTTTGCACCGCAGAAGGCAGCGTGGTTTGTCCGGTTCATCGTTATTCGTTTGATTTAAAAACAGGACGAGCAACAAGCGGTGGCGGAGATGCAGCCAGAACGTATGCCCTGGAAACGAGAGCCGATGGGATTTACATTGCTTTTGAGAAAATAGTTTTATTTTAGTTCAATGTAGTTAAACTTCGTCTCTTTAAAACTTGGCTTAATAGCAGTAAATTTGTTTTTTCATTTTAAAATAGTAGCCTGTTCTTTAAAATTAGCATACAAACTTCTTTTGTTTTTTTATCAAAAAACCAAGTAACAAAAAAAGCAGACGGAATTTCACCTCATTTTCATAACTTATTTCCATTTGCGCTCAATTATTGATTACTTTGCATCGTTTTAAAAAAAAGGAAGTGAGTAAAAAAGAATTTTTCGCAGAATTTTTGAAGCCGGTAAAAAATAACGTGGGTGCAGTAGCCCCAAGTTCTAAATATCTGGTTAAAAAAATGGTGGACCCCATCAATTTTTCAAAAGTTAAATGTATTGTCGAATTTGGTCCCGGCACAGGCATCATCACCCACGAGTTGCTGAACCGAATGCCCCAGGATGCAGTACTCATTGTTTTCGAAATCAACAAAGAGTTTTGCGAAAAACTAAAAGAAATAAACGATTCCCGCATAAAAATTATTTCCGACAGTGCCGAAAACCTCGAAAGCTATTTATTAAAAAACAATATCATGCGGGTAGATTATATTGTTTCCTCACTTCCCTTTAGTCTTATTCCAAACACCATTGTGAGGAATATTTTAAAAATCGCAAAAAAAGTATTGAACCCAAAAGGTGCATTCATTCAATACCAATATTCGCTCAATGCTTATTTCAAATTAAAACACAATTTCAAAAAAGTAGATTTGAATTTCACTCCCATCAATCTTCCTCCTGCATTTATTTTTACCTGCTCCAACTAAGGCACATCAATAGTTGCTAATTCCTCAAACGATTCAATGCGCACTTTTTTTTTTTTTTTTCTGCCGAATAAAAAACAATAACCCCCTGCGTAATATCATCCACCGGCACTTTTTTATTCATCGGTGTATCGGGTCCTGTTTTTCTGTTTTGAGTCATCTCAAAACTTACCCGGTAAATTCCTTTATCTTTTTTAGAATATTTTTTCACCTCCAAATACCTCTGTGCAGATAACCCACCCGGCTTTTCAATTTTCACAATATGAAACCGAAGTGGCTTTTGGGTATAAACATCCACCACCGAATCCACCGACCAGCAAAACGATTTTTCTTTTTTTAATAAAATGCAGTAATTAGTTATAACAGTTGCCGAAGCACCCGAATTAGCGGTTTGTTTAGTGGCTTGCGTTAATTTCAATTCCTGCCCGCGTGCAGAAAACGAAATGATTATAAAAAGAAAAAAGATATACTTCATAAGTATGGATTATTAAGACATGAAGTAAAAATAACTAATTTTAGCCAATTCATCTTCTGTTTTATTTTTATGAAAAAACAAATCATTCTTTTTGGTCTTCTTTTTATCACCTCCACAATAGTGGCACAACTCCCCGATACCGACATTTGGTTACTGGATATAAAAGCCACCAAAGACAGTGTTGTTCTCAAAAATCCTGTCAATATTACCCGCAGAAAGGGATACGACAACCAGCCATCCTTTTCTCCTGATGGAAAATATATTTTATACACCTCTGTAAGGGAAGACAAGCAAGCCGATATTTATAAATACGATTTAACAACCAAAACCATTTCTCAATTCACCAAAACTCCCACCAGCGAGTATTCGCCAACCTTTATGCCCGATGGAAAAAATATTTCGGTAGTGATGGTAGAGGCAGATACTACCACGCAACGACTATGGAAATTCCCTATTAAGGGAGGCTCACCTTCTTTAATTATGAAAGATGTTGATTCTATTGGTTATCACTGCTGGATAACAAAAGATAGCCTGGCACTGGTAATGATAACCAAACCGCCTGCACTGGAAGTGGTGAATGTAAACACTCAAAAATACAAAGTAATAGCAAGTAATGTGGGTAGATGTATTACTTCCGTTTCCGAAACGTTATTTTATGTTCAAAAACAAGATTCAACAAAAAATTATTTATCGAACTATATGAAGAGTATAAAAGAAAGAGAAAATAATTATTACAAATTACCAAATGAGGATTTTGCAATTCTGCTGTCCTTTCAGCCCATTTATATTACCGCGGTAAAATCAAAGATAATGGCTTCGTTTCCATTCAAAAATACAGATAAACTAATGATGGATTTATCGAATAACGGGATAAAGAATATAACAAGAATTGCCATCAGTTCCGATGGAACAAAGATGGCAATTGTTGCAGAATCCAAGTAATTAGTTCTTATTATTTATCAGGAGTTTGTAACAACCCCATGGTAATAAGTTCAGTAAGATACACACGTTTCCCTTTATAAATAGCAGTAATAAATGCGTCACTGATTCCTGCATCTCTTACTTTCTTTTTAAATTCAAGTGCTTCGTTTAAGGTATTAAACTTGCCCACTGTAATGCGGGTCAATCCGTCATCTAATTTTATTTTTTCAGATTTCCCTAATCCTTTTAATTTTGAATAATCAAAATTCTTTGGAGAAGATAAAGCGGCAACCTGGATTTTAAATGTTAACCCGGGTTTCGATTCATTTCCTACTTTACTTGCAATTTTAACTTCAGTAGCATTTCGTGAAGCAGCTAATTTTGCGGCAGCTTCTGCTTTCTCTGCTTTACTTGTTGTGTTTCCTGTTTTACCTGCATCAGTAGTAGTTGTTTTACCTGCTGTACCTGCATCGTTGGTTTTGTTTCCAGTTTTACCTGCATCGGTAGTAGTTGCTTTGCCGGTCGTGCCTGCATCATTGGTTTTGTTTCCAGTTTTACCTGCATCAGTAGTAATTGTTTTGCCGATTGTACCTGCATCAGTAGTTTTGTTTTCTGTTTTACCTGCATCAGTAGCAGTTGTTTTGCCCGTTGTACTTAGGTCAGTAGTAGTTGTTTTACCTGCATCAGTGGTAGTTGTTTTGCCCGTTGTTCCTGCATCCGTTGTTGTTTTTGCAACATCAGTTGCAGTTGTTGTTGTGCCCGCATCTGTTGTTGTTTTGCCGGCAGCACCACCATCCACAGCAGCCACAGCATCTGTTTTCATAGGGAACTGAATGTTGATAATTTTTTCTGCAAATGCAGTCAGATTAGTAGCATCCACTGTTTGTACCTGTGGCGGAAAACCTTCTGCTCTGAAAGTAAATTTGTAATTATTTCCCGGAGGAATGTTTACTAAATAATTTCCTGAAGAAGCATTGGAACCAAATTTTCCGTAATTGTTGTTCTTATTAATTATATCCACCTCCACAGAAGCTTCGCCCGGTTTGCCATTAATAGTAACATTTCCTTTTACCGTTTCTACAATTGGTCTTAAAAAAGAGGAAGGCATCTCTACAGAATAAATATCCTGTAAACCATAGCCCCCTTTTTTTGCTGACGAATAATATCCTTTATCACCTGATGCAGTAAGCATAAAAAAACCATCATCATCTGTAGTATTAATAGGGTACCCTATGTTTTCAGGTTTAGACCAGGTAGTATCTTTGGCATTATATCGGGTAACAAAAATATCATTGTACCCCATACTTTTTAAGCCCTGTGTACTATATATTAATGTTTTTCCATCAGGATGTATAAATGGTGCATCGTCATCAAAATTAGTATTTACTTCAATTCCTAAATTCTGAACTTCTTTCCACGAACCATCTTCCTGTAAAGTTGCTTTGTAAAGGTCTTTCCCACCTATTCCTCCCGGGCGCTCGCTCGAAAAGTATAATGTTTTTCCATCGGCACTAAGCGATGCACTTCCTTCCCAGTAATAAGTATTTACATCTCCTTTTAATTTTTGGGGTGCAGACCAGCTGTCTCCCGAAAGAGTACTCATATAAATGTCTCCGCCATCGGAAGCATCATCTCTGTAGATAAATAATTTTTGTCCGTCATTGGAAATAGAAATAGCAGCATCATTCAAATTGGTATTAATCAATGGACCCATGCTTACCGGTTTTGTCCATTTGCCATCTTCTTTGTGGGTAATAAAAACATCTTCATTATAATCTCCGTTCGGGTCCGGCTGATTGAGTTCATTTTGTTTTCCACCCATGCTTTCTTCGCCTTTATAAGTAAATATCATGGTAGATTCATCAGAGGAAACAGAAGGAACGTATTCTGAATTTTTTGTATTTAAAATATTGCCAAGGTTTTCAATCTTAGCATTTACAGGCTTTGCCACCAATTCTTTTCCGTTATTACAAAAATCCTGAAGCAAATGTGCTTCTTTCTTCTGAATTTCAGAAAGCCCTTTTTTCTTTAAATAATCATCAATATTGGTAAGGGCATCGTCAAACCGGTAATTGTAATGCTGGGCTCTTGCCAAGTCATACTCAATATCATTTGTTTTCCTGTTTTTTACATAGGTTTCTGATAAGTACTCCAACGATTTTTCGTGCATATCCGTTCGGTACAAGCCACAAATACCCACCACATAACGTAAATACAACTCGTTTGGATGGTTTTCCAGTATTTTCTCGAAATACCCTAAAGCTACCAGGTAATTCCTGGCTTCAAAAATAGTTTGAGCCTTCACTAACGAATCGTTCTCTTTCACTCTCCATTTGCGGGTAGTCATTGTGTTTTGTGAAAACGAAACGGTAACATAAAACAGTGCCAAAAAAATAAGTAATCCTTTTTTCATAGATTTAGTTTTATAATTTATGAGCCAAAAATAAGTATTTTTACCGATATATGAACTTAAAATCGCCACATACAAAAAATATGTTCCGTGAAAATATTAAAATCGGGCAGGAAGTAGAAATAGTTTTGAAGAAAGACCAGCGAACAGGAAAACGCACCAAAGGCATAGTGAGAGCCATATTGACAAGTGCCCCATTTCATTCGCGTGGGATAAAAGTAATGCTCGATAGTCGTCAGGTAGGGCGTGTGCTGGAAATAACAGGATTAAAATAAAAGTTTTACTTTCGCATATTAAAAACAAAATAACAACTATGGATTTTATTGACCAGGAAATTGAAGCCTATTCGTTAAAACATTCGCAACCGGAAACCGAACTTTTGAAAAAGATAAACCGGGAAACACATGCCAAAGTATTAATGCCCCGAATGCTTTCTGGACATTTACAGGGAAACGTATTGAGTATGTTCAGTAAAATGATTCAGCCAAAACAAATACTGGAAATAGGCACTTATACCGGCTACTCGGCAATATGCCTTGTTCAAGGCTTGCAGCCGGGCGGAAAGCTTCATACCATTGACATAAATGAGGAACTCGAAAAAATGGTTCGTGTTTATATTGATGAAGCAGGAATGACAGATAAAATTAATTATTACATCGGTAATGCATTAACCATAATTCCTACTATCAATGAAACATTTGATATTATTTTTATTGATGCTGATAAAAAAAACTATTCCAGGTATTACGATTTAGTTTTTGATAAAGTGAGCAGCGGTGGTTACATCATTGCTGATAATGTGCTTTGGAGCGGAAAGGTTTTGGATGCGCCAGATAAAATGGATGCAGAAACAAAAGCAATGGATGAATTCAATAAAAAAATAAATAGTGATAACAGGGTTGAAAATATGTTGTTGCCTGTTAGAGATGGATTGATGATTGCCAGAAAAAAATAAACAACGAATAACGTCCTTCGACAAGCTCAGGATGACAAACAAATAACGAATTGTTTTATGACAATAGATTTAAGAAGTGACACAGTTACTAAACCAACTAAATCTATGTTGGAAGCTATGTTTAATGCAGAAGTAGGCGATGATGTGTTTGCTGAAGAACCAACAGTAATTGCATTGGAACAAAAAGTGTCTGCACTTTTCGGTAAAGAAGCCGCTTTGTTTTGCCCTTCGGGAACCATGACCAACCAAATAGCCATAAAAGTACACACACAGCCGGGTGATGAAGTATTATGCGACACCACTGCGCATATATATAATTATGAAGGTGGCGGAATCGCTTTCAATTCAGGTGTACAGGCAAAATTAATTCCAGGCGAAAGAGGAAGAATTTCTGCGCAACAAGTTCTGGAAAGCATGAACCCCAGTTACGATTGGTTGACACGTACGAGTTTAGTTTGTGTGGAAAATACGGCTAACCGAGCCGGGGGCAGTTATTATTCGCTTTTGCAAATGCAGGAACTCTCTGACGTTTGTAAAAAAAACAAATTGAATTATCATTTAGATGGCGCGCGTATTTTTAATGCCATTGTGGAGAATGAATACACTTCTTCGGATGTAGGCAAATTGTTTGATTCTATTTCTGTTTGTTTTTCAAAAGGATTAGGCGCGCCTGTTGGTTCGGTCATTATTGGTGATAAAGAGTTTATTCGCAAAGCAAGAAGAGTACGGAAAGTTTTTGGTGGTGGAATGCGACAAGCCGGTTACCTTGCCGCTGCAGGCATCTATGCGCTGGATAATAATATTAACAGGTTAAAAGAAGATCATAAACGGGCGAAACAACTGGCAACAACTATGAGCGGATTGCCTTATATAGACAATGTTTTGCCGGTAGATACCAATATTATCATTTTTAATTTGAATGAAAAATTAAAACCGGAAGACTTTGTAAAAAAATTAGCATCGCATGATATTAAAGCCACCGGCTTTGGCAAACAGGCAATTCGTTTTGTAACTCACCTTGATTTTACTGACAATATGCTGGAGAAAACAGAAAGTGTTTTAAAATCAATTTAATTATCATTTAGAAAAATAAAAAACAAATGAATGTTTCAGCTAAAATAGATATGGTAAATTTTCAGGTTACCATTACTTCCGAAGGGCATTCTATTATAGCGGATGAACCATTGTCGAATAATGGTGGTGACAGCGGGATGGCTCCGGAGCAATTATTGCTTTCATCATTAGGTGCCTGCATTGCCATTACTTTACGAATGTATTCGTTAAGAAAGGAATGGAACGTGGGAAATATTTCTGTAAATTTATCCCTCGAAACAGGAAATGGTTTGACAACAATTTCAAAGGAAATAAACTATTCGGAAAATATAACAGCAGAACAAAAAGACAGGCTGAATCAAATTTCTAAAAATTGTCCCATCTCTAAAATTCTTTTAGGAGAAATAAAAATAAGTACTATTTAAATGTATACTATAGCAATCATATCAGGGAGCGTTCGAACAGGAAGGCAAAGCCATAAGGTTGCTTTGTATTTTCAGAGCTATATCACCGAACATAAATTAGCAAACCCCGAAATACTGGATTTGAAAGAATTTAATTTCCCGTTGTTTGAAGAACGCTTGTCTTATATCGCTAATCCCACAGCACCACAACAATTGTTTTCGGAAAAGATAACTCATGCAGATGCTGTAATTGTGGTTTCGCCGGAATACAACAGCGGCTACCCTGCCAGTTTGAAAAACGCAATTGATTTGCTTTACAACGAATGGCATCACAAACCAATTGGTATTGTTACTGCTTCATCCGGTGGTTTTGGAGGGGTAAATGCTCTTGCTTTGCTTCAAAACATTTTTTTGAAAGTTCGCGCAGTACCCATTGCTGTTCCTTTCCCGGTTCCCGTTGTTCAAAATAGTTTTGATGATAACGGAACCCCAACTAATAAAGAAGCTATGGATAAACGGGCTGCCGCGTTTCTGAAAGAATTACTATGGTACACCGAAGCATTTAATAAAATGAAATAAACTTTGATTCACTCAATTTAATAACAATGGAAAAAGACATTACCATGAAATACAGTAACGATGATATTACTGTGGTTTGGAAACCCAAATTGTGCATACACTCCTGTTTGTGCTGGAAACAACTGGGGGAAGTATTTAACCCTAGGGAACGCCCGTGGGTTAAAATGGAAGGCGCAACCACCCAACAAATTGCCGAACAGGTGAACCATTGCCCTTCGGGAGCGTTAAGTTATATTAAAAAAGAGAGTGAGGAAGCAGGAATAACCCCCACTCCATCAGAGCAGGCATGAAGGAGAGCGGCAAACAAAAAAAGCCCCGCATTTCTGCCTTAATTACGCATGTCTCTAATTGGGGGAAAAAATTTTGTTTCAGCTCAAACAAAACGAAACTCCATTCTTTCAGCTGAAAGGAAAAAGCATTAATAAAAAGAATTAAGTTATTATTTTAGTAAGTAATTCATCAAGCCCAATAAGATAGTTCTTGTCTGCGTCAGTGCCCAATGTCATATAATGGACTTGCTCTTTTTGCTCCGTTTCTTCATATTCAAAATCTTTGAACATATGCAAATATCTATCTTTAAAGAAGGTTTTATCATAGGTCTTAAAAGTGATGTTTTCAAAGTAACTGCCTTGATGAATATTAAAAGAACCTGACAGAACTTCTACATAGTTTTCATAAACGCCAACATAGTACTTGGCATGTGATTTTTGAAAATATGTCGTGCTTTTTTGGTTCATTTTGTCTATTAATGGTTCCAGTAGTCCCCATTTTACAAGTTCATCAAACGGGATTCCTGAACTATCTTGTGCATTTTTAAAAAGATTGAAAGTCCCCTTCCTTGTAATCAATTTGGTTTTTGAAATATCAACATTGACTTCTAACCAATTCCAAAGTTGATATAATGCTTCTTCTGAGTTTTTATATTGGGAGTCTAAAGCCTTACTCCGAAATATGGGAGACGAAGGACATTGTATAATTGCAACTTTCTTACGAAAAGGCAAAAATGCAATCTTGAGAAATTGCTATATTAAACAGTAACCAACTCTCCAATTGGAATATCAAATTCCTTTGCAAGTTTCCTCAGCATATTGATTGAGGAATTAACTTCCCCATTTTCTATGCGTCTTATCTGAGTATTATTTGTCTTTATTCTTCTCGCTAATTCGCGCTGGGAAATTTTCCTTTCCTTTCTCAGAAGGACAATCTTTTTCCCTAATTTCTTTAAATAAAGTTCATCTTTCATATTTTTTATTAAAATTTATTAGATTGATATTCAATATTTTGTTTGCAAAGATAAAAAATATTTTCAAAAAAGTGAAACTTATTTGGTTTCACTACGTATAATATCACAAGAAACATGAATTTTTAAGTTTCATCCCCAATAGTAAAACTCATTTCCTTGCACTGGATAATGAGGTTAATCAGCAATTATTTAATTAATTAAATGTTCGACCTGACCGTTGAACTTATTGTTTAACCTTTTAAAACCAAATGTTATGAAAAAAGAAAAGATGAATTGAATTAGGCACTTTATAAATAATATAAACTCCTTAACTTTGCAGCCAAAATAAAACAAGAAATGGAAGCAAAATATAAAAGCCTCACAATATTTGAGTTTCAGGAGAAATTTAAAGATGATGAAGATTGTTTGAAAC
>JANYDQ010000211.1 GCA_025363555.1 Bacteroidota bacterium | reverse complement strand
ACATACACGCTATCCTCCACCCCGCTTGCACTATCTTTATACACCCAATACGTTCCGGTTTTAAAATAAGAATAAGCAGCTAAATCCTGCAAAGGATATGATGGTCCCATCGGCTTAGGCACATCATCCTCAGCCCGCTTACAACCTTCCACCGCATCATTAATTATAATCATCATCAATATATATATCCCTCTTTTCAATTTGTTTTTTTTACCTTAAACATTCTTCATCAACAAATCTATATGAATCTTTTTCCTGAATTGCAACCTGAAACCAACCTCTTGGCTCACAAGCCTTGCCCCGCTTGCTGTAGCTATATAATTTTTTATTTTGCTGTAAGCTAATGCCTCTCCCCCCGAATTCGTATAAACCGTTTTCACAATCAATCCCGTTATCTCATCCCGTATCTCTATTTTCAGGTGGTTTATCACACTTCCGTCACTTGCCCTCTTCGCCAAAAACTCAACCTCATTATGTCTCCGACCCAATGTCGTTAGTTTATTCAATGCTATCAATGCATTCACCAAACCCTCATGCGTATCCTCAAATGCATTCATCACCAATACATCCAAATCATCCTGAAACACCATCATTTCATCTATTTTGGTATCTATTACTCCATTTGCTGCATCAGCTGCTGCTTGTGCACTACTTGGTGCGGTTATCAAATCACTCAATGCCTGTATCTGCGCATCCACTATCAAAAACCACGCATCTGTCACCCCAAAATTTCCCAAATTCGCCTTATTAGTAAACAAAATCCCTCTCACATCGTTCAACTTATTTATTATATCCTCATCCAGCAAATCCTCATAATACGTTTTTGGCTTCTTACAACTTGCCGCTTCCGTCAGCATACCCTGCCTTCTGAAATATATTGCACTTGCCCTTGCCTTTTTCCCCAAAGTCTTTATTACTGTCCCTTTTGCACTCTGCTTTTCAGGGCTTTCTCCACTTGTATCTATTATTTTTATGTTTATCGCCTCATCAAGTTCCGTCCTTTTACTCGTTATTCGCCCTAATTGAGCCAACACCTCTGCATCACTGCTTAGTATAGCATAGTTATCTGTATTTCCCGTAAATGTTCGTCTCTCGTTAAACATTTTTACATGCTCTGCCTGTATTAAATTTAGTTCCATCTTTGTAAGTAGTTATTTATTAATATATTACTTAAAACTATCCTTCTTTTTTTTATTACCTTCCATTCCCATCACCATACCTTCCATTCCCATCACCATGCCTTCCATTCCCATCACCATGCTTTCCATTCCCATCACCATGCTTTCCATTCCCATCATCATGCTTTCCATTCCCCTCATCATGCTTTCCTTTCCCCTCATCATGCTTTCCGTTCCCCTCTCCATGCCTTGCATTCCTGTCACCATGCCTTGCATTCTTTTATCAATGCTTTGTTTTATTAAACTAAAGCCTTAATAACCAGCACTTTCCTGCTGCCCTCTTTAACTTTTAACTTCCCCTGCTTCCTTATCCATCACCTCCAATTCGCAGTTTCTTACTTTTGTTAAGTAAGATACAGTAGGCTTTATTCCAAGCTCTTCTAATATAAAATAGTTCCGCTCATCATTTTTTCTCAATTTCGAAATCGCACTCTCCTCATCATTCAAATCTCCAAACAAAATTGCATTCGTTGGACAAGCCTGTGCACAAGCTAATTTAATATCTCCATCTTTTAATTTACGTTCTGCTTTTTTAGCTTCCAGTTTTCCTGCCTGAACTCGTTGAACACACATAGAGCATTTTTCCATAACACCACGCGAACGAACTACTACATCGGGATTCAACACCATTCTTCCTAAATCATCTTGTGTAGGGTTAAATGTAAAATCAGGGTTTTCGTTATAATTGAACCAGTTAAAACGTCTTACTTTAAAAGGACAGTTGTTTGCACAATACCTTGTCCCCACACACCGGTTATAAGCCATAGCATTCAATCCCTCCGAACTATGATTTGTTGCCAATACCGGGCAAACCGTTTCGCAAGGCGCATGATTACAATGCTGACACATAATAGGCTGAAATACTACCTTTGGGTTTTCTACCGAAGGATTTTCCATATCCAGGTACATTGCAACCAAACCTTCCCCTTTTTCATCTGCCTTGTCTTTTGCTTCTCCCACTTCTGCCGACCAGTTAGTAGAATAATACCTGTCAATTCTCAACCAGTGCATTTCGCGCGTATTCATTACCATTTTCTTTCCAACTACCGCCACATTGTTTTCCGCAGTACAACTCACCACACATGAACCACAACCAATACACGAATTCAAATCAATGGTCATTCCCCAGCGATGTCCCAATTTTTCATGTTCGTTCCATAAGTCAACAGTATTAGGATTAACCTTACCACTATGAGTATGCATCATTTCCGGGTGATTTCCTGCCATTGGATCTTTTTTATAATCTTCCAATGAAGCTACTCTTACAATTTCACGACCCATCATGGTATGATGTACCTGTGTTCCGGCTATTTGTGTTGTTTCATTAGCCGATTCAATTTTTGCATCCAAAGCACAATACATCATTGTACCATTCATTACCTGCACAAAAGGGTAAACATTTTGCCCCACCACACCTGTTTGAGTACTTAATAATCCTGCCTTATCTCTTCCGTATCCAACTGCAATTCCAACCGTGCCTAATGCCTGTCCGGGTTGTGGAACTACCGGAAGTTTTACGGTAACACCATTAACAGTAACATTTACCAATGACGCTTCCCTGTCCTGCCGCTCCATTAAGTGGTATTTGCCTTTCATATCTGCCGGAGACATGGTAACATAATTGTCCCAGGTAATTTTAGAAATAGGGTCAGGCAATTCCTGTAACCATGGGTTGTTTGCCTGGTTACCATTACCAATACCTACTTTTTCGTACAAAGCAATTTCAAACTCCCCTCCTTTCACAGAATTAATTTTCTTTGCAGCTCCACTCAAATCAACCTTCGCAATTTCTTTAGCCTCTTCCTTTTTATCTTCCTTTTTCTTGTCTTTCTTTTTATCGTCTTTTTTATCATCCCCTTTCGCCACTTTTTCTTCTCCTAAAGAAACTTCAATAGCCCCATCGTGCAACGAATTGTTCCAAAACTCTCCAAACATCATGTATTTTCCCTGCATAGGAAATACTTTATC
>JANYDQ010000163.1 GCA_025363555.1 Bacteroidota bacterium | reverse complement strand
TACGCAAGAAATTTAGGATACGCCTTTGGTTTGCTCTTGACCAGACATTTCTCGTCATTAACGGCATTCTCAATCGTGTCGTTAAAGTTCTCTGACTTATCTAACCTGCGATTGTATTTATAAGTAAACTCTGCAAGGTAAAAAGGAAGATATTTTTTACTTAATACATGGTATTGCCCACGAATACCGTTTTTAATAATTGACCAAAAGCCCTCGATGGTATTGGTGTGTATAATTCCTTCGGAATATTTTTTGGCTTTATGTTTTATTACAAGATGTTGAATCACTTTGTCAAACGCTTTGTAGGAAGGGAACTCATCGGTCATTACAACGGCTGAATCCATTTTAACATATTTCTGTAACATCTTTAAAAGGGTTTTACTTGTAAGGTCGGTTTTTATTTGTGTTACAACTCTTTTCTGTCCTCCACGTTCTACGATACCTACAACAGCTATTTTAGCTGTTCCTCGCCCTCTTTTACTTTTTACAAATTCTTTTTTAGCTTTCGTATCGTTTTCGATTATATCTGAATACCCTATATTAGCTACGTTATCAGGCTCATTCCTGTAACGTGGTTTGCCACCAATATAACTTTCGTCCATTTCTACTATACCCTCTAACATTGTTGCTTGGTCTAACATTGCACATCTTACACGCATTGCGCTGTACCATGCCGTTTTATAAGTAATTCCAATATCCCTGCTTATTTGCATAGAAGAAATACCTTTCCTTGCGTTAAGCATCAATGTAATTAACATGAACCATTTTTGCAACGGCATTTTACTGCCTTCAAATATAGTCCCCATAAGCACTGTAAAGTCTTTATTACAACTGTTGCAATGATACATTGGCGTTTTTCTTGCTTTCTCTGGAAATTTACGCTTACGTCCCCTGTTTGACTTTTTCTTTGCACCTCTTACTGTAATATGGTCGGAATCGCAATGAGGGCAAACAGGCGACTTATTCCACCGTACTTTTTCTAAATGTTCTACGCATTTAGCGTGCGTGTTAAACTTCTCCGATAGTTGTTGTAAATTCATAATATTTGTTTTAAGCTATTTTAACTAAAAAATGGACGATAAGGGAATCGAACCCTTTACTTCACATGTCAATTGAGATGTTTTACCATTAAAACTAATCGCCCTAATTTCGGGCAAAGTTCAATAAAGAAATGTGTGGATATTAAAAGTGGACTACTGAAAAAACAAAGGAAAATTTCAGTACTGAAAAAACAAAGGAAAATTTCAGTACCTTTGTATTCACATGTCAATAGAGATTCGATTTAATAAATAAATCGAGAAAAAGTCAAAGGTGTTATGCCTTTGACTTTTTATTTATAGCGTGGCGTGTTGATTGAAAAATAACCTCGTTCGTAACTGGGGCTGTATTTGTTAATGAATACCCAAAACATATTGCAGTATATCCTGCTATTATACATCGTTGCCGATAGCTAAATAGCTTTAAGGTGTCGCCTTTGAATTGACTAAAGTAATTATTTATTTCAGAGTAAATAAATTTAATGAACCCATCCTTACTTGTTGTTTTTTTAAACTTTAATTCAACTCCTTTTCTAAAAACATAATTCAGCAGTTCAATAAAATTACAATTGACTTTATTGGGTTTACCTTTAAAATCAACCTTTTTATTTTCAAAAATAAAAAGGTTAATAGGTTCAAGTTTTTTATTAAAGCCGTATTCTTTTTGAGCGGAGAATTTATTGTAAACAAGAGTTTTTATTTCCTGTATTTTATTTTCAGATTCTTTTTTTATTGCTAAGTTGGGGTTTGTAAAAAAACTCCCGAACTTAATTAAAACTCTTGCTGGTATTTTGTTCCCTAACTTTAAATGCTTGTCTATAAACTTTGAATAACGGTCAATAGCCCATATATCTAAAGAATTATATTCAATTTCAATTTTCTGTTTTTTGTTTTTCAAACTATATACAACGGCTAAATTTACACAAAGGTAATTTAATTCATTCTGCTGTATATACTTTAGTTTTTAAAATTACGTTAAAAAAATACATACCTTTGTATGAAATTAGTACGCAAATAAACACATGACAAAGGAACATTTTATTAAAGAAATACCTGCAATAAAAGCGGAGTTAGAATTAATTAAAACCCCTCTAAAGTTCAATGATAGCGTACATATTTATCGGTGGCTTTTTCGCGAACAAATAACTTTAGAAATGCTCCCTGAAAAAGTGTTTAAGGAATTTAAAGAAACAGAACATTATAAAGCATTATTAAATAAATAGCAACTAAAAAATAACGTCATCCCATATTAAAAAATATAAATTTCTGTACTAAAAGGGATAGGTGCGAAATAGAATTAGTAAGAACAGGATGTTTTTCTAACTGAAGTTGTTTAAAGTTGACGTAATAAAATAACGGTAAAGGCTAATAAATGTAGTGCTTAGGTTAGAAAAGCTCTTCGCTTAATTTTTTTACTCCCTACAAAATTACGTTGACCCTCTAAATCCCGATTTACCAACAGCAAAGCATTTTTTGCCATTTGTGGACTATTGCCCAAACTGTAACCTTTTGAGGTTCTTAAATTCGTAGTGATTAGTTAATGGTATTCCTACTTCAACCCCTGCAGCGCCTTCTTAAAACTTACCTTCTCTTCTATTATTTCGGGAAGTTTATCAATGGAAACTCGTTCCTGCAACATAGTGTCGCGGTACCGAATGGTAACAGTGTTGTCTTCCAAAGTTTGGTGGTCGATAGTAATGCAGAAGGGCGTGCCTATAGCATCCTGCCTGCGGTAACGTTTGCCTATTGTATCTTTTTCATCGTAGGTACAGGCATTGTCGTACTTCAGCAAGTTCATTATCTCACGGGCTTTGTCGGGCAAGCCGTCTTTTTTTACCAAAGGTAGTATGGCTACTTTTATAGGAGCAAGAAAAGCGGGAAGGTTAAGTGCCACGCGGGTGGTGCCATCTTCCAGTTTTTCTTCAATATATGCTTTTGATAAAACAGCAAGGAACAAACGGTCCAGTCCTACTGATGTTTCCACCACATAAGGCACATAATTCTGGTTCAGCTCGGGGTCAAAGTATTGTAGTTTTTTCCCCGAATGTTGTTCGTGTGCTTTCAAATCGAAGTCGGTGCGGGAGTGTATGCCTTCCAGTTCCTTGAACCCGAAAGGGAAGTTAAACTCAATGTCGCAGGCGGCATTGGCATAATGTGCCAGTTTCAAATGGTCATGAAAACGGTAATTGTCTTTTCCTAAACCTAAGGAAAGGTGCCAGTTCATGCGGGTTTGTTTCCAGTGGTGGTACCATTCCATTTCTGTGCCCGGGCGAACAAAATATTGCATTTCCATTTGTTCAAATTCTCTCATCCGGAAAATAAACTGGCGGGCTACTATCTCGTTACGGAAAGCTTTGCCGGTTTGTGCAATACCAAAAGGTATTTTCATTCTTCCTGATTTCTGAACGTTCAGAAAGTTGACAAATATGCCCTGTGCGGTTTCAGGACGAAGATAAATGACATTGGAATCTTCGGTAACAGCGCCCATGGAGGTAGAAAACATTAAATTAAACTGGCGAACTTCTGTCCAGTTTTTTGTTCCTGAAATGGGACAAACAATTTCGCAATCAATAATAATTTGTCGTACTTCTTCCAGGTTATTTTTTTCCAAGGCATCTTTGAAACGGGAAAGGATACCATCTGCCTTTGCCTGGTTTTCCAGTACTCTTGCATTGGTAGCACGAAAGGTTTCTTCATTAAAAGAGTCACCAAAACGTTCTTTGGCTTTGTCCACTTCTTTCTGAATCTTTGCTTCTATCTTTGCTACATGTTCTTCTATCAGCACATCAGCGCGGTATCTTTTCTTGCTGTCTTTGTTGTCAATGAGTGGGTCGTTAAAAGCATCGATGTGCCCGGACGCCTTCCAGGTAGTGGGGTGCATAAATATGGCAGCATCAATGCCTACAATGTTTTCGTGCATCTGCACCATTGCTTTCCACCAGTAGTCGCGCAGGTTTTTCTTCAGTTCGGCTCCCATTTGTCCGTAATCATACACGGCACTCAAGCCATCGTAAATTTCGCTGCTTTGAAAAATAAATCCGTATTCTTTTGAATGCGAAATAATGTTTTTAAAAATATCTTCCTGGTTTGCCATAAACTAATTTGTGTTTTATTGAGGTGCAAAAGTAAATCTTATTGTGAATTATGATTCGTTTTTGAATATAAAATATTATTTTTGTTTCAAAATAATTCAATTCGTTTTCAAATGAAACCATTTTTTATCCTATCAGTAGTGTGCCTTAGTATTAACTATGCAGATGCACAGATGCTTTCTCCCGA
This sequence comes from Bacteroidota bacterium, assembly GCA_025363555.1. Classification (GTDB taxonomy): domain Bacteria; phylum Bacteroidota; class Bacteroidia; order 2-12-FULL-35-15; family 2-12-FULL-35-15; genus 2-12-FULL-35-15. Next base: position 8,776 of record JANYDQ010000163.1, on the reverse strand, counting down.
AGTACTTTCATCGGCAGGAACAAGTTTTGTAAACGGAACCAACGTGCTGGACTGGACACTGGGCGAGCCTGTAACCGCTACTTTAAATAACGGCAGCAACCAGATGTCCCAGGGTTTTCATCAAAACGATATGTTGATTACAGCCATTGATAATAATCAGGATATAGCAGGAATTACAGTATTTCCAAACCCTACCCCTGATGTTATAAATATTGAATTTGCCAAATCAAATGAAAATAATACCATAGAATTGTTTTCTGCCGAAGGGAAATTAGTTTTATCTCTATCAACAGGACCTAATACAACTTGGCAATTAGATATGAATAGTTATGCAAATGGAGTTTATCTTTTGAAAATAAAAAATAACTCTTCGAAAGGAAATTCATATCAGATAGTAAAAACAAAATAGAGGAGCCCGCTGGTGCTTAAATCAAATTCTGAATTTCAAACAATCAATTCTAATATATAATTACTAAAACCAAAAATGAAAAAAATAATACTACTTTTTAGCGTATGTTTAACACTTAGTTTTGCAGTAAAAGCACAATCGCCCCAGGGTTTTAATTATCAGGCAGTGGCGCGCACCTCCTCCGGAGTAGCGGTTACCAACCAAGCCATTGGTTTGCAAATACGCCTGTTGCAGGGTAGTGCAGGAGGTACAGCAGTTTATACCGAAACTCATGCAGTAACTTCCAACAACATTGGTTTGTTAAACATTGTGGTAGGTATGGGAACTACTGTTGATAATTTCAGTGCTATTAATTGGGCAAACGGTCCTTATTTTATTGAAATAAGCATGGACATTACAGGCGGCTCCTCTTATGCCTTGATGGGAAGCCAACAACTAATGAGTGTTCCTTATGCATTATATGCCGCTAATGTAGGCACAACCGGGGCGATGGGAGCTACAGGTGCAATGGGAATGGCAGGTGCCACAGGAGATATGGGTGCAACAGGAGATATGGGAGCAACAGGAACTGCGGGAATAAATGGTTCTAATGGAATGGATGGAGCTACAGGTGCAACAGGTGTTATGGGAGCAACAGGAGCTGCGGGAACAAATAGTTCTAATGGAATGGATGGAGCTACAGGTGCAACAGGTGCTATGGGAGCAACAGGAGATATGGGAGCAACAGGATCTGCGGGACTAAATGGTTCCAATGGAACGGATGGAGCTACAGGACCAACAGGTGCTATGGGTGCAACAGGAACTGCGGGCCTAAATGGTTCCAATGGAACAGATGGAGCTACAGGAGCAACAGGTGTTATGGGTGCAACTGGAGATATGGGTGTAACTGGTTCCAATGGTTTAAATGGCGACAGATATGCTACTACTTCAACAGATATATTAACAATAGGAACAGGAACACGAAGTTTAACGGTTCAAACAGGTTTGCAATATTCGGCAGGACAAACCGTGCTGATTGCAAATTCTGTAACTAATTTTATGAAAGGAAATTGTGTTTCTTACAATTCGCTAACCGGTGCGTTGGTTGTAAATGTTACCACCATTGGAGGTTCGGGAACTTTTAATTTCTGGGATGTAAACCTGGATGGGGCTGCTGGTCCTGTGGGTGCCATGGGCGCAACTGGTGCAACTGGTTCAGCCGGAACGAACGGAACGAACGGAACAAATGGAACGAACGGCACAAATGGAGCAACTGGTGCCATGGGAGTAACAGGTGCAACTGGTTCAGCTGGAACAAACGGAACAAATGGTGCAACTGGTTCAACCGGAACAAATGGAACAAACGGTGCCATGGGAGCAACTGGTGCCATGGGAGCAACTGGTGCAACTGGTTCAGCCGGAACAAATGGAACGAACGGAACGAACGGAACAAATGGAGCAACTGGTGCCATGGGAGCAACTGGTGCCATGGGAGCAACTGGTGCAACTGGTTTAGCCGGAACAAATGGAACGAACGGAACAAATGGAGCAACTGGCGCTATTGGGTCAACAGGTGCAACTGGTTCAGCCGGAACAAATGGAACGAACGGAACAAATGGAGCAACTGGCGCCATTGGGTCAACTGGTGCAACTGGTTCAACCGGAACAAATGGAACAAATGGAACAACTGGAGCAGCTGGTGCCATTGGGTCAACTGGTGCAACTGGTTCAGCCGGAACAAATGGAACAAATGGAACAAATGGAGCAACAGGTGCCATTGGGTCAACTGGTGCAACTGGTTCAGCCGGAACAAATGGAACAAATGGAGCAAATGGAGCAACTGGTGCCATTGGGTCAACAGGATCAACAGGGTCAACAGGAGCAACGGGTGCAACTCCAACATTTGCAGTGCAGTTTAATATCATAAGTCAAGGCACTTCTGCCTGGCTGGTTGATAATACCACAGATTATGTTTCAGGAAGCAATGTTAATCCAACCCTTAACTTATACAAAGGATTTACTTACCGATTTAATGTTACTGTTAGTGGTCATCCTTTCAGGATAGCATCCACCAATGTGTTTCCGGGAACTCCATTTAATACAGGAGTAACTAACCAGGACGTGCAAAATGGAGTATTGACTTTTAAAGTTCCGCAGGATGCACCCGCTACCTTATATTATTGGTGTACTTATCATCCCGGCATGGTGGGAACAATAAATGTTCACTAGGTATATTTACTAAAAGCAAAGCCCCGTATCATAAACTGAAACGGGGCTTTGTTTTTTTAAAGGAGTCTGAATTAAAACTCCACATGTCCCCTTATTGCCCAAACATGCACCGGTCCTCTGTCTGCATTATATGCAGGATTTTGAACATATTGATAATCGGCAGTCAACCACAGTGATTTATTGATTTGGCAATTGTAATAAACCTCTCCTATTGTTTCAGCACCATAGTGTGTAAGTTTTCCATCGCCAATAATAAAACCGTATCCTCCAAAGTTTAAAAAATCCACATGTTCGTTTGATATTCCATTCATTAAGCCGGCTATGCCTATAATGTCATCCGGACGTTTCCATTTTCTGCCCCTGATGTTTAACCCTATGCTGGCACTTAGGTCAATTTCGGTAAATACCCAGGTGGCAGTTTTTCCATCGTTCCAGCCGGCACGGGCAAATATGCCAATGTCTTTAGTTAATTCCTGTTCAATGTTAATGCCCAATCCATATTTCTGCCCGCCATAAATAGTATCCGTGTTCACATTTAAACTGGTATCTACACCGGACTTGTATAAGGAAATAGATTTTTCATAATTACCTGCACGAGATAAATTACGAAAAGCCAAAACCCTGATCGCGCCTTTGTGTTCTTTTATTTTAAAATCTTTTTCCAGTTCTATTGTTTCACCTCTTGCCTGGCTAATGTTTACGTCCATATCAGAACCATTGGCTTTTTTGGGAACCATAGTTTCCGACACACGAACAGCCCATGTTGGTTTAATTAATTCTAATATTATTCCATAGGTGTAACCTCTTGTGTTAGCGGGATAATCCCATGCACCATTGCTCATCAATGCCCAATTCATAAACTGTGCGCGTGCGTCATGGCTATATGAATTACAATCGTACACATCGGCTATAGAAAACTTTCCGGCAGTAATGGTTATGCGGGAGGAAGGAACTTTTTCTCCACCTAACTGATTTACATCTGCATCTGTTGATTGCTTTTCATTTTTCCCGATTGCAATGTTTTGGCGAATAAATGCACGCGCTAAATACAAGGCAGGAGAAGGGTCGCCAATGCGAAAACACTCCCCATTTGTAAAACCTGCCACGCCCAATGCACTACTGATTCCTTTGCCTCCGGCAATTTCAGGATTAAAATAAAAGGATGCGCCTTTCCATAACTTCCTTCCCAAAAACAAAGTGGAAGTTACTGAAAAAGCATTTTCTCTTTCCGGGCTTAAACTGTTTTGCCCCGAATAAGGAGCGCTGAATGCAGGATGTCCCTGCATGATGCCTGTAAACTGAAAATGATAACTCCACTTTTCAATAGAATCTTTTCCGTTTCCGGAAAAAGCCGAAACAATAATAAAAACAAGGATTGCAGAAAGTAGTGCTTTTTTCAAAGGATGAGAATTTATGCGCCAAAAGTAACCGAATATTTATTCCATTCTTTAAAAATATATGAACGACCTGATGTTAAAAACAAATATCTTTGTGTCGAAGAAATAAGAAAAAAATGATAGCGATAGATAATACAATAGTTTCAGAACATTTATTAGAAAAAAAATTTGTTTGCGATTTGAATGCCTGCAAGGGAGAATGTTGCGTAGCCGGAGATTCGGGAGCCCCGTTAGATTTGGAAGAGATTGCTATTATGGAAGAGGTGCTGGATGAAGTAAAACCCTACCTGCCTAAAGACGGGCTGAAAGCAATTGAAAAACAAGGCGTTTTTGTGATTGATGATGACGGAGATTATACCACCCCACTGGTGAAAGGCAAGCATTGTGCATTTACATTGTTCGAAGATGGAATTGCTAAATGCGCCATTGAGAAAGCATATTATGATGGTAAGATTACCTGGAAAAAGCCCATCTCGTGTCATTTATACCCTGTACGCATTACTAAATATAAGGATTACGAAGCGGTGAATTACCATAAATGGGAAATATGTAAACCTGCCTGCTCCTGCGGTGCCAAATTGGATGTGCCCGTTTATAAATTTTTGCGCGAACCCCTTATTCGGAAATTTGGAGAGGGCTGGTACAAGAAATTGGAACTTGCAGATAAACTAAAAAAGTAGTACCTTTGTAAGTAGCAAGTTTACTGCTGTTACAAATCAAAATCCTCGGAAACACCATTCCCTCTAAAAACGTTTTTTTTGATTGGTGCAACTTTTTTTGCAATTACTTTTCAGATTTTTTTCGATAGGAGTCTAATGTAATGTAGATAAGAAGATTGATGATTTATCAACATATTGGTGTTCATTTCCAATGTTAGTAACTTCGGGCAAATGTTAATTGTATAGGCTTGACACGAGGCAAAATTATCCGAACATTTGTGGACCTTTATTTCAATACGCAATACTTTATTAAAATGTACAAAGAAAGTGGTTTGGCTTTCAGGGAATTTTCACCCTTTTATTTTAAAAAACAAGTATTGAAACAGGTAAAATTAACAGGGTATTCACACACTATACTAATATTATTATAATAATGGCAGAAGAATCAATACTAAAAGAAAACAAAGACCGGTTTGTACTATTTCCCATAAAGCACAGAGAGATTTGGGAAATGTATAAAAAAGCAGAAGCAAGTTTCTGGACTGCCGAAGAAATTGATTTGAATCCGGATTTACAGGATTGGGAAAATAAACTGAACGATGATGAAAAACATTTCATCAAACATGTACTTGCATTTTTTGCAGCGAGTGATGGTATAGTAAATGAAAACCTTGCTGTTAATTTTATGAGTGAAGTGCAATACCCGGAAGCTCGTTGCTTTTATGGTTTCCAGATTATGATGGAAAATATTCATTCCGAAACGTACTCTTTATTAATAGACTCTTATATAAAAGATCCGAAAGAAAAAGACAGGCTGTTTCATTCGGTTGATACATTACCATGTGTCGGCAAGAAAGCAGCGTGGGCTATAAAATGGATAAATAACGGAAGCTTCGCGGAAAGGCTGATTGCTTTTGCTGCCGTTGAAGGAATTTTCTTTTCCGGAAGTTTCTGTTCTATTTTCTGGTTGAAGAAACGAGGGCTGATGCCGGGACTAACTTTCTCCAACGAATTAATTTCGCGTGACGAAGGCTTGCATTGCGATTTTGCCTGTCTATTATATTCTCAATTAGATAATCTTTTACCGAAAGAGCAAGTAACAGCAATCATAACAAATGCTGTGGAGATAGAAAAAGAATTCGTTTCTGATGCACTTCCTGTTCGCTTAATTGGAATGAACGCAACCATGATGTGCCAGTATATTGAATTTGTAGCTGACAGATTATTGGTTGCTCTTGGCTGTGAAAAAGCATACAATGCTACCAATCCATTTGATTTTATGGAATTAATTTCATTGCAGGGCAAAACAAATTTCTTTGAAAAAAGAGTGGCGGAATACCAGAAGTCAGGAGTAATGGGCAAGAAAGAGGATAATATTTTTAGTCTTGATGAGGATTTCTAGACCAACGAATAACGAATTTCATCGAATAACGAATAACTAAACAACAAAACATTTATAATTTTTAATTCATAATTTATAATTTCCAAACTATGTACGTAATCAAAAGAGACGGAAACCGAGAGTCAGTGAAATTTGACAAAGTAACTGCACGAATTCAAAAACTTTGCTACAATTTAGACCCATCGCATGTAAGTGCCATCAATGTTGCCATGAAGGTAATTGAAGGTATTTACGAGGGTGTAACTACCAGCGAACTGGATAACCTTGCTGCTGAAACCGCTGCATCGTTAACCACTAAACATCCCGACTATGCGCTATTGGCGAGCCGCATAGCAGTTTCTAACCTTCATAAAAACACCAACAAGTCGTTTTCGAAAACGATGGAGTTGCTGTACAATTATGTTGACCCGAAAACGGGCAAGAAGGCTCCGTTGATTGCTGACGATGTTCACAAAATCATACAGGAGAACGCCCAGGAGCTGGATTCAACTATTATCTATGACAGAGATTTCGGGTATGATTTCTTTGGTTTCAAAACATTAGAAAAAAGTTATTTATTAAAACTAAATGGCAAAGTAGCGGAACGTCCTCAACACATGATTATGCGTGTGGCGGTGGGTATTCACAAAGATGATATTGCTTCCGTAATTGAAACGTATAATTTAATGAGCGAGCGCTGGTTTACTCATGCAACTCCTACTTTGTTTAATGCCGGAACTCCGAAACCGCAAATGTCTTCCTGCTTTTTATTAACTACCAAAGACGATAGCATAGACGGTATTTACGACACGTTGAAAAACTGCGCGAAGATTTCTCAAAGTGCAGGAGGTATCGGGTTAAGTATTCATAACATACGCGCTACGGGTTCTTACATTCGCGGAACAAACGGAACTTCAAATGGAATCATTCCTATGTTGCGAGTGTTTAACGACACTGCCCGTTATGTGGACCAAGGTGGCGGAAAACGCAAGGGTTCATTTGCTATTTACCTGGAGCCATGGCATGCAGATGTGTTTGAGTTTTTAGATTTACGCAAGAACACCGGCAAGGAAGAAGCGCGTGCGCGCGATTTGTTTACTGCCATGTGGACACCCGATTTGTTTATGAAACGCGTGGAAGCAAACAGCACATGGAGTTTGTTTTGTCCGAATGAAGCACCGGGACTGGCTGACTGCTGGGGCGAAGAGTTTGAAAAATTGTACACCCGGTATGAAGAAGAAGGCAAAGCCCGAAAAACTATACAGGCACGCGATTTATGGACAGCCATCATTGATTCACAAATTGAAACAGGCAATCCGTATATGTTATATAAAGATGCCTGCAACAGCAAAAGCAACCAACAAAATTTGGGTACTATCAAATCTTCCAACTTATGCACAGAAATTATTGAGTATACTGCTCCTGACGAAATAGCGGTTTGTAACCTTGCTTCCATTGCCCTGCCGCGTTTTGTGGAAGACGGCAAATTCGACCATCAACGATTGTTTGATGTTACGTATGTTATCACTAAAAACTTGAATAAAATAATTGACCGCAATTATTATCCTGTTGCGGAAGCACGTAATTCCAACATGCGTCACCGTCCGATTGGAATAGGAGTGCAGGGATTGGCAGATGCGTTTATTCTTTGCCGTTTCCCTTTCGATTCTCCTGAAGCGGTGAAGTTGAATAAAGAAATTCACGAAACTATTTATTATGCTGCTATGACAGCTTCGAAAGATTTGGCTAAGATTGATGGCGCATATGAAACTTTTCCGGGTTCGCCAGTGTCTAAAGGCATTTTCCAGTTCGATATGTGGGGTGTAACTCCTTCCACACGCTGGGAATGGGATGTGTTAAAAGAAGAAGTGATAAAACATGGAGTTCGCAATTCTTTGCTATTGGCTCCAATGCCAACTGCAAGCACTTCGCAGATTCTGGGCAACAATGAATGTTTTGAGCCTTATACTTCCAATATTTATTCGCGCAGAGTGTTGTCAGGCGAGTTTGTGATTGTAAACAAACACCTGATGAAAGACCTGGTAAAACTGGGCATCTGGAATGACGGGTTGAAAAATAAAATAATTATTGCAAACGGCTCGGTGCAGGGAATAAAAGAAATACCTGATAATGTGAAAGCATTGTACAAAACCGTTTGGGAAATTTCTCAAAAAGTAATAATAAATATGGCGGCCGATCGTGGTGCTTATATCTGCCAGTCGCAATCATTAAATTTATTTGTACAGGATGCCAACTTTGCAAAACTTTCGAGTATGCATTTCTATGGCTGGAAAGCAGGATTAAAAACCGGTATGTATTACTTACGTACCAAAGCCGCTGCCGATGCCATTAAATTTACTGCCGACCATGCTGCTGCAAAACAACCGGTAGAAATTCTTGGAAACGAAGATGCATTGGTATTAGAACGCCAGCAACAACTGGCAGCAGACCGCCAGGCAACTATAGAAGCCGAAATAGCCGCACAAATTACCTGTTCAATTGATAACAAGGATGATTGTGAGGCGTGTGGGAGTTAATTAGGAATTAGGAATTACAAAAGCCTCGCAATTGCGGGGCTTTTTTTATTGAAGTTGTCAAAAGTTGATTTTTAATAACTCCCAAGGGTATCTATTAATTGTAAAACAATAATATTTACCATTGGGAGAAAAAAGAAACAATGATACGAAAAAGTTTAATAAAAAAGAGATTTGTTCACATTTAA
>JANYDQ010000156.1 GCA_025363555.1 Bacteroidota bacterium | reverse complement strand
AAACAGAAACAAGGTCCTCTCCAAGAAATTTTTGACCAGGATTATCGAAACCATAAATCGGGGAATCTGGTTCCAATGCAATATGCATAAAACTAACCTTTGGTGAGAAGGCTGCTATTCCAGAAGTTTTCTCTTCCAGGTTAGTAGTTAGTTCAAGATATTCATCAGGGCAATGTCCCCTGCAATAAAAACTAACCTGTATGGTACTTGCCAAAATGATAAGACCGAAATTACTTCCTTTAAATTCAGCACCCAGCTTTTTTGAAAAGTGTTTTAACACTTTCAGCTTTTTATCATAAATGGTTGCATCAAAAACGGAAGGTGTTTGTGTTTCATCCACTCCGCACACCAGCAGGTTGTCTCCCATCTTTTGAGCCGTTGCGTTGCTTAGGGTGCCGACAACCCGTTGCGCTTCGCCAATAAATGAAATTGAAATTAGAGATAAAATAAACAGTAGTTTTTTCATAGCTTTTCTTGGGTTTACATATATAATTAATTACAAATCCTGGGTTGAAATTATTGCTTTCAGAATTTTTTGGTTATCCGATTTGGTCAAGTCGTTTTCTATTTTCCCTTTCGAAGTATAAATAATAATTTGCTTTACCATATTCACTTCCAGTGTACTTAATTCTTCTTTCGAAATAATATACGAAACTTCAATACCCGAATATGCTTTGCCAATAGCCAAAGTAACTGCCCCGCAACCGATACACCCATACACATTTTCAGGATTAACTAATGAAAGAGAATCTGAATTTGGAAGTTTGAAAACCAATCTCTGCCCGTTTTCAATGTTAAAAATTTCTGCATCGTTCCTGATTAGCCGGATGTCAAAAAAATCGGAAGAGCCAATGGAAGAAATATGAAAGTAAATGGTAAGCGTTTTATTTGTTACCAGTTTTTCCCAGTGGCTTTGCTCTAATGTTCGCAGTTTGGTTGGTTTATCAACAATAGTGTTTTGCGAAGCAGTATCCTGAGAAAAACTTACAGACACAGAAAAGAATACGAAAAGAAATAAAATAATGAAAGTGCGAATATATAGATATATCAATGATTGAAGAACTATAAAACAAAAGGTACTACCTTTTAAAAAGGTAGTACCTCTAAATAAAATGAACTAATTAAACTGTCAATTTTTTATATCTTACTCTTTTCGGCTCTACGTTTCCAAGGCGTTTCTTTTTATTTTCTTCATACTCCGAATAACCTCCTTCAAAATAATACACCTGCGAATTGCCTTCGAATGCAAGGATGTGAGTACACACCCTGTCCAGAAACCATCTGTCGTGAGAAATGATGACAGCACAACCTGCATAACTTTCCAAACCTTCTTCCAGTGCACGAAGTGTGTTAACATCCAAATCATTAGTCGGCTCATCTAATAAAAGAACATTCGCTTCTTTTTTCAATGTCAATGCAAGATGCAAACGATTGCGTTCTCCACCTGAAAGTATTCCGCATTTTTTCTCCTGGTCGCTGCCGTTGAAATTAAATTTGGAAACATACGCTCTTGAATTTAATGTTTGTCCGCCAATAATAATGTTTTCGTGACCTCCTGTCAGCACTTCATAGATGGTTTTATTGGGGTCAATCTCTGTATGGCTTTGGTCCACATAAGCAATCTTAACGGTAGAGCCCACTTTAAATTCTCCAACATCCGGTTTCTCTTCTCCCATAATCATTCGGAACAAGGTAGTTTTACCGGCACCGTTAGGTCCAATGATACCCACTATTCCGGCAGGTGGTAATTTAAAATTCAAATGCTCGTATAATAATTTATCTCCGAAAGCCTTTGATACTTCTATTGCCTCAATCACATCATTACCCAATCTCGGACCATTTGGAATAAACAACTCCAGTTTTTCTTCCGTACTTTTTGCATCTACTCCCAGCATCTTTTCATAGTTTTGCAAACGGGCTTTCGATTTTGTCTGTCTTCCTTTTGCTCCTTGTCTTACCCAATCCAACTCCCGCAATAATGTTTTCTGGCGTTTGCTTTCTGTTTTTTCTTCAGTTGCCAATCGTTTTTGTTTCTGGTCAAGCCAGTCGGAATAATTTCCTTTCCAGGGAATGCCTTCTCCCCTGTCCAATTCTAAAATCCAACCTGCTACGTTATCTAAGAAATACCTGTCGTGGGTTACAGCTATTACTGTTCCTTTGTAGTTTTGTAAATGCTGCTCAAGCCAGTCCACACTCTCTGCATCCAAGTGGTTCGTTGGCTCATCCAGCAATAATATTTCCGGTTCCTGTATTAATAATCTGCAAAGTGCAACTCTTCTTCTTTCTCCTCCCGATAAGTTTTTTACAGGTGCATCACTTTCCGGACAACGCAATGCTTCCATCGCCTGTTCCAACCGGTTATCCAGGTTCCATAAATCGAACTGGTCAATCAAATCCTGCAAATGCGCCTGGCGGTTAATCAGCTTATCCATTTCTTCGGGAGTCATTTCTTCTGCAAATTTGTTATTCACATCCTCGTATTCTTTCAGAATATTGACATGTTCCTGTGCGCCTTCGCGAACTATTTCAATTACCGTTTTGGTTTCATCCAGTTGTGGTTCCTGCTCCAGCATTCCTATTTTATAACCAGGAGAAAAATGTATTTCGCCCTGGTAGTTTTTTTCCACCCCAGCTATAATCTTCAGCAATGTTGACTTTCCCGAACCGTTTAATCCGAGGATACCTATTTTGGCTCCATAATAAAACGATAAATAAATATCTTTTAATATTGTTTTTCCGGCTGGTAATGTTCTGCTCACATTTACCATCGAAAATATTATTTGTCTGCCTTCGCTCATGTTTAAAATTGTTTTATTGTTGCATTTTTATATTGCCGAAATTCTAACTCCTAATTAATTTCGGGGTGCAAATATCGTAAATTATCGGGAACCGTTTTTATCTGTTTCAAAAATAGCAGCAATAAACAGTTGGAATAAAAAAAACTCTTCACATTTCTGTCAAGAGTTTTTTTAAAATGGTGTTATCCAAAACTAAAGAGTTTCTTCCTTTTCCTTTATATTTTTAAAAGTTATTTTGGAAATAGCACGCAGCACATCGGGCAATTTTTTTACATCTTTTCCCTGTGTCATTACGGTTAACAGATAAGGTGAATTTTTGATATATATAATTCCCGATTCTGATAGCTGATGGATAGTAGGATTTTTTCTATCGCCCCATTCTCCAAACTTATGCGCTATTTCCACATCGGCAGGCAAACCGCTTTGAATTCCATCTTTAAAATCGCATTGGTTTAAAAGTTCTGCAACATACTCGGAATTAGCAATATTTAAATAACCGGCATTATAAATTACTTTAAAAAAAGCAGAGTAATCTTTTGCTGTTATCTGAAAATTAGGGTCATGCACATCGGGCACCGTTAAACCCAAATCGGAAAACATTTTTGAAAATGCTGCTAAGTCCACATTGTTATTTAATAAATAAGTAGCATTGTTGTCAGAATAAGCTACCATGTATTTCAATAACTCTTTTATGGAATAACTTTTTCCGGGTACTATTTGGTTGGAATTATAGGTTTGCTGAGGCACCCCGCCAGGAGGCAACGTAAACAGCAATTTTTTATTTAAAATTCCCGGAGTTTTTTCTTCCATGGTCAAATATGTAATCAATATGGGTAATTTGATGAGTGAGCCCGGGTGAAAAAGTTCATTTTCATTAATACTTAAAAACTCACCCCCGTGATTATAAATTTTTAAATAAACGGACGCATTGTCAATCATACCAGCTTGTTTAAATTTATCTATCGCATCCACCAATTCATATTTTAATCCCTGGTAGTTTCCTGTTTCACATATTTTGTCGGCATATAACAATGGTTTGATAAATTTATACCCTTCCATTCGGTGAGAAACTACTCCGCAAGATGGCGCTGCCACCATTGGTATAGACTTAGCCTGCAATTCTCCGGTACTATTTTTATGTTTGAATTTCTGGAAACAAATGGTGAAAGTTACAGCTATACTTAATATACACGATAACAAAAGATAAGAGAGGTTGACTTTTCGACTTAGCATTTTTTTAGGTTTGGTTTGAGATGCAAATTTATGCATAATAAAGTTTTCAGAAAATATATTAGACTAAAACTCTTAAAACAGAGACAAAACCAGCGTTATAGAGATTTTGAGCAGTAGTAACCACCGAAGTTCACATCATAAGGTCGTTTTCAGACCTCACCAATCGGCTTTAGCCAAACCAACTATTTTGGCTAAAGCCCTTCCATTTTACACGAATGATTCAGGGAGGATGGTTTCAAAATCCGGGAGGATGGTCTCAAAATGCCGGAGGATGGTCTCAAAATCCGGGAGGATGGTTTCAAAATACGGGAGGATGGTTTCAAAATACGGGAATTTGGTCTCATCCGATTGCTATATGGAAGAGAACATTGCTTCCCGCAACATTTATTTTATCTAATAAAATTTAGGGAAGCAAAATTGTGGTGTGCACCTTACTTAAAACTGCAAATAAATTGGCATTACCTGGTGGGCTTGTTTTACCTGGATAACTATCCATATAAAAATAAAGAGAACGAGTATTCGTCCTGCCAAAGTAATTTTGGAAAGAAATTTTTCAGAAAAATACTGGTAAGATTTTGGAACGAAATGAATAATATAACCCAATAACATCACCCCGAATACTGTTACATAAGCAGATAACATTGGCAGGAAAGCGGGAGCATTGAAATTAGTGAATATCTGGGTAAGAATTATTCCGGCATCGTGAAAGGAAGATGCTTTAAAAAATATCCAACAGAAACAAACGAAATGGAAAGTGATAAGAGTACAAAGTATTAAGTACAAAGTATTAAGCCTGGAGACCTTGTACTTTGTACTTAATACTCTGTACTTAATACTCTTTATCCCCTTATCAAAAGCCAGTGCCAACCCGTGCATACCGCCCCATACAATAAAGTTGAAAGAAGCCCCATGCCATAAACCACCCAGCAACATAGTTATCATCAAATTCAAATACTGACGAAACTTCCCTACCCTGTTTCCTCCTAATGAAATGTATAAATAATCTTTTAACCAGGAAGACAATGACATATGCCACCTTCGCCAGAATTCGGTAATACTGCTTGATTGGTAAGGGGAATCAAAATTTTCATTAATAGTAAATCCCATCCATTTTGCCATGCCAATTGCCATGTCAGAATAGCCCGAAAAATCGCAGTAAATAACCATTGCATAGCCATACACCCCGAACAAACATTCTATGCCTGAATGATGCGCAGGGTCATCGAAAATGTATTGAACATAATTTACATAGATATAATCCGATATAACAACTTTCTTAAACAGCCCGCCAAGTATAAGATACAGCCCCTTTGCAACATCCATATCGCTGATAACAATATCTTTCCTTATTTGCGGAATAAAGTCGGAAGCCCGAACAATAGGTCCCATAACGAGTTTAGGAAAAAAGGTGAGAAAAAAACAATAATCGAAAAAACTTTTTACGGGTTTAAATTTTCCCCGATACACATCAATGGTGTAGCTCAAATTTTCGAACGTGTAAAAAGAAATACCGATAGGAAGTATTAAACTTAAGGGTTTTAGCTGCCCCACATGAAAATCGTTTATGATTTCAATAAAAAAATTGGTGTATTTAAAATAAAAAAGCAACCCTAAATTGATAACGATACTAAAAATAAGTAGAGCCTTTTTCTTCCATTTGGTTTTGGTGATGTACATCCATTTGGAAAGTGTGAAATCAACAACAGCAGACAATAAAATAAACCCGAAATAAAAGCCACATGCTTTGTAAAAGAAATAAAGAGAGAAGAGAATAAAATAAATCACACGCAGCAATTTTCGTTTGTACAAAAACTGGTAGCCGACTAAAAACAAAGCAAAGAAAAAGAGAAAGAAGCCGGAATTGAACAATAGCGGGTCTTTCGCATTGTAGGTAAGTTGAGATATTAGTTTATCAACATCTATATCTATATTTCCAAAACTAAAGCTCACTATTTATTTTTCTTGTAATTCTCAAACCCTTTCATCAGGGCATTGTTAAAAAGAGTGGCTTGTAACTTATAGCCCTTTCCGCTAAAATGCACGCGGTCGGCAGCAGCAAGCTTTGCAGTAAACCATTTTGCCATGGAGCCATAGCCTCCCATTATTTCATACAAATTCCAATACGCCAGGTTATTGTTCAAACAGTAATTAATCACCGTTTCCTCTGCCAGTTTCATGTCGGGGTTTTTTACTTTTCCTTTTTTTGTTTTTCGAAACGAATCTCCCGGAGTAGTAATAATTATGGCGGTGGTAGGGTTGTTTAGTTTTAAAGCAGTAATTAAGGTATCAATGTTTTTATAAAATAAATCTTTATTAAATGCTTTGTTAAAACCCTCGTTAGTTCCCATGGATACAATGAGCAAATCGGAATGAAGGTACGTTAACTGCGCTTCAAAATATTTCGACAAGGTATAATGTTTGTATTCCGCACCGTTCACCCCTATCATATTATATAAAATTCCTGCCGAATCGTTTTCGAGCAGTATGCCGTAAATGCGGGTGGAATGCTGATGGGCAGTGTCCGTATTTTTGTTTCTTAAAATAATCCTGTCAATGGGTTTATCAAATTTCAATTCAGATACAAAGGAATTGGAAGCACTATCGGTAGATTTAAAAATACCGCGCTCGCAATTAGTGCTGTCGCAAATAGTAATGTCGTAATTAGCAAGCCCCCGCTCATGAAATAAAGTAAACTTAGTAAAACGGTAATCCAGTCCTGCCTGGTTTTTAACAGTTAAATCTATCTCCGCAGCAGAATCATTTGTTTCTATAGTAAAGCCGCTGATGCCTATGGGTAAAGGCTTTTCGTAAAACACATTTCTTTTTGCATCCCATATTGTATTAGTGGTAGTTTTATAGGAGGAAGGCTCATTACTTTTCGCAACGCGATATGGAAACACCAGTCCACGCCCGGCATTACCGAATTTTAATTGTAGTTCCTGACGAATGGTTCCTGAAAATATATCTGCCTGTATGTGCGAATCCCCAATATGAGTAATAGTAACTCGGTTGATTTGGTTTTGTTCCCGTAGTGCTAATTTTTCATAAAAAGAAGTTAAAGACGAACTGTCGTTTTCAATTTTGTTTTTAGCTTCGCTAATAAAGGGATATTTTTCTATGGAAAGAGAATCGGCAGGTTGAGCATTTAAAGAAAAAATAAACAAAAGGCAACAGGTAATAGTTAATAGGTAATAAACAAAATAGTTTTTCAAAGAAAGAAAATGAGAGTGAGGTCTCAAATTATTTATTTAAAACAGTACCAAACGACTTTTCAGTTATTTCATCCAGTTTATGATGTTGTTTTTTATTGTAATCGCAATACTGGCTCATCAATTTTGAATACAATAGTTTACCTACTTTGTGCGCTCCTTTACCATTAAAGTGAGTGTAATCGCTGTTGGCAAAAGTAGTATCGCCTTCCACCCATTTTACCATAGAGCCGCTTCCTCCCATAGCATCGTATAAACTCCAGAAAGCAAGATTGTTTTGCTTTGCCATTCTTTTTTGGGTAGAAACCAACAAGGGGACACTCGGGTCGGTTTCGTAACTGCCTTCGTTTCTGAAGCTTTTATCTCCCACAGAAATCAACAAAATGCTTACTCCCGGAAAACTTTCGCGAATGTGTTTGATGGTATTGGTCATTCCGTTTTCGTACCAGGAAAAATCTGTAACGGCAGGTGAAACCACATTTAATCCATATTCCAGTACAATTAAATCATAGCCCAAACATGTATTGGTTTCCGAATACATCCGCTGTGTTACTTTACTAATAGACATTCCCGTATTTCCACGAAACGAAAAATTATCTACAAACACACCACTGTCGCTTTCCATACTAAAACCGTAAATATCAATTGGAGTTTGACATTGAAAGTTTGCGTTGATACTTTTACAGTTGCCATCACTATTTATTACCAACTGGTTCACCGTATTTTTTTCATCCAGCTTGTAATGGGTACCATTAATCACAACGTAATTGTTTCCTTCTGATTTTCCGTAAAGCAATTTTGTTTCATAAAACTTATCAATGTGTTTTCGATTTACAGGCGCATATCGCACCCACGAGTTTGAATTGGCACTATTAGTATCAGCAGAGCTATACGCATTGGGAACAAAACAATATCCTGAAATACCGAGCTTATGGTTGGGAGGGGCGCTGTTCACCAGATTGTAGGTGGTCCATCCGCTAAAGGTATGAGTAATGCTGGTTCGGAAGCCGGAAACAATAGAAGTGACCGGAACATACCCTACGCCTGCCCCACCGAAATTATCCTGCATACAATCCCGCAAATCCTGCGTTATCAAATCCCCTTCTATCATCGAGTCGCCAAAATAAGCGATGCGAACCTTACGTTTGTGTTTTTTTGTTTCATTTAATGCAAAGAAAAAATGAGCAAGAGCAGAAGAAGTATCCGACTCTGTGTTATCAATGTTAGATGCATCCAGCTGATGAAGAGCAATCACGTCATTTTCTTTTTTAATTATTTTATTAATTAAATCTTTGCTTAAAATAAGTTGAGGAAGAGGAACTTTTTTTGCTTTTTCTTTAAGCATCACCTCCGAAAGGGCATCTATCTTTTTTGTTTCGAAATGCAGTACTTTTAGCCGGGTATTAAATTGCGAAGCGCAAAGCATACCAACGGCAAGTACTATAACCATTATAAAAGGATGACTGTTTTTGTTTTGTGCGCACATGTTTTTAAAAACAGGGCAAAGATAATCATTAGTTTATTGGTTAGGAAGTGCTATTTGCTTTGCGCATGTATGCTTTATAAAATAACGAAAAAAGCAACTACCCATAACCTTTTCAAAAAACTACTTGCTCCTATTTATTTCCTCTGCGTTTTTTCTTTACCCGCGATTTTTTTTCTTTTCCCGGTGTTTCCTTTTCTGCTTTGGCTTCCGAATGTTTCTCTTTTGCTTGTTTAAGCTTTGGCAATTTTTGAGAATATTGATTAAAGTAATTTATCTTTCCATCCTTTATCATCCATTTTTCACAAATCAGGGTGGTATCGGGTTTTCCGTTTTTAGGATACGTTCTTTCGGCACTCCAAATATTTACCCAATCTTCATTCTTATCGTTTGAATGAACGCTCTCCCACATACTGATGTCGAACCGCAGGGAATCTAATTTGTCTATTTCCTTTTGCGCCATTTCCAGCATTGTTTCCGCTGTTCCGTTATAATGATTTCCTTTTGCATCATCGTAAGTAACGGTATCGGCAAAGTAAGGACGCATTTTATCTACCTGGTTGGTTTCATACATTTTCCAAACTGTCAATATTTTTTGGACATATTCAGGATGTGATGACAATACTAAATCGGACGAATTTCTTGCTTTATACGGATACTTTATGGTATCCGTTTTATTATAATTTTTGGGAGCACTCTCTTCGGTGTCTTTAGAAGTGGTATGACTGCAGGATGTTAAAAACGCAGCAATAATTGCCGACAGAAATATTTTTTTCATAACGATTAATTTTAAATAATTTACACAAATGTAATTAAATAGCACCCATTGAACTGTAAATCACAAAAACATTTTTTTTATTACCTTTGTAAAATCGTCATTATAAAAATATATATAAATGAAACCAATCCTTACTCTAACGTTTATTCTACTTTACATTATCACGCCATCCTGCAAAAAAAATCCACCTGCCTGTTACAGCGAAGCGGTTTATCAGAAACACAAAAATGATGTATGCCCTTTCGCCTGTACCAACATTACCGGATGTGACGAAAGACAATATTGCAATGAATGCGAGGCAAACAAAGTTGGAATCAGAAAAAAATAAAGGGAATTATAATAGTTGTAAAATATTTAATTCTTATTTCATATTCACAAACTGCAAAGGCAAATCGTAAGTTCCTGTTCTCATCAGGGAAATAACATCCTGCAAATCATCAATCTTTTTTCCCGTTACTCTCACCTGGTCGTCCATCATTTGCGCCTGCACTTTATGTTTGGAGTCTTTTATATCCTTTATTATTTTTCGCGCCACCTCCTTATCTATCCCCTCTTTCACCTTCACCTCTTTCTTTATCATAAAGCCCGAAGCCACTTTTTCTTTTCCAAAATCAAGGCAAAGCGGATTCAGGTTTTGTTTTATCATTCGCTGACGAATAACGTTTATAATAGATTCCATACGCATATCATCCTCTGTTAATATGGAAATCACCATTGCTTTTTTGTCCAGCGTAATTTCACTTTTAGAACCATTAAAATCGAAGCGATTAATAATTTCTCTCTTTGCTACATTAATGGAGTTATCCAGTAATTGAGCATCTACTTTATTTACAATATCAAATGAAGGCATCGCTTTTAAAATTATGAATTAATACTAATAGACTAATAATATATGTTAATCAATTACTGAACATCTAACAGCGCACATCAGCAATCATACATCTTGCACTCCCTCCTCCATATTTTTCAATCGTATAAAGAGGAGTATGTATTATTTTTCCAAATTTTTTAAGTGAAGAAATTTGTTTTTTATGCAACGACACATAAGCCTGTTCGCTCATTACAATAAAACTTTTTCCTTTCTTATTAAACAATTGATACATATTACCCGCAAAGGCTTTCAGTTGCTTATAATCAATTGTAATAATCCGGTGATCGGTATCAATCAATGACTTCATCAATGTAAATAACTCCTCTTTGTTTTTCACAGATTCTTCACAAACTACTGCAAAACCTTTACCTATACAAAGCATTACGTTAGTGTGATAAATATCATTTCCTTTTTTATCTGCTGCATGAAAACTTACCACAGAATAAGCCAACTGCTTACAAAGCATTTCTAACAAACTCATGCTTGTACGAGGCGAGTGGCAGGCATACGCCAACCTGTTTTCATAATCAAACACAATGCTTCCAGTTCCTTCCAAAAAAACATCTTTTGTTTCGTTAGCAGACAAATCAAATACTATTTTATATCCTTTAGTTTTATTTAGTATTCCCTTTTTTCTTTCCTTTCGCCTGTTTTTAGCCATCATGGAGTATAGAACGGTTACTTTAGCATTTTTCATTATTATCATATCGTTAGGAAAATTTAATTCCGCAGGGACCTGCATCGAAAAAATTTCAATCATATGAAATGAAATAACATTGTTTGGAAAAACAGAATCAGGTGTAACAGGTGCAGCAGTATCCTTTATCACTTCTATTTCTATCTCGTTTTCAGTTAGCAATTTCACCAAAGCAGAAAATTCTTTCAAAGCGTTACTCTGAATTTGCTTTGAAGTTAATTTTTTATCGTTTTTTTGAAATAAATTCGTAGCAGTTGTTTCCCTGTTAAAACCGAATCGAACCGGTCGAACCATTAATACTCTAGAAGGTTTGTTTTTCATAAAATACAACTATTTTTAAAATCATTATTTTATAACCATTAGCAATTCATAGCTATTAAAACATATATCCATATTTCTGTTTCAAAAATTGATTATCCAATCGCCCGTGACCCCTGCCCTTGTTTTTATTAAAGCTATAAGCAAGCATTATTTCATGAGAACCGCTGTTGGTCCTTCGCAATTTGCTAATTAAAAAATCATACGAATAAGTCACTTGAAAATCTTCCATAAAAGTTGCTCCTAAATGCAAAGCCACCGCATCGTGCAGCCTTAGCGACAATCCGCACAACATTTTTTGTTTAATGTGCAAACGCAAGGTATAATCAAGAAAAATAGGAACACCCGTTATATACGTTGCCAAAACGCTGCTTTCCCAAACATAATCCGGATTTTGAGCAAAGTTATAACCTACAGAAAAGTTAACATGATATTTGAATGGTATTCTTCCGTGTTTTAATGAATCATGCGGATATAATTTTGCTTTTCCCTGCAAAAGGTGCAATACTCCAGCCCCAATATGAAAACGGTCGTTATACAAATAAATTCCCGCGGTAGCATCAGGCACCCATACACTGCTGCTTATGTATTGATTTATTGAAGGGTCGTGGGTATTATGAAGTGTAATATCATCACCAGTTAAAGTGTATTTGGTAAACATACCTCCTAACCCAGCCGACAATTCGCAGTCAGGAAAGCGAATATGATAAGCATAAGAAGCACCAAGGTTGCTTTGTTTCGAAGGACCACTTTTATCCTGCACCATCCATAAGCCGGCACCCATTTTACCTTTAAAAAAACGGCTGTTAACACTCACAGCAGATGTTCGAGGAGCCCCTTCATAGCCCGCCCATTGCAACCTGTATCCTATTCGTGCATCAATATTGCGCTTTGTTCCGGCAAGGGCAGGATTAAGCAAAAAGATATTGCTCCGATATTGCGAATAAAAAGGCATTTGCTGTGCATACACATTTCCCCCTGCAAATAACAATAAATATAATATAGACTTTTTCACTTTTCGTTTTGCACCTTTGTTATTTTACAATTGTAACCGTTCCGTGATAAGTATCACCCCTATCGTTACCTAAATCCATGATATAAAAATAAGTAGCCGCAGGCAGGTCCTGTCCAAATGCTCTCCCATCCCACGTATTAGCATACCCTTCCTGCCTGAAAACCAATTGCCCGTTTCTATTGAATACCTGCAAAGTATTGTTCGGATATTTCCAGATATTACCAATATACCATGTATCGTTTATATCATCACCATTTGGAGTAAACGTGTTATAAAAATAAACCTGGTCACCTTTTATAACATTCACCGTTACAGAATCTCCTCTACCGCATTGATGTGTAAACGTTTCTGCCCAAACATAATATGTAGTGGTAACTACCGGTTCCACATCCGGGTTTGGGGCATAAGCATTAGTAAGCGAAGGCGATGGAGACCAATAGTAAAAAAATCCTCCCGTAGCATGCAATTCTATAGTTTGTCCTTCTGCAATAGTAGTATCATTTCCCGCACTAATGGCAATATTTATTATCGAAACCGTTATATAGTCAACTTTTACATCACACCCCGGCATTGTTGCAGTAAGAGTGTAAGTAGTAGTTTGCAGAGGGGTAGCAATGGGGCGAGGCACGGTATCATAGTTCAGGCTTCCGGCAGGAGCCCAGGAATAAGTTACCCCTTGCCCCGTAATGTTATAATTACTCCCAAGAGTGGTAAATCCATCCTGGCAAATATTTATATCATTACCCGCATTCACCTTGTTAATATATTTCAGCGCCACGGATACGGCATCCGTGCTTACTGCATTTGTATCGTCAGTTACCGTTAAAGTATAAGTTGTTAAAACCGAAGGAAAAGCTATGGGATGTGCCACTGTTGTACTGCTTAGCCCTGTAGCCGGAGCCCAGTGATAAGTATAAGGCATAATCCCCCCCGAAGCAGGAGTCGCACCGCCAAGAACAACACTATCCCCCGGACAAATTGTATAATTATTACCCGCATCAGCCGTTAACTGACCATTGGCAGAAACGATAAACAACAAGAAACATACAACTAAAAAACTATTTCTCAAACCACTTTTCATACTAATTTCCTGCTTTTTCTAAATCGAATACAAAAGTAATCAGATAAATTGTAAATATATAAATCTAAATCTTTACGAACCGTTAATTTTTCATAAGCCATTCTTCAAAACTCACAAAAGTCATTTTTTTCCATTTCCCAATTTTAAAAATTAAAGCGAACGCTGCTTTGCGAGTTGGTGCATTGTCATTAAATAGCAACCCGATTTATAAACATTGCCCCCCATTTTTAACCTATAGACCCTATTTCATACCAATAGTAAACCCATTTAAGCCCTATAGCAGTTATACAATAATAGTGGTACATTGTTTTGGTGCACTGTTTGCAATTTTATTACTTTTGCGCAATTAAAAATATGATGATATGAAAAATTTAATCAATCCCGCTTATTTAAGTGAGGAGAAAAAGAAAGAAATACGCAATGCCTTTATGGATGCGCAGCCATGTAAACATGTTGCCTTGCCCGATTTTTTGTTAAATGATGTCGCAAATACGCTGTACGAAAATTTTCCAAAGCTGGATACGTTGAATGTAAGGCGAAAAAGTATTAATGAAAACAAGTCGGAGGAGTATCATTTGGATAGGTATCACCCGCAGTTTAATGAGTTGCGGGATTTTTTGAATTCGGATGAAATGTATAAGTGGATGAGTGAGGTAACGGGTATTGAGGGGTTAAGTTCTACTTACGATTCGCTGGGTTCGGGGGTGCACCAGGGTGGTCCCGGCAGTTTTGTAGATGTGCATGTGGATATAAATATGAATCCGGCAGCTAAGTTGCACCGGAGAATTAATTTGTTGATTTATCTGAACAAGAACTGGAAAGATGAGTATGGCGGGGCACTGGAGTTTTGGGATAAAGATGTGAAGAATTGTGTTTCGAGGGTGATGCCTTATTTTAACCAGGCAGCAATTATGGTTACGGATGAAACTTCGTATCACGGTTATGCGAAAATTAATATTCCGGAGGGGAAAAGTCGTAAGTCTTTTTATTGTTACTATTATACTCCGGCTGGCAAAGATTTTGTATACAGGGATTCGCGTTTTAAATCTCGCCCGGATGAAAGTATGACCAAGACTGCTGTAACGGAGATTAAAGAAACGTTGAAAATAAATATTAAAAAGTTTTTGAAGATGATTGGGGTGAAGAGTTTGGATTTTCAGGATAAGAATAAGAAATAACCTAGGAAATTCTAAATTCTAATATCTAAAAAACGAGATAGTTTTTTTGTTACAAAGAGTTGCACAGAGAAGACACAAAGAACCACAGAGAAAAAATAAATTATTATTACAGTTTGGAATTAAAAGATAAAATCGTTTGGATTACTGGCGCATCATCGGGTATTGGTGAGGCTTTGGTATACCAATGTGTTGAAGAGGGTGCCAAGGTTATTCTGTCGGCAAGAAGAACAGACGAGTTGGAAAGAGTGGCAGGGAATTGTAAATGTGATAAGAAAAATGTTTTTGTTTTGCATTTGGATTTGGGTGATACGGAACACGTGGAGGATAAAGTACAGAAGGTGATGGAGCGTTTCGGCAGAATAGATATTTTGATAAACAACAGCGGAATGGGGCATCGTACATTGGCTGTGAATACTCCAACTGCAGTGGACAGAAGAGTGATGGAGGTGAATTTTTTCGGAACGATTAATCTTACTAAAGCTGTTGCAAAACAAATGCAACAGCAACAAAGCGGCAAACTGGTGATTGTTACCAGCATCATGGGAAAATACGGAATGCCCCTCTACTCTACTTACTCGGCTTCGAAACACGCGCTGTATGGTTACTTCGAATCTTTAAGGCAGGAATTATTTAAGGATAATATTTCGGTGTTGATAGTTAGTCCGGGCTTTATAAATACCGATGTAAGTACTAAACTTTTGAAAGAAGATGGAAGTGAATACGGAATTAAAAGTGATGCCCAGGAAAAAGGAATGTCGGCAAAGGACTGTGCAAAGGGCATTGTAAGCGCAATTAAAAGCGACTGCAATCATAAATTTGTGGGGAACTACGAAATATTTTCGGTGTATGTAAAACAGTTTTTTCCGAAATTGTTTTATAACCTCATGCGAAATATGACAAAGGGAAATTAAAAAAGTAATAAGTAATATAAAATATTTATAACGAGTTTCAGTTAGAATGCACCCTCCACAAACTCGGGATTTCCTTATAATTTAGATATAAGAATTTAGAACTTGAATTATTTTATTTCCTCATAATCCACATATTCACCTGCGTTATCATTTATTGATTTCGATTTTGGCGGAATATAGGCAACAGAAGTTTCTCCCTCTCTTTTATAATTTTTGGGTGAAGAATCAAAAGCAGTAGTTTGTTGTTTGGTTTTGCCGGAGCTGAAAGCACTAATCAACCTTGAGACAAGCCAGACAAATAATATAGTAAAGAAAAACATCTTTCATGGAGATACAAAGGTAATGGAATTATTTATTTCCAACGATATTTAAAACTTTCGAATTTCCCTTTTATAGCCATTGTTAATTCAAACTGCGAAGCATTTTGAATGAAATCATCACTAAAATTAAGGTATTTAATAAAGGCATCAAATTCTTCATCGGTCAAATCAATTATTTCATGCTTTACATACAAGCGGAATAAATCCTTTAAAACATCGCGCTTCAAATCTTCGTTTTCCATTTCTGCTACGTTCCGTTTGGAGCGTTCGCGTTTACTAAATCGTTCGTATAAATAGGTTATAGGGCTGGCAAATCCATTAAGTCCTTCTACTAAATAATCGTGTTTTACTCCCAGCTTATTAATGTCCTTTTGAATATCGCTTAAATCCCGCGTAGCAAAAACGGAAATTTCTTTCAGAGTGTATTGAAGCTTCAACATAGGCACCTCAATGTTATATTGCTTTTTAGGAACAGAATCTTTCAGACATATTTTCTTAATCAAAAAACCTATGGAGGAAAACAAAATGGTATCCGTTTGTCGGGCAGTAATTGAAAATTTTCCTTCCGCATCAGCAAACAAGCCGTTGTTGGTTCGTGTGTTTATTATCATCAATTTTGGAAGTGGAAGTTTGTTGTCGTTTTTGTCGTAAGCAATTCCGGTAATGGTAATTGTGTTTTGTGAGAAAGCATTTTCACAAACAAATAATAAAATAAAGGTTATGTTTGCTAAGGCAATAAGATATTTAAAATTCAAGGCAATATATTAATCAAGTTCAACTTCTGCAGATTTTGATGCTTTTTTCTTTTTTCTAATCAATTTCGATTTTGATTCTTCTCTTCGCAATAATCGTTCAATATTTTTTTGATGGGTAATTAAAACCATAATAGGAATTAATATGGAAAAAACAATTAAAGGTTTGGTAAGAACCGGAATCAAAGTCATATCCTGGCAATGCTGTTTACAAACTTTGTCAATGATGAGGATGATAAACGGAAAAAAAATGGATGAAACGATAGAAGCTAAAGAAACATAATTGAAAACTAATAATACAATAATAAACACGCCCATCGAAATTAAACCAGCATACAAATGAATGGCTAAAATAATGCCAAGCAAAGTAGCAATTCCTTTGCCGCCTCTGAACTGCGCAAACACAGGAAATATATGCCCTACCAGGGCCGCAATACCAAGTACCAGTTGTAAATCGGTTAACTGGTTGCTACCTTTGGCATAACTGCTGAAATAAGCAACCGACACACCCGCAAAGCCCTTAATTACATCGAGCAACAGAACGGGAATACCTGCTTTTTTTCCAAGAACCCTAAAAACATTCGTAGCACCTGCATTACCGCTTCCGTATTCGCGCACATCAGTTTGATAAAAATATTTTCCAATCCACACCGCAGAAGGAATAGAACCTAACAAATAGGCAAGTAATAAAAACAATATGTTAGTTACCGTTATCACTGATCACTTTGGGATTTACGCAGGAACTGAATTTTCTTTGTTGGCGGACATATATTAAAATAATAATTCTGTTCCTTTTTATCTTTATCTCCAGCCTTTTCACGCTTATCCGGCTTCATTTCCTTAATCAATGTATTGAATGCTTCGTTGGAAGAAACAGCTAACATAGTCCCGCGGGTATAATTAAAGTAATACCAGTTGTTAGCATCTAACTCCAGGTAAATATTTAAGATATCACCACCGCGTTTTTTAATAATTTCAATTCGCCCACCAACGTATTTATTTAATTGAGTCTTATTAATGTTACCAATTCCAATCTTCCCGGTAGAAGTATATGAACGGGTTTCCTTGTTCCATTTCATTTTTATATCATTAATAAATAAAGTTTTTCTTAATTCGTCCGGCACTTTTTTGAAAGAACCGTATAAGTTAAGTTGCGAAATAAGTTTATCCGCCTGTTCCTTACCCAGCATTTCACGCATACCTTTTTCAAACACAGGACGCGTAAATTCAGTTGGTTTCAAATCAGCATTACCATTTATATCATCCGCCATTTTATCAATTGCGTTATCGTTAAAGAAAAAATCGAGCGACATTAACATATCAAAAACAGTGGTATCGGGAATCAAAAAGTGATTAGCACTTCCGAAAGATTCCAGTTTTACCTGTCCAAAATCGCCTCCCAAATTTATTTTCCCTTCTCCATAAACCTTACAATTAGATTTATTCAAACTCAAATAGTTTCCGGGCAACGAACGTTCCACCAACTTTTCCTTATTTGATATTTGATATTCGTGCGAAGTTTTGTCGAAATACAAAAACCCATCCGCAGGCAAAACAAAAGCATCCCCTGTAGAAATTTTGGGTGATAAAAATGCAGAGTAAAAATGAGTTGAATCTGTAGTTACCATCATTGATGCTGCAATGGGCTTGCCTGCCAGATTTAATGGTTCTTTAGGAATCGGAATGTAAATATTGTTTGGATTTATTTCCGATTCAAACTTTATCCACGTTTTAGGAATGGAAGCGCAATCGTGATCTATACTTGTTGCTCCGGCAAATACAAGAAACTGATTTGTAGCTTTCAATTTCACTTTTCCTTTAAACTCAAAATTAGGGCTTAATTTAAATT
The DNA here is from genome assembly GCA_025363555.1 of Bacteroidota bacterium. Taxonomy (GTDB): domain Bacteria; phylum Bacteroidota; class Bacteroidia; order 2-12-FULL-35-15; family 2-12-FULL-35-15; genus 2-12-FULL-35-15. The sequence goes on along the minus strand of JANYDQ010000156.1, from coordinate 3,511 downwards.
TGGAAGAATCTTTTATCTCCGTCTCCGCATAGGTTTGATATGTGGTATCTACACTCACATCACTGAAATAAAAAGTTTGTTTGGCTTTCAGTTCGTCTATATAATCATAAAAACCGGAGCCCGCATAATTTTTACGCGCATATATATTAACAGTACAGTTATACAAGTGGTGATATTGAGTAACCGCATTAGCAACAATTTTAGCACTCGTCAACGTTTTCATTACCGCATCTCTTCCTATCACAACATCTCCGTCATCAGGATATATACGCGCATCCGCCACATTGATGTATTTTACATCCATTGCAGATATAACAAATTTCTTTAAATCATAGCGCGCCCTTGGTGATTGAAAACGCAACGAGTCCTGTTTCGGATGAACAGAAATAAATTCCGGTCCCTCCAAATCCAAATCGTTTCCCGAATTTTGAGCAGCAGTTGCTTTATCAGCACCCAGTTCAATTATACTTGCATCCATAAACCATTTGAATTTATCCATAAAACAAATGTATTGATTGATAGGAAATTTAACAATCGAACCTTTTCCGTTCGATTTGAATTCGCCTAATCGCTTCTCAAAATCAATGTGAGAATTTACGTTCAGGGTAGAAAAAGCCAAAGCAGTAACTTCGCTCGCTTTCAAGCTAAAGTTTGCCGTATCCGAATCAAATGTATTCTGTTTAAATTTCATCCATTTCGCTTCCAGCTTTGCATTTACAAAATCTGCATAACCTGTTCCATACAGCATTTTTGGCGTAAGTGTTAATCTACCCGTAAATTGTGACTGACCATTATACTGCAAAAACTTTTTATCCCTATTATTATATGCATACATCACATCTTTCAACGGCATCCAATGTGTTTTTACATCTTCTCCATGAACTTGAGGAAACTGCGGATTTGTTTTTTGCTCCTTCACATCATACACTTGCGCTATAGCATTAGTGGAATCGGGATAAAATATAAAATCGTTCGACTTGCTTACAGACGTTATATAATTAAGCGTTCCATCTCCGCGTAAACCTTGATTGCTTAATTTAATGGCACTCGTGTAAATTCCCTTTCCGCCATACATTGCATATCCTCCGGGCGGAGTTTGAGTTACAAATCCTAAAGAATAATCAGGTTGAAGTGTCAATGTTTCTTTAAATGTGGGAAAAATATTTGCTGATACCATATCTCCCTTAAAATTCAAACCTTCATTCGAAAAGTTATCCAAACTATCTATCTGAAAAGGTTCCAGGTGAAAATAAAACTTATCCTTTGTATATTTTCCGCCTTGAATTTGTTTTTTGTTGTAAAAAGCATATGAATCTTTAAAACTATTAAATATGGGATACCTCGGAAAGTTCTTTCTACCCGACTTGTTAGCCGGATTATCAATTTCAAGGCTGCCATTAATATTTTCTATCACTGTTTTCAATTTCACCAGGGGATAATCACCATACGCATCCTTTTCCCTCGATTTTACCAACATACGAAGCGAATCCACATTTTTTAGATTAATAATAAATTTATCATAATCAAACGAAAATTCTTTTCCGAAAAAATCGAAACGCCCCGCATGTACAACTCCTGCAAAAGTAAAATCCCTGTTTTTTTTCAAAATAATTTTTTGCTCTGCCGGGTATATTACCACATTTTGAGAATCACTCATCCCGATTTGTTTCACTCCATATATAGCCATATCGTAATTCAACAAATTAATTGACGCATTTACAGAACCCCGCACCACGGACGGAAACTGAATCACATCATAATCTATCCTTCCCGCCCTGTCGGCTATAAAATCGAATAACTTTTCCGTAACATGTACTTTATCCGTTTCAGCATCGTAAGTTATAAATCCATAAGTGGATAACCGAACCAAATTAGGACGAACATCATAAGCAGCAATTTTTACATATTTTGAATATTCGTCTCCTGTAAAATCACGAATATCATTATTCTTTTTAATATAATCCCGCATCTGTATCAATGGGTTCACAGGGTCTATACCCTGTAACTGGTCATATCTATCGGTTCTGAAATACGAACGCGATTCAAAATTTGCATCTTCCTGCGTATTCCCCACCAGCATTTTTAAATCAATTTTCGGATCATCAATCACCCATTCCAATTCTTCAAAATACATATCCACCTTATGAAAGGTATTAATAAATGGCGATTTGGAAATACCTGCATTTGTCCGGTTCAGAGATAACAGCCTTGTTTTAGTAATAAATTTAAAACTCAAACTTGGATGAGTAATCGAATCTTTATCAAAATAAAATTTTATATTCGCCTGCTCAGCAAACAATTTATCTTCTGTAATACCCATCAGTTGGGCGCCTACAACCAAAAACCTCTTTCCATCTTTGTAAAAAATAAGTTTTGCATCCTCCTCTTTATTACCCGAACCCAAAAACTTCTCTCCCCGCTGGCTAAAACCACCTTCATAATCTACCCCTTTTGCAATATTTTTAATTCCCATACGTTTACTATACGAATCAAAACGGGGGTAAGAAATATTTGCTCCCTTTTCCGAAACCACTTTCTCATTCAACTGTCCCAAAAGTGGATTGGTAAAATAATTCTTATTATAAAAAAGCACCGAATCTGCCGAAAAGCCTGAAGTCTTCAACGAAACCTGGTATTTTTTTAATTCCGCCCACACCTTTTCTGTAGGAAATCCTACCCGTGTCCAAAACACGGTTCCACCCTGCCCAACAAATATTCCTTTGTATGGATAATAAACCCCTCGCGTATCATACACTACCCCGCTGTCGTTCTGGTTATTTATACAGCGAAGATTTAAACTCTTAAAAATTACTTTCGGAACACTATCAAATTCGAAAATGTATTGATTATTATTAGATGCATAAGAGATTACAGTGGATTTATAAAAAGTATTAGAAGCAAATAAATTCTCACTCATTTGCAGATAGTCGGAAAAAAACTTCAGACTTTTTCCATTCAAAATTTTATTAATACACTCCTGCCACCTGATAAAACTCAACTCCGTTTGGTTCGAATTCACAAAATTCATTATTGAAGCGAGGTAACTTTTGTATTCTGGCAAAATCCTGAGTTTTTTCTTCAACATCAAATTGCACGAACTATAAGTAGATTGTTTCAAATTTTCACTGTATTTTGGAGAGTTCCAAACAGCAGTAAACTGTTCCATAAATTCCTTCACCTCTTTTTTATCCATCCCGGACACTTCAAACATAGTATGAACCTCCTCCAAAAATTTAATCGGGTCCGCAGTAAACTGCTTAATTGGGTTTAGCTGTCCAAAACCATTTTGAACAATCCCAAAAACCAACAGAATTAAATATATTTTACGCATATACTGCATTTTATTAATCGAAGTTGTTTAAAGTTGACGTAATAAAATAACGGTAAAGGCTAATAAATGTAGTGCTTTCCAGTGAATTTTATTTGTTTCAAAACGCACCAAAAGAGCTTTAAAGGCGTCCAGCCAAGCATTGGTTCGTTCTATTACAAACCTACATTTATATAGTAATTC
>JANYDQ010000141.1 GCA_025363555.1 Bacteroidota bacterium | reverse complement strand
CTTAAATCTCTAAAATCATATTTCTCACTATTAAATCCATTAATTTATTATGAAAAAACTTTTACTATCGGCATTCATCCTGGCATCAGCACTATTGAATACTGCAAGCGCACAACTTAGTCAGGGCGGAACTCCCTATAGCTTTAGCCACACAGAAGCAAAAGCAGCATTTCAAACTGTAACCATGCCTTCTTTCGATTTAGATGCTTTAAAAGCACAAGATGCAATAAACGATCAAAGCAAAGGACCATTTCGTTTCGGATATAATCATTTTGTAGATTTCAATCTTGCTAATTCAGGCAGTTGGACAACCCTCGCAAATGGCGACAGGTTGTGGAAACTGGGAATTACCTGCACCAATGCTCAAACTATTAATTTAGCTTTCGATGATTTTTTTATGCCAAATGGAGCTTCTTTATTTGTATATAATGGTTCTGGCGATTTTGTAATTGGTGCTTTTACCAATGTAAACAACCAGGAAGATAAGGCATTTGCAACAGATTTGATTCCCGGAGAAAACATAGTTCTTGAATATTACGAACCTGCACAAGTGGTTAACCTGGGAAGAATAAATTTGTTTCGAGTTACACATGGTTACAGAGGAGTTGTGGATTATGTAAAATCTTTTGGCAATTCCGGAAGTTGCCAGGTAAATGTTAATTGTCCTACAGGTACAAACTGGCAAAACGAAAAAAAATCAGTTGTTTGTCTTGTTTCCGGTGGAAGTGAGTTTTGTACCGGAGCATTGGTGAACGATGTGCCCCAGGATGGAAAACCATATATTTTAACAGCTAACCATTGTGGTTCTTCCGGTTTTAATACGTGGGTATTCCGTTTCAACTGGGAAGCTCCCACCTGCAGCAACCCCGGCTCTTCACCTTCCACCACTCAATCGTTAACAGGTGGAGTTCAAAGAGCATCAAGTGCCAATTCAGATTTTAGCCTTGTAGAAATTACAGGTGGCTTATCAAACGGTACTATTCCTGCATCTTACGGAACTTATTTTTCAGGCTGGTCAAATATAAATACCCCTGCAACTACAGCCACCGGCATTCATCATCCAAGCGGTGATATCAAAAAAATATCGGTTGCTGCTAATTCCTGCACTTCGGTAAGCTGGACCGGCACACCCGCTAACAGCCATTGGCAGGTAGGGCTTTGGACAACCGGCTGTACCGAGCCCGGCTCATCAGGTTCCCCACTTTACGACCAAAACCATAGAATAGTAGGGCAATTGCATGGAGGTCCTTCTCAGTGTGGAAATACGGGGTCAAACATGGTTGATTCCTATGGTAAATTTGCTATGTCCTGGTTAGGGGGCGGCACCAACACTACCCAGTTAAAGCACTGGCTCGACCCTTTAGGCACTAACACAACAGGAACATTAAACGGATTTAATCCCAACTCTTCTGTGGGAATTGCTGATAATAACGAAATTATTCCCACTTTCAATATTTATCCTAACCCGTCCAATGGATTGTTTAATCTTGCTAGTAACTTAACCTTTCCGCAAACTGTTTCTGTTAAGATTATAAATCTTTTAGGTAAAATAGTTTCCGAAAAAATATATACTACTATTTCTAACGGAATTTATTCTATTGATTTAACAAAGGAAGCCAATGGTTTGTATTTTGTACAAATTACAACCGCAACAGAAAAGATAGTAAAGAAAATAAATATTGTGCGTTAATCTTAGCGTTTAGTTTACACAAAAAATCCCGCCCTATTTTGCAGGGCGGGATTTTTTTATGTCAAACAACACTAACTATTGCGCATACCACACAGGAGTTCCTAACGAAGGAGTAGGAGCATTCGGGTTGGTGGTGCGTTCCTGTTCAGGAGTTGGTAATCGTTTTGGAATATATTCTAATAAACCTATTGGATTAATCATCAAAACCGGGAACCCTGTTCTTCTGTAATCAGAATACGATTCAACAGGGTCGGCAAACATTGCTTTCCACTTTTCAAGAATAACAGTGTGAAGGGAAGTATTAGCCGCAGTATAGATAACAGGAAGTGTTCCTGCAAAAGGTGTTCCTGTTACTTCCGAAATGGAAGCAGTAATGGCAGCATTCAAATCGGCAGTAGCTCCTGCATTCGACAACCGCACTTCTGCTTCTGCCTTTAAAAATAAAGCTTCGGCATAAGATACCAGCACAATATTTTTGCTTTGATTAGTGCTACCAGCCGGGCTAAGACCTCCTACATAAGGACCCCAATTAGAAACCCCTGCATTCAAGTTTCCAATCACATTTCCAACTGCCACATTTCCTTCTCCAGTTGTATCAAAATAATAAGGAGTGCGCGGGTCCAGCATGTTTCCCATCGAATCAATCAAGGTTTGATTGGCAACAATATACCCGAACCGGTTATCTAAAAAGGAAGCCCATTGATTACCTTCAGGACCCGCGGACCCATGTACCGCATAAAAATTATCGGCATTAGATACAAGACCATTAGTTAAATCGGAAAGTACAATATTAGCATCAAAACCTGGTTTTTTACTTAACCTCATGTAATACCTTGCTTTCAACGTCCATGCAACTTTTGTCCAATTGGCAGTATTTCCGCCAAAAACAAAATCATCACTCGAAGGTAACCCATTGTTGGTAGTATTTGCAAGGTCGGAGATTGCTCCGTCTAAAAGGTTTTGAATATCTGTCAATATACTTTGCTGCGCATCATAATGAGGGGTAAGATTGCCCGATGCGCCCTGGAAAGCATCAGAATATGGTACATCTCCCCACATATCAGTAGCCAGGCCAAGGTTCATTGCCATTAAAACTTCCGCAATTCCTTTATAAATGGGGTCTTTAGCTCCGTACAAATCGCCAATCATTTTACAATTCAGCATGTTCGGATAAAGGGTATTCCAGTAATTATCCATATCACTTTCTATAGGCTGATATTTTTCCGGTTGTACCATTTGATTGCCAACACCTGAACTGTTTTGCATAAATATACTTGCAATCCGAACCGAACCGCTTTCAAGGCAATTAAATGTTCCTACCTCACAGGCAGATAACATGGATGCTGGTGTTGCCGACAAAGGCGCATTAGGGTTTACATACAAATCGTCTCCTTTTTTGCAGGAATTAAACCCGCTAAGCAAAAGAACTGTTATTAAAACTATATATATCTTTTTCATTTTCTTGTTTTTTTAAGGTTAATAAATTAAATGCCCACTTTAAGGCTGATAAAATAAGACTTTGTTCCCGGGTTATTGAAATAATCCAATCCTTTAATATTGGAACCCGCACCTGTAAGGCTTGTTTCAGGATCAACACCGGTATATTTTGTTTTCAGCCATAGGTTTCTTCCACTCACTCCAAGGTCCACATATTTGAAGACATATTTCTTTTCTTTTTTTGTTAAATCAAAACGGTAACTCAAGCTTACAGAGCGCAGGCGAATCCATCCTCCATCCTGAACTGCACTTTCATCTGCTCCGTTTTGTCCTTTAAAATAGGTCCAGTAATCCGAACCACTGCCATCATACCCCGGAAGGTGGATGGTGGTATGCTGCCCGTGAAGCGGTGTACCTTCATCATATACTCCATCAATAGCGTACGTTTGATTTCTATCCGCAGTCTGGGCGGTTTTTCCTTTGGTATTCAGGCTTTGTTCGGTTCCGTTCCATACATCTCCTCCCTGGCGGAAATCCCATAAAAAGCCAAAAGACAAATTTTTGTAAGTAAATGTATTGTTGATATTCATTATCCATTTAGGATAAGGATTCCCTAATACCTGTGCGGTGGAGGTTACCTGGGGAAGTCCATTTCCATCCAGCAATAAATCTCCGTTGCCATTTCGTTTCCAGGCAGAGCCATAAAACACTCCGTAAGGCTGACCCACAATCGCATAATTGTTTAAGCCGCCAAATCCAATCTCCGGTTGAAAATTCGTAACCCCATCTGCCAGGAACGTAACTTTATTTTTATTCTGCGACCAGCCCAAACTAATGCTCCAGCTAAAGTTGGTTGTTTTTACAGGCACTCCACCTAGGGCTAATTCAACTCCTTTATTAGTCATTGTACCTGCATTCACTGTTTTGGCTAAATAGCCCGAAGATGCTGCCACCGGTTTACTGATTAATAAATCCTTAGATGTTTCATTGTAATAAGTAAAATCAACAGTTAGCCGGTTAACAAAGAAACTTGCATTGATACCAGCTTCCATATCCGTCACTCTTTCCGGTTTAATGTCGGGGTTACCCAAAATGGTAGATTGAGCCAAACCGGGATTACCTAAATAAGGAAATGAGTTTCCTGTATTGCTATATCCATCATTATAAAACGGAACTGCATAATAGGTTTTAGTTGCATACAATGGAGGTGCTATACCTGTATTAGCATAAGCAGCCCGCACTTTCCCAAAACTAAACCACTTCGGAAATTTGAACGCTTCGGTAAAAACCCACGATAAATCAGCTTTCGGATAGAAAAAACTCTTTCCGTTTTTTCCAAATGCCGAATTCCATTCGTTTCTGCCGGTTAAGTTAAGATATAACATGCGTTTAAAATTAGCTGTTAAATCCAGGAAAATAGCTTGCTGCTTTTGATAAGTGTCGAAATTGCTGCTATACAATTCTGCGGCATTATTCAGGTTATAATAATCAGGAACTGTAAGTGTTCTCCCTCTTGCAAATACCGATTGAGATTCGGTATATTTAAAATTGTAACCCAGCAAAGCATCCAGTCCAAAATGTTCAGAAAACTGCTTGTTGTACTTTATTAATAAATCAGAATTAATATTTCTGAATTGAAGAAAGGTGTTATTTATCTGTCCTTTCCCATTCGACAAATCGTTTCCAAACGAAGAAATGGCATAATTCTGTTGTGTTTTGGTGTTGTAATCATCTGTACCCACTTTCCAGTTTATATCCAAAAATTCTTTTGGCTTATAGTCTAAAAACACATTGCCTATTACCCGGTTGGTTTGGTCGTTATAAGTATTCTTATAGGCAGAATACAAAGGATTGTCGTACCCGTTATGATATATTCGCTGGGTACCGTCTGCGTTTTGAAAGTTAGTAATATCAAACTCTGCAGGTGTGCGGGTAAGGGTTAGCATAGTACCTGCCACATTGCTGCCATTCTGAACACGTTGCCCGGCAGTATTTGTATAATCTATACTTCCTCCGGCAGAAATTTTATCCGTTATTTTGGTGTCATCCGTTAATCTTATTGTACTTCTTTTTAAACTGGAATTAGGCACAATACCGGTCTGGCTGGTATTTCCTGCTGATAAGCGAAGAGAAGAACTTTCGTTGCCACCAAATATCGCCACGCTGTTATTATAAGTATATCCTGTTCTGAAAAAATCTTTATAAATGTTTCTGGCAGATAACCCCGGAACGGATGAAATAGTAGGACCCCAACTGGAAGAAGGTGCATTAGGGTCGGTGGTGTAGGTGGAATATTGAGGAACACCATTAATATCCAAATCTCCCTGTGCATAGGTGGTTTGCAATTTTGGTAAATTACTTACTTTATCAATACCCACAGATGAAGTGAAAGTGGCTCCGAAACCTTTGCCTCCTTTTCCTCTTTTGGTAGTATAAACTATTGCACCATTTCCGGCAGACGAACCGTAGATGGCAGCAGCAGCCGGTCCTTTCAAAATACTTACCGACTCTATGTCGTCAGGGTTAATATCCAATGCCCGGTTCGATTCGTTTACTCCTTGCAAATTCATATTAAAAGGAGCATCGCCAGGGGTGGGTACATTAGTTGAGTTATCCATAATTACTCCATCAATAACAATAATAGGTTGATTGTCTCCCGAAAACGAAGTAGGACCCCGAAGGGTTATTTTGGTAGAGGCACCCGGTGTCCCTCCTGAACCGATTACTTCTATCCCCGGTGCTTTAGCAGCAAGGGCTTCAATAATGTTTGTTTCGCCCGATTTTCGGACATCGTCACCGCTGACTTCGGAAACCGAATAGCCCAGCGATTTTTTTTCTTTTGATACCCCCAATGCCGTTATCACCGTTTCGGTCAGCATAGTGGTGGTCATTACCATTGCAACATCAATCACCTCTTTGTCGGCTGCTACTGTTTGAGTGGCATATCCCACATAAGAGATGAGCAGCTTTTTGCCTTCGCCTTCAACAGTAATAGTAAACATCCCTTTTACATCTGTAACAGTACCATTGGTTGTTCCTTCCACCAGCACTGTTACCCCGGGCAGAGATTCATTGGTTTTGGAATCCTTTATGGTTCCCTTGATTACTTTGCTTTGCGCGAATACTGCACTTTGCAGCAGGGCAAACATAATGATTAATACATGTTTTTTCATTTTTTGTAGCGTTTAAGTTCATAACATTTATAATAGTTGTGTAAAGGTATTAACATTAATTTTTAATAACAAAATAATATGACGATAATATTTTATTTACAGATACATTTTTTCGATGTTTCGTAAGAATTACGTGGGTGTGTTTCGCGATAATATCGAAACTATTGTGGTGTTCCCCTGCAAACATATTCAAATAAGAACTTTGGGATGAAGGATGAGGTCTTAATGAAATTAATTTTGTATATCCTTATTCTATATCACTACTGTCCAACCATTGACATTTCAATAATTGGGAATAGTGTGTAAATAGTGATAATTATAGTAGTTCTTTGATTTTTCGATTTAAAATTTGCTGAAAAAATTTCAGCAATGAATTCAAGTCGTACCGTTTTAGCTCAATTATTTGATTTTATTTCAAAATATGATTTTGATAAAAATGTAA
>JANYDQ010000115.1 GCA_025363555.1 Bacteroidota bacterium | reverse complement strand
ATTATTTTTCATTCAGTTTTTTGGTAGTATCCATCCCTAATTTATCAAAAGGGCTTTTTACATTTCGATATTCCTATAGTGGTTACGTGCAGGTAGCGTAATGTTGTTTTTAAATCATATATTTCTATATACCATTCCATGGCTTACACCAATAAATTTTTCAGGAAAATATTTTACATCTACATCTTTAGGCATTATAATATTAGCACCTCAAAAGTAGCAATTCATTAATTCATACAACTATATATAAACTTTTTGCACCTTTCAAAAATAGCTTTTGCGCTTCATTATTATAATCCCCCATCTAAAGACTTCGCGCTTGCGCTACAACTATTTTTTCTACCAATTAGTAAATACATCATATTACATTTTATTTCATTTTTTTATCAATTTTACTAATAAACAACTTGTTTTCCTTGTTCTGCTAATTGAAGAATACAAGTTGCTGTAAATTGTTTGGTGTTGGATGCTATATGAAATTTTGTGTCGGCAGTATTTGCAACATCCCATTCTCTGTCTGCAAGTCCGTAACCTTTTTGCAATATAATAGTGTCGTTCTTCGCTACAAGTATAGCACCGCTAAACTTACTAAAGTCAACTTTTCCTTGTACATACTTGTCTATTCTGTCAGCAAGGTCGTTGTCTTTCTTTTTAGTTGAACACGAAATGAAAAGAATGATACATAAAAGGACTAAAATGTTTTTCATAATTATTTATTGTTCGTTTAAGTATTATTCTTTGCGTAAATGTTCGTTACGTGCGTTCTCAAAATTACCGATACCGCCCACCCCTTCCCTCACCACCGCCTTGCAAACTCTTCAAAGTTAGCAATAATCTTTCTGGCGGCATTTTCGGCAAGCTTAATTTTATTAGAATAGAGGATTACAAATCCTTTGCTCTTGGGTCGTGATTGCAAATCTCGACCAGCGGGGATTTGTAAAGAAAAATAAGATATCAGGGCTAACGCCCCTTTTAACTATACATATATTGTGTGTTAAGAAGATGGCAGGGCTACGCCCCTAAAAATCTTCCTACCACCTAAAAAAAAGGGGCGTAGCCCTTTAATCTTTGTAGTGCTAAGAAGATGGCAGGGCTAAGCCCCTAAAAATCTTCGTACCACCTAAAAAAAGGGGCGTAGCCCTTTAATCTTTGTAGATAAAATAATGAAATATCAAATAAAAGGGGCGTAGCCGGGACATCTTAAATCAATGGCATATACATACTTTTACCCCGCTTGCTGAGATTTGCAAATCACGATTGTACGAAACCTCATCTTTTTCGCCCCTAACGGAGCTTACAAAACTAATCGAAGAATATTTTCTATTACTATTTTCCTCCCACGGAGGATATTCATAACCGAAAAAGCTCCGTAAGAGTGACATATTAATAGAAAAGATTAACAAACAGTCAATACTAAGCTCCGTAGGAGCGACATCTATTAAGGTGTTTAAAAGGTTTCGCACACTTGTGATTGCAAATCTCGACCAGCGCGAGAGGTTCTGCTAATACAATTCCACCATCACCGGCTTGCTTTCCTTTCCTGCTTCCCCGGTAGGGCTCACGTAATACACTTTAATATATAGTATCATTTTTGCTTTATCGGCAGAATAGGCAATTTCAAAAATAGATTTCTTTTCAGGAAGCTGCCTCCTGTAATCATCCGGCTTGGGAGCCGGTTCGCCCTGGTTTATATAGGCAATCATTATACCTATGAAGCCAGCACCTTCAGGCTTTTTCTTTTTATGTGGATGTGTTGGGTCGAAAGCAAAAAACCGAACCATTCGAATGGTTTGAAAAATACAGGCAAGCGAAGGAGCAAAACCCGTTACCGGAATTTTTCCCACACTTTTTGTATTATCATTAATTTGCAAAAACTCTTTATCTCCGGTATTCAGTTTTATCCTGGTGTCCGATTTCAAACGAGTTCGCAGCCCTGCTAAAAACTCAAAGCAGGTGGCATATTGAGTACTAATATCCGAAAGATACTGAGTTAAAGGCGAAATGTAACCGTTAAACTCTTCTCCCCAATTTTCCCAATAATCATCCAGTAGTTCTATAAACTCTTCCGGAAGTTTTAACCTTTCGGCATTTTCGGTTACATACGGAACAAGAATCATAAACCGGATATGAAATTCGAGGTATTTTGCTGATAAAACCATGTGGTGGGGATGTTAAAAGTTAAATTTATGTACTTAATAATTTGTTTCTTATTATTTTTTGAATGAAAACCTCCCGAATTCGAATACCATTGCATCGCTTACCTTAATGATGTAATTGTTAAGGAATACGGTTCAATAATATTCGAATTATGTTGCATTGTAATCCTTTACGTTTGCATTGTAATCCTTAACGTTTGCATTGTAATCCTTAATGTTGGCATCATTATCCTTTACAATTGCATCACTTACCTTTATGATGTAATCATTAAGGATTACAATCACATCACTAAGCCAGGCGATTCAATAATATTCGAATTATTTTACATATAATTCAAATTATGTTTCAAGGCAAAAGTAAGAGATTATTTTGAATACTTTCAACATTTATTCATATTTCTTTTTATTGCCAATTCATTTCTTAAAGAAAGGTTTTTAAATAAAAAATTCTGTTTTTCTTTCGGTTGTGTTTTATTTTCATGTACAAAATCTATTTTTTAAAACCTTTATAGAAGTAAGCAATCTGTAATTTTTACCCTTACATCCAGCCCGGCTTATGAAGGCATCTTGTTATTTAAAATAACCTTGTTACAAACGTGGTTTAAATTAAGTGATGAGGGAGTTGAAGAACGCATTAATGATAGTATAAAGTTTACCAAATTTTTAGGATTGAGTTTGGAAGACAGTGTACCTGATCATAGTGTAATCAGTCGGTTTAGAAAAGAGATGAGCCGGAAAAATGCGATGAAGAAAGTGTTAGGAGAATTGAACAGACAATTAGTAAAACATAAAATCATCATCCATACAGGAGTGTTAGTAGATGCAAGTGTTACGGTGAGTCCCTACACACCAAGCCAACCGACCACATTTGAAATAGCCGGTGATAGAAACGAAGAAGAGCGTACCGAAGAAGACACAAAGAAAGAAGAAACGTATCACAAAAAGTTAAACAAATTAGAAGATAATGGAACAGATACAGAAGCACGCTGGCTAAAGAAGGGCAAGCATTCCTATTACGGCTATAAAAAACATGTAGCCACGAATGATGACGGAATGATATTGGGATTAGAAACCACTACAGCCAACCAAAGTGATACCAAACATTTAATACCGTTATTAAAGAAACTAAAGATAAAAAGAGGAACGAGAGTAAAGACAGATAAAGGCTATTCAAGCAAAAGCAATAAAGACTATTTAAAATCAAACAAGTTAAAAAGCGGAATACAATACAAAGCAGTAAGAGGAAAAGAATTAACAAAGAGAGAAAAACAATTTAATAAACTAGTAAGTAAAACACGTTATGCAGTAGAACGTACCTTTGGAGGAATAAAGAAATGGTTTAATGGAGGAGTAGCCAAATACAAAGGAATAGAAAAGATGGATTACCAACATCATTTAGAAGCAATAGCTTACAACCTGTATCGTTCACCAGGATTGGTGCGGGCAAATGCAAGCTAAATCCCAAAATGGAGGTTTAAAAAACCTCCGAATAAAAAAAGAAGTCAAAAAAAGAAAAGAAAAACCCGAAAAAAGGTAAAATATTCTTTAGAAAATCACAAAAAAGTAGAGTGCGATGCTATACTGAACTTTTGCAAAGCTCTCTAAATAGGTAGTTATTTAATAATTTTAATTTCATAAGTTGTACTTATTTTCATTTCATTACTTAGTTAAAAATAAAGTAAGCGCAGCTTGCTACGCCCAACCTCCGTAGAGCAATGGATTTGTAATCCATATTTATTCTCGGTTAAGTTAACGTCCAGCTCATTTTATTTAGCAACTCCTCCGGACTTGTTTTTTCTTTACAAATATAATAACAATTTGTTATAAGTCGGGGCGACTTGTTAAAATGGAGCGAGACCCCACGACCAACAAACACTATTTTACAACCTACGGCTAACGGGGATGTACAAAATTTGATATTTCTTTTTCC
>JANYDQ010000105.1 GCA_025363555.1 Bacteroidota bacterium | reverse complement strand
TTTTAGTATCGGCTGACCGACTAATTTTATTTCTTTATCTTTGCTCATGTTGGAATTATTTCTGCAAAAACAAATTTCAACATTTTTGGCAAGTGGGGAAACTTACTTGCCTTTTTTATTTTTCTCGGTTAGTAGTGTAAAAGAATATTATTATAGTATCAAATGAAATGGAGTTTATTTTAAATGATATTGGTTTTCTTATAAAGCCCCTTCTTTTGTTTCATTTATCCCGACTTTTTGTGCAAAAACCTTTCGTTTTCTCCCCTAAAACCAAGCATTTCTTATAAAACCCAGGGGCTTTACAGGCAACCTCTAATCATTTCAATCAAAGCCTGATTCTTTTACATTAAAACCTATTTCTTAAAATTCAAAACCTGGATGTTTTGGTTCGGAATTTCCGAATTTTTGTCAAATTTTCGGAAATTTCTTGAAATTTTCGGAAATTCAGAGCAAAACATCCGAGTTTTGTTCAAAACATCCGGGTTTTAAAGCAAAACATCCGAGTTTTGGTTAAATCTTCGGAAATTTCATGAAATCTTCGGAAGTCTTTTTTAAAAACTTCCGGGTTTTACTTTTTTGATTTTCCTTTCTCCGCAGAAACATATATTTGCCTTTATAGAATCTGTAAATTTTTTTTTAATTATTTAAAGTTTTTCATTTTAATAAGATTGGAATGTTTAGATTTGTTGAGTTAAATAAAATAAAATATATGCTTGATTATTCCAATACATCCATTCAAAAATTATCCGTTCACCAAGTCGGAAATAAAACCAATGGCGAACTGATTAAATTTTCAAAATCTCCGCTCGATGCTTCGGATGATAAATTGCATCGCTTGCTTAAAAAATTCTTTTTGCATCCTTTCTCTACTCCCGAGTTTTATAACTTCACATTTTCGAACGAAAATTTTGAATTAAACCCGCTGTACAGTTATGTGTCGCAGGTTTTCGACAGTCCTAAATTATTTCATCCCAACACAATTAATATTGCAAAACATCTTTTTGAATTATCCATTCATCAAAATATAAAATCGGGAGATTTATTTGTGGCTTATTTTTCTAACATACATCTTGGCGAGGAAGTAACGAATGCAATTGGAATTTTTAAGTCTGAAAACAGGCAGGAGTTTTTAAAAGTAGATGCGAAGTCAGATAATTTTTCGTTGCATTACGATGATGGAATAAGTGTGGAGAAACTGGATAAAGGATGTTTAATTTTTAATACCGACAGAGATAAAGGGTACAAGGTTTGTATAGTAGATAAGTCGAACAAAGCAGGAGAGGCGCAGTATTGGGTAGATTCTTTTCTTCAGTTAAAGCCCTGCGGTGACGATTATCATTTCACAAAACAATTTATGAATATCACCAAAAACTTTGTAACGGAACAGCTTTCGGAAGAGTTTGATGTAAGCAAGGCAGATAAAATTGATTTGCTCAATCGGTCGGTTAATTATTTTAAATCGAACGAAACATTTGATAAAGATGAGTTTGAACGGGAAGTGTTCCAGGATAAAGACATGATTAAATCGTTTCAGAACTTTGATGGAATGTACCGCAAAGAAAATGAAATAGAGCTGGATGATAATTTTGATATATCTACACAGGCGGTAAAAAAACAAGCGCGTGTTTTTAAATCGGTCTTAAAGCTGGATAAAAACTTTCATATCTATATTCACGGTGACAGGGAATTAATAAAAAAAGGAGAAGAAGATGATGGAAGGAAGTTTTATAAACTTTATTTTGATGAAGAGTTTTAAGAAGAAATTATCTTATCATAGTGTTTAACGACTTGGCGCCCCATTGTCCCATACCTGTTGCTAATTGGCTAAACAAACCATATTCGCCATTAGAAGGTAAATATTCAAATGAATTGGTTTGTGAGTTAAAAAAATAATTTTGTGTATTGCCCTGCGACAGCGTACCGCTTATTCCAATGTAAGAATGTTCGGTAACTTTATAATTCAAACCTAATGAAACTTCTTTGTACCTGCCACATTGGTTGTTTTCACCATTAATATCAGCCATCACTGCACCGGAAATGTTTAATCTCTTATTCAATTGATATTGTCCTTCCGCAAAAATAAAATTACCCGAAACATTTCGGTAACTTCCATTGTAAAGTGCTTCGTGATTATTAATTG
This sequence comes from Bacteroidota bacterium, assembly GCA_025363555.1. GTDB lineage: Bacteria > Bacteroidota > Bacteroidia > 2-12-FULL-35-15 > 2-12-FULL-35-15 > 2-12-FULL-35-15. The sequence continues at coordinate 4,058 of JANYDQ010000105.1, read as the reverse complement.
GGATAAATGTATTTCCTGTTAACGTGTAGTGCATTAAACCTATATTCAATTGAAATTTATCAGTTACCTGATACCCTATTTTGGGAGCGATGAAAGTAGTAATGCCGGAACTCTTTGAATTCAAAAAGCTAACATTTGTTCCCATGCTTAATGAGGTAACCACTCTGTCTTTGGAAAATAATTTTCGTTTGGCAGGAGAATAATAATCATCAGGGGCTGATTGAGAAACAACTACTAAAGCAGAAAATAAACAACAAAGAAAGGTTATGAACTTTTTCATTCTTGATAAATTTGTTATGCAAAGTTAAATAAAAATGAATTAAACCAATACTTTTGTAAAATAATTAAAAATGAACCGAGATGAAATTATTTGTAAAAAATATAGAGCAGGACATAAACGAAGCGCAATTAGAAAATCTTTTTTCGAAATTTGGAGAAGTTATATCTGTCAAAATAGTTTATGATAAAATTACATGGGAATCGAAAGGATTCGGGTTTGTGGAAATGACAACCAAAACAGATGCTTATAAAGCTATTGATGCTTTGCATGGAAAAGAAATTAAAGGAAAGGTGTTAAGTGTGGAAATAGCTCTTGAAAAGCCTAGATAGAAAATGATGGTTGGTAGGAGTATGTTTAGAAATATAAAATTATTTTGTGTTATTATTTTGCTGCAATTGATTAACAGTTGTACAAACACATGTGCTAAGTCGCCAAAGGTGATAAGTAATGTGCCTGTGCTCGCGGAAAACACAGACAGCATAAATAAAATAAGAATGGAAATTAAAGCAACAGAAAAAGCAAAATTGCTTGATGTTGTTTTTAAAGATGAAGCAAAATTAAAAGGATTTAATGGTGTGGTTTTAATAGCACAACGCGGACAAGTGATTTATGAAAAGGCATTTGGTTATGCAAATATAAAAAAGAAAGATTCGTTGAAATTAAATTCAGTATTTCAATTATCATCCTCTTCCAAAACATTGACAGCTGCGGCAATTATGCTGCTGGTGGAACAAGGAAAACTAAAGCTCACAGACAGTATCCAACAATACCTTCCCAATTTTCCTTATCATCATATCAATATTAAAATGCTGCTTACCCATCGTTCGGGTTTGAGTAATTATGTGTATGATTGTGAACCTTATTGTGAAAAACCTAACCTCTATAATGGATGTTTGTTTACTAACAAATCGATGCTTGAGCTACTTGTTTTAAAAAAGCCTCCGTTGTATTATCTGCCCAATAAAAAATTTGAATATTGTAATACCAATTATGCTTTGTTGCCATTAATAATTGAAAAAGTGACAGGAATGTCCTTTGCAGATTATATGAAGAAAAACATTTTTGAGCCGCTGGGAATGAATGATACCTGGGTGCACGATGCAAAAACAGATTCAATGCATAAAAATGTAACGGTTGGACATAACGCTTCGGGAAGTTTGGAAAAGACTGTATTTGCTGATGATGTGGTGGGAGATAAAGGTATATATTCAACGGTGGAAGACATGTTTAAATGGGACCAGGCATTGTATTCTGAAAAATTATTGAAGAAGGAAACCATTGAAGAATCATTTACAGGATACAGCAACGAGCATAAAGGGAAACGCAATTATGGTTATGGCTGGCGGATGATTGACAATGGAAACGGAAACAAAATTGTTTATCACAACGGTTGGTGGCATGGCTACAACAGTGAGTTTTTGCGAAGATTAAATGACAAAACTACTATCATTATTTTATCTAATAAAGACAATCGGATGGCTTACCAGATAAAAGATGTATTGCCCATTTTAACTAATACTTCCGAGGCTGTGGATGTTGGAGGAGGTGATTAAAAGAATCAAAGAATTTTAGAATTATTTAGAATTTGTTTATTTACCTTATCTTTGCCAAAACAATTACAAACTAAAAAAAATAGAAATGAAAAAATTACTTTATTTAATGTTTATTCTACCACTTGCTTTTGGCTGTGGTGGTGGTAAAAAAGGCGGTGTGTTATCGGCAGAAGACAGTTTAAGAGCTGTTTCGGGTGGTCAATCGGTACGTATCCACGACCAGGATTCAAGCATTCAATCCTTTATACGTGGCTTTAACGAAATTCAGGATAACCTGGATGTGATTAAAGAAAAAGAAAAAATGGTTACGAAAAACAGTAAAGATGCTGAAATGCGTAAAACCAAGCAGGAGCAAATTGTGGACGACATCCAGGCGATGTACGACATGATGAACAAAAACAAGCAACGCCTGGCTGCCATGAAAGCTAAATTGGGCGATTCGAATAAAAAGAATGAAGTGCTCGAAAAATTTATTACCCGCTTAACAGCTGATTTGGATGCTAAAAATATCCAGATTGAAGATTTAAAATCACAACTGGAAAAATTAAATGTAGAAATGGCTACCTTGAATACTAATTATTCAGAAGCGCAGCAGGAATCATCTTTAAAAACGGAAAAGATGAATACAGCTTTTTATGCTTTTGGCAGTGCAAAAGAATTAATTAAAAATAATGTATTGACTAAAGAAGGTGGATTTATTGGCATCGGTAAAAATCAAAAGTTAAAAACCGATTTCAATAAGGACTATTTTACCAAGATGGATATTTCAACCACTTCTTCTATAGTATTGGGTGCTAAAAAAGCAAAACTCATTACAACCCACCCAACCGGCTCGTATAAAATAGAAGGAGCTGATGGAAAAGCAGAAAAACTTACCATTCTTAATGCAGAAGATTTCTGGAGCGCTTCAAAGTATTTAGTAATTGTGGTGGAATAAAAAAGTAGTGAGTATTAAGTATAAAGTATTTAATCATAAAAAATCCTGTTCTAATCAGAACAGGATTTTTTTATTTTAGAATTTAGAGAGGGCAAATAGCCGGTGGCTATCTGAGCCAGTAATTGCGATAGAATTTAGAATTTCCTTAAAGTTATTCAATCGGATAATAAATCTCCGTCAGCCATTTAGAAGTATCTTTTTCATTCATAGGGTCTGATACATATACTTCCCAAGGTGAGCCGTTCATTTTTTTATGGTTGTCATCAATCCATTTATGTAAGGCATTGTGGGCACCCTCCATCTTATCATACGCACCATAGTAGTTAAGCTTTGCAACTTTTCCAGCCTTCATTTCACTTACCTTTATTTCTCCTTCTCCCTTGGCAGTTTTGTCAAGCGGAACTGCACATTCCATATCAATTTTTTCAGGTGAATAACTATGATAGATAGCTAATAAAGCACCATTTTGTTTTAAATTATTTTTTTTCATAAACATCCCGATTCGTGCATAACTATTACCAATATCTCCTGAAATTGTCTTGGCATTTGTCATCATCCTGTAAGATGCAACGGTTTGAGCAGTGGTAGTGGTAGCTTCTATTTTAAATTCTGCTTTAGAAGGAGGAGGAGTACTTTCTGCAACTGCTTTCATACTGTTTAACCCCTTTTCAAAATCGGGACCCACCATTTTATCCATAAAAAAGCACATGTATTTAGAAGGTACTTTCCAATACCAGGGCATACCTTCACCATCTCCATCCATTGCCCAGGTCACTTTTGTGCCATTATCCACTTTAGTAAATTTGTATGAAGAGTAGGAGCTTCCCATACCCTTAAATTCCATTTTACAATGAATGGAATCATTTGGTATGGTGGAAACAATAGTTAAACTTCCTTCTCCAACCTGTGGATTTTTACTTTTCCAGCTATATTTTGCATTCGCCCCGGCAGCAGGACCCTCATAACTCAACTGCATGGCAGTATCAATATGATGCCATGGCGACCATTTTTCCCAGTTCTTCAAATTGTTTACCTGCTCAAAAGCAATTTCAGGACTTGCATTCATTACCAGTGAACGTTCAACGTGGGAATGGGACGGCAAAAAGAAAGATACAAGCACCAGCAGCAGTATAAGGATACCTAATACTTTTATTGAATTAGGCACTTTGAAAATAACTTCAACCTCCTATCTTTGCAGCCAAAATAAAATAAAAAATGGAAGCAAAATATAAGAGCCTTACAATATTTGAGTTTCAGGAGAAATTCAAAAGTGATGAAGATTGTTTGG
>JANYDQ010000071.1 GCA_025363555.1 Bacteroidota bacterium | reverse complement strand
CCAAAACGATTTCAAAATGTTCTAACAACTCTTGAGGAAAAAACAATCCTAACGCTTCTTTATCCATTGCCATTTTTGTGGCAAAAATAAGGCTTTTTCCTTTTTACTCCCTTTAAAATGTCGTTGACCCCTTGTTACTCCCTTTAAAATGTCGTTGACCCCATTTTTAATATGATAAAGGGAGGTTTCAGAATGCAAAAGGTAGAGTTAAATATGTTAAAGTCGCGCTTCAATATTGAAAAGCTCTACTTCAATATTGAAAAGCTACGGGTTTGAGGACAAAAGCCGGGGTTATGAAAGCAAAAGGGAGGGAACGGGGAAGAAAAGATTTATTTTTTTAATAATGCAATTCTGCTTTTTATTTGGTAAATTTTAATTGGAGTCTGTTCAACGAACTGTGTCAAAAACTTTAATTTTCCCATCAAAAAGAAAAAACAACCATTTGATTTCAAGGTTTTCGAAAACGAAGGAATTGAAAAACTAAAAAAAGGAAAGCCTTTAGAAGGCAAAGACGAGTTTGAATGGCGAACTGGATGACCATTTAGTTGAAAATCTTACATTTACTATCAGACCTCACTCCCTGTGTTTCTCCTTGAAAAAATTGGAGGGATGGTGGGTGTGAGGTCTGGTAATGAATTATTTAGTATCAAAATCGGGCACTGTTAAAATGTCGCCATCGATATGAAAATTTATGATGTAAAAATCGATGTTGTGTGCTACCCAAGGGTCGCGTTTTTTCCAGTCGCGAAAAAGGTCGTTGCTTACGAGCAAACAATGGTGCTGCTTTACGTAAGAAAGAAGAAAAAGATCGGCTGCCTGTGCTGCGGGTGTATAGCTAAAATTACACAGTTTCTGCACTTCGGGCAAAAGTTCTATATCGGGTATGCGCCTTTTTATGGAAATATCGGTAAAAACATTTATTTCAGAAATGCCTTTACTTTTAAGGAATTTGACCATTGTTAAAATATTTTTCATATAAGGTTTTGCTCCGGGTTCGCCGGTTTTACCAAAAGCAACATTGCTGCCATCGAGGATAATAACGCGGTCGCTTATTTTTTTCTTTTGAAAAAATTCGCCATCGGGCTCATAATATCCGTATTTTAATATGGTATCGTTGGAGGCAACAAATTTTCCTATGTCTTCGGGTGTGTTCAGTTCTGTTTTAAACCACGGGGGCATGGTGCCGTCTTTTCGGAGGTAATTTTTCTTTTCGATAGCTAAGTTTTCAATTATTCTGTTCACAGAAAGTTTTTTCCCGTCGCCCAACTGGCTTAGTATAACGCATAATAGTTTCTGGTCAGAGCTTGTGTTTGCAAATTGCAGCAATTCAATATCGAGGTACTTCTGGAATTCGGCAAATTCTTCGATGCCCACTTCGAGGGCTTTATAATAGTCCAGTCCAAAGCTAAAACCATGGGCACCGCCGGTTTTATAATCCTTATAGTTTTTAAATTCTTTATTAGTTGCTTCGCGAAATTCGGGAGCCTCCGTGAATCCTCCTTTCCATGCGCTCATAAACTCGGCTGCATTTTCAAATTTCTTTTTTGCGATCCATTTCTGAAGTTCAAAGGCATTGGTTACTTCTTCTAACTGGGGCATCTCGGGGTTATTCATTCTTCCCTGGTTCAGTTCTTTGAATGCTTCGATATATCCTCCTTTCTTTATTTCTTCATAATCTTTTGCATCCGTAATTCCGCTTTCGGAACTCATTTTGTATTCATCATACCTCTCGAACTCGAGTTTTCTGGCGGCATAGAAACTGGTGGCGTCTGGAAAACCATTGAAGTCGGCATTTTTAAAATCCTCGAGGGTTTGATAGCCTTGGGTAGGGTGCTCGAGGAGCCCTCCTTTGTTAGAAAAAGCAAATCGTTCGGGAGCATCTTTTTCTTCAGAAAAAACGTAAATGCTTTTTAGTCCGTTTTTCTCTGCAAAACGGTTCATCTCTTTTAAAGAGTCGAATTGAAGCAGAAATTCCGATTTCACCATTTTCATTCGGAAATACTCGTATTGTTTTAGGATAGGTTTCATTTCTATTATTATTTAATTGTTACTACTCATTTTATAATTCCCGCTCTTTTCGTTTGGTTAAAACACGGGGTTCGGTGTTTTTAATATCCATATCCGGGTTAATGATATTGCCCTCCATAATAAGGCAGCATCTTTTTTTCAGGTTTTCATAATCAGGATATTGTTTCAATGCGTTTAGGGTGTCTTGTCCCATAATTTCTGAATGAAACAGATAATCCCAGTATAAATTAATTTCACAAACATACAAACTGATTTTGAATTCTATCTTATTTTCAGTAAGATCTTGTTTTAATTGTAACCTGTCGTTTTTGTCTATTTCTTCCTGGAGTTGTTTCAGAAGAGGCAAAATGGTGGAGCTGTATTGTTTTTCTATGGATTTAAAATTCTGCTCCTCAAAAGGAAGGTTATTTAAATCTTTGCACCATTTATCCATATTGATACCGAACAGAGGTTGAGTGCCCATTAAATGATCTCTCACAATTTCAATCTCATCCACTGTTAATGTAATAAGATTAGGCAAAACAAGGATATTATGCGCCCTAAGTATTTGGGTATTTCTATTGGTTTTATTTTCAAAATCAGCCACCTCCACTTTAGTGGTTGTTAAATATTCTGAAAAATAACCTGTAACCAGGTAGATATCGTCAGTAGATTCGGTACTAAATTTATCGAGCAAGACTTCGCTTAACGTTATTTCATGGTCGGAAGTTTCGTTAATCAATTCGGGGTTTGATATGCTTATGGCATTAATAATTAATTCTTTTCCAATAAATTTCTTTAACTGCGTCATACCAGTTTTTGCAAAATTCTGAAAAAACTGGGTGGTGAGTTCGGTATAGGTGGAGTCGACAAATTTTTCGATGGCTCTAATGTTTTTAATCTGTTCGGGGGTTTTGAAT
>JANYDQ010000061.1 GCA_025363555.1 Bacteroidota bacterium | reverse complement strand
TTTACAATTAATAGATACCCTTGGGAGTTATTAAAAATCAACTTTTGACAACTTCAATATAAAATTTAAAATTTATGAACTCAAAAATGAACTGGGAAGACGCTGTAAAACCCCTTATCAAAAAATACGAAGGAAAAAAACATCCTCTTGATTATAAAAACACCTACCAGCTAATGGTGATGGTGGTTCTTTCTGCACAAGATTCTGACAAACATATCAACGAGATAGCTCCAAAATTATTTAATGCTTTCCCGGATATGGAATCGCTTGCAAAGGCAAAGGCAGATGCAGAAGCTCTTTTCCCTTTCATCAGCTCTGTGCGTAATTTTGGAAACAAAATAAAATGGCTGATGAGTATTGCTCAACAGGTTAAAAAGGATAAAAACATTCCGCTTACTATGGAAGGTTTAACTGCCCTGCCGGGTATTGGAAGGAAATCGGCAAATGTAATCATGCGCGAATCAGGAATAAAAGCCGAAGGTGTGATTGTTGATTTACATGTGGTACGTGTGGCACCGCGTCTTGGTATTGCAACAGGTACAGACCCTAAAAAAATTGAAACCCAAATTATGAATGCATTACCCAAAGAAGACTGGGGAGAAATAGGGATGTCTATCTCATTTCTTGGTAGGGAAATATGCAGACCCACAAACCCTAAACATTCTGAATGTCCTATGAATAAAGTATGTGAATACTATAAATCAGAAATAAGTAGACAATAAATTACATAAGTGAATAGTTACTTCATTTCTTACTTTCGTATTAGACATTATTAGAAAATGCAGCAACTGAATTTACCTGAATATCAATTTAAACTTCGAAAGAACGGAAACAACAATGAAATATTTGATGCCCTCCGAAAGAAGTATGTGGTGCTCACTCCTGAAGAATGGGTAAGACAAAATATTTTACAGTTTCTAATAAAGGAAAGAAATTTTCCGGCTTCTTTAATTGCAGTGGAAATAGGTTTGAAGTATAATCAAATGCAAAAACGGGCAGATATATTATCTTATGATAAACATGGACAACCTTATTTACTGGTAGAATGTAAAGCACCTGAAGTAAAAATAACGCAGGAAACTTTTCATCAGATAGCGCGTTATAATATGACTTTTAAAGTTAAATATTTAGTAGTTACAAATGGTTTAAATCACTTTTGCTGTTTGATGGATTACTCAAATAATACATTTACATATTTAGAAACAATTCCGATTTATGAATTTTAAAAAATAAAGATATGATAAGAGCAATAATAACAGGCTCCACAGGAATGGTGGGCGAAGGTGTGTTACACGAATGTTTATTAAGTGATGAAGTGGAGCAGGTATTAGTTATAAATAGAAAGCCTTGTGGGGTTAAACATCCAAAACTAAAAGAGATTATTCATAAAGACTTTCGCCACTATCCCTTTTAGTACAGAAAATGAAACATTTTAAAATAAGATACATAGAAAATTTAATATCTTTGAACCAAATTAAAGAACGAAGGTATGAAACTCAAAACAATATTAAGGGCACTCTTGATAACGGTATTGCCTACAATAGAAGCTATTTTATCTCTAATTGACAGAATAATAAAATTTAAAATTCAACCGATGGACTTACATTTAATATTTAGCATCATTGCTATTTTAGGAACTTTTTTAGTTGTATTGTATTTATTAAATAAATATGAAAGAGTTAAACGCGAAATGGACGTATCAAATGCCGTACTGCATTTTAGAACAAAGCATTTATTTTTAAAAACCTATGAAGATATTGAATATTTTAGGTTGACTGACGAAACCGATGAGGCTTTATTTAACAGGCTGCCACAGGGAGAATACAAAGAATACCTTAAAAGTGAGTATAAAAATGTTAAGACGTTTGTTATTAATAGATTCAATATTCCACCGTCAGAAGCTACAAAGTTACTCGATAACGCATATGGAATAAAACGCAAAAAGAAATAAAACTGTACTAAAAGGGATAGTAGCGAAGACTTTTATAATATTTCATCGATAGAACTTAAACTTATAAATTATAATGCCTGTTTTTATTGCTTAGGAATTACATCTTTGAGAATGAAAGAAGAAGATTATTATAAACTGACTTATACCATGACCGTTAGTTTTGCTGAAACACTTTTGAAGCAAAATAAAGAAATGACTTTCTGTTATATTTCCGGAGCAGGAACAGACAATACAGGCAAGGCAAAAAATATGTGGATAAGAGTAAAAGGGGCGACAGAAGCTAAACTCTTGAGTTTGCCATTTAAGAGTACTTATATATTTCGTCCCGGGCTTATGAAACCAACAAAAGGATTAAAGAATACTTTAACAATTAAGTTGTCAAAAGTTGATTTTTAATAACTCCCAAGGGTATCTATTAATTGTAAAACAATAATATTTACCATTGGGAGAAAAAGAAACAATGATACGAAAAAGTTTAATAAAAAAGAGATTTGTTCACATTTAAAATTTGGCAATAAATTGAACAATGCTAAAGTAAAGGATTATCAATTAGTACAAGCGATTTTGTATAAACTTAAAACAGGCTGTCAATGGAGAGAATTACC
>JANYDQ010000377.1 GCA_025363555.1 Bacteroidota bacterium | reverse complement strand
GCCCTTCCCCGTCCTAATAATTGTGCTAACTCCTCTTTATTTGCACCCCGATTTTCTGCATTTTGAATTTCTTCATAAAATTTATTTTTCAATAAACGAACAGGGGTAAGTTGCTTCATCATTAATTTAGTATCGCCTTCGGCAGAAGAAATAATTTTATTTTTAAAATTAATATTTGCGGATGATTCTAAAGATGCTGCAAACCGACTGCCTATTTGAACACCATCAGCGCCCAACGCCATAGCAGCTAACATTCCTCTACCTGTTGCAATTCCTCCGGCAGCAATTACGGGGATATTTACTGCTTGTTTTATTAAAGGTATCAAGCAAAAGGTAGTTGTTTCTTCTATTCCATTATGTCCACCTGCTTCAAAACCTTCCGCAACAATTGCATCTGCCCCTGCATCTTCTGCTTTTTTTGCAAACTTAGCATTTGAAATAACATGAACCACAGTAATTCCATTATCTTTTAATTTTTGCGTCCATATTTTAGGATTTCCGGCAGAGGTAAAAACAATTTTTACTCCTTCGGAAATAATGATGTCGATGTGTTTGTCAATGTCTGGATAAATCAATGGAACATTTACTCCAAACGAATTATTTGTGGCATTTTTACACTTTACAATATGTTGCCTCAACACTTCCGGATACATGCTCCCGCTGCCTATCAAACCTAATCCCCCCGAATTACTAACCGCAGAAGCCAATTTCCAACCACTACACCATATCATACCTGCCTGCACTATTGGAAAAGTAATATTAAAAAGATTAGAAATTTTGGTGTCCATATTAAATATTTTAATTAATTTTGTCAAACGTTGCGAAGGTAAAAAGATTTTTTTTGCAATGAATTTTAATTCTGATTTAATCGTATTTAATAATTTAATATATTTGTACCATGCGAAAAATAATACTATCAATTGCAATTTTCACCATTCCTCTTTTAGGGGTTGCCCAATATAATTGGGATATCGGTGTTCAATTAGGTGCAGCCAATTATCTTGGCGAAATGGGTGGAAAGTTGGATACCCGCAAAGATTTCGTAAAAGATATCAAATTAGAAAAAACACAGTTTACCGTTGGGGGATTTGCAAGGTATAAATTTACTTCCTTGCTTTCTGCACAACTTGGTGCCAATTGGGTAAGAATTGAAGGCGCTGATAATGCTTCTACCAATCCTGCGCGCGTTGGTCGTAATTTGTCTTTTAGAGATGATATATTGGAATTAGCACTTACTGCACAGGTATTCTTTTATGAAATGCCGGATTTAGGACATACATATCGTTATAAAAACGATTTTAAGATGTATGCTTTTGGTGGCGTAGGTGGGTTTTATTATAATCCTAAAGCATATACTAAAGAAGGCGAATGGGTTGCTTTAAGACCTCTTAAAACCGAAGGAAAAAGTTATTCCCCTGTTAGTGTTTGTATTCCTCTGGGACTAGGATTTTTGTTTACAATCAATAAACGCCACCGCATAGGTTGGGAATTTAACTGGAGAACAACTTTTACAGATTATTTAGATGATGTTAGCAGTGAATATGTTGATCCGGCCTCTTTAAACAGCGCTTTGGCAAGGGAAATGGCAAACAGAAGGGGCGAGTTGGGTAACCAGCCACACGGTAGCGAGGCAGGTGATGTGGCTACTCCAGGGCAATATGGACATGCCGGAGAAAAACGCGGAGACCCCTCTCATAAAGATACTTATTTAACCACCTCCTTATATTATAGTTATGTTATAAGAGGAAGAAGTAGTTTGTACAAATCTAAATATGGAAGCATATTCAGAAAATCCAAATCTAAGAAACGTAAGATACGTGCTAAATTCTAAAGCAAATATTCTGAAAGTATAAAAAGAAAGGCGATGAAATTATTTCATCGCCTTTCTTCTTAATAAATAGAATTTATTCTAATTGAAAAATTGCCCTGCTTTTGAAAGCGGTTTTAATATAAAAGTAAACATTCCCGGTTTTAAACCATTCATTAACCAAGCCTTTTTATCCTCCCTGTTGGCTTTTAACCTGTTCATTAAAGTAACGTTACTTTTTCCGCCAACGCGCATTTTTACTAATACATGCGGTATGTATGCAGTTGTGCAACGCTCTTTCTCTAATAAACGTAACATCATTTCATAATCTGCCGCTGATTTTAATGTGGTGTTAAAAGTTCCATAGTTATCATAACAATTTTTTCTGACAAAAAAAGATGGGTGTGGCGGCATCCATCCTTTCAGAAATAATCCCTGTTTATATTCTCCCGCTTTCCAATTGCGAATGACCTTTAGAGTGTCATTTCTTTCAACGTATTGCAAATCGCCATAAACGGTATCTACTTGATTTTTTTCAAATGTATTTACTATTGTTGAAATGATCTGATTGGTAGTATAAAAATCATCTGCATGAAGAATAGCTATAATATCGCCTGTTGCAAGGGCTATCCCTTTATTGATGGCAAAATAAATTCCTTCATCTTTTTCTGAAAGTATTTTTGAAATTTGTGTTTTATGTTTTTCAATAATCTTTAGTGTATCATCGGTTGATTTGCCATCAATAATAATATATTCTATATTGTTATAATCCTGGTTAGTTACCGATTGAATTGTGGTTTCAATAGTTTCAGCGCTATTGTAACAAACCGTTATAATGGAAATTTTAAGCATCTGTTATCTTGAAACAATAAAATTTTCGAGCACCAGCATGTCCATTTTAGTTCGAAGAAAACAATCTAATGCGTTAGCGGGAGAGTTAACTATTGGTTCGTTTTCATTAAAGGAAGTATTTAACAAAACAGGAACCCCTGTTTTTTTATTGAATGTAGAAATCAACGCATGATATTTTGGTTCGTAGTTTATATCTACCGTTTGCAAACGGCCTGTCCCGTCAACATGAGTTACAGCAGGTATTTTACTCCTCATGTTTTCTTTTATCAAATATACTTTTTCCATAAAAGGTACATTGTCTGCATCTGAAAAATAATCGGAAACAAATTCTTTTAAAATGGATGGAGCAAACGGACGAAACGATTCTCTGCGTTTTATTTTTACATTCAATATTTCTTTTGCATCTGCTCTTCTTGGGTCTGCTATAATGGAACGATGTCCCAAAGCCCGCGGACCAAACTCTGCCCTGCCCTGAAACCAGCCCACTACACCTCCGTCAATTATACAATCAGTTACTTTATCATACAATTCTGCATCAGCATATTTTTTAAAATTTACATTTTGCGATTTCAAATAATTTTCAATTTCAGATGCTGAATAGTGACTTCCTAAAGAGCCGGAATAAGTTGGAGCTACCCGTTGTTGTTTTAGTATATGATTGTACAAATATAATGCAGACCCGATAGATGTTCCTGCATCGTGCCCTGCCGGAGGAATGTAAATATTTTTAAATGGTGTGTTCTTTAATATTTTTCCGTTAGCAACCGAATTTTGTGCAACGCCACCTGCAATACATAAATTATCAATACCCGTTTTTTTATGCAAATGATTCAAAATATGAAATATCAGTTCCTCGCAAAACCGCTGAACAGACGCAGCCAAATCCTTATGATATTGTGTTAATTCATCTTCACGCTTACGGGCGGGTCCAAATTTTTCTTCCATGTATTCACTAAAAATACTTTCTATATCCGGCTCTCCGCCTTCCCAGCTCATCTTCACTCCATCTTTATGATGCTTGAAATATTTTAAATTAAGTTTAAACAAACCATCATCCGTAAATTCAATCACATCTTTTAATTTATCCACATATATTGCATTTCCATAAGGAGCCAAGCCCATCACTTTGTATTCATCACCATATTTCGGAAAACCAAGATACTGTGTAAACGAGGTATAAAAAATTCCTGCCGAGTGTGGAAAATGAACCGCATCCAGCACTTCCACCTGGTTGCCATTGCCTATGGCTGTCATGGTAGAAGTAAAATCTCCAAAACCATCAATAGAAAGTAATGCAGATTTTTCGAACGGAGAAGCAAAAAAAGCACTGCCCAAATGCGAACGGTGATGTTCTACATTATGTATCTCCGCTTTTATTTCATTTTCAGAAACTCCTAATTCTTCTGCCAAAGTCGCCTTTACCGATTTCACTTTTTTAGAATTGCTGTATCGGTCTAAAATAGCTGAAAACGAAACTTTATTTTTAAGCGTATGTTTTATTTTCTTCAACACATTTGCCGATGGGTCGCGGGAAATCGTTATGTAATCAATATCTTTAATAGTAATACCTGCATCTTTCAAACAATATTTTATTGCCTCAATCGGGAATCCCGCCCAATGTTTTATTCGCCTGATGCGTTCTTCTTCCAGCGCTACTATTACTTCTCCGTCTTTTAGAATACAAGCCGATGAATCTCCGTGAAAAGCATTTAATCCTAATATATACATTTATGGAAATTAAAAATTATGAATTAAAAATTTAAAGATTGCAAAAGTAATTAAGATTAGTAAAGTACCAACAATATTTCTCAATCAAACAAATGCCTGTTTTGTTCAACCGTTTCCCCGTTATTAATATACTCCTGCGCATAATCATAAGCAGCTTTGCACATAGCGATATAATCCTCCTGGCTCATTCTCGCAGCAAAATCAATCGTTTCAGCAAATTTCAAAACCTCATCCAGCGCTATTTCCCAACCAATATTCTTTTTCTGCAACCCTTTCCACTGTGTTTTATCACTAATAATAACAGGACAACCTACCGACAACGACTGCAAAATAACATGCCCAAAATTTTCTCCCGTAGTCGGCATAAACATAAAATCATAACCCGAAATTAATTCCATCACCCTCCCGCTTTCCACACTCCCCCCATAATGCGCCCTCACATTAGGCGGCAGTTCGCCCATTGCCTTTTGACATTCCGAAAAATATTCCTCATTATAAACCGGACCATAAAAATCAAACACAACATTCTCCTTCACCTCTTTTAAAACACGAAGTGCATACAACGTGTTTTTTTCCGGGGCAATCCTCGCCACACTCACTAACCTAACCACACCATCCTTCTTTTCTTTACCCCCCAATTTCGCACCTCCCATTTTTTGAGCAAGCACACAAGCCGTTCTAATCAAAATCTTTTCCCCCAACACCTTTCTAATCTCCCGCTTTTCAATCTCCGAAGAAGCATGAAAAATAACCCTGTCAAAAAACCGCAGCACTTTTACAGCTCTTATAAAAAATTTCTTTTTCCCGCTCTTTACACCCAGCGAACCCTCCGAAAACATTCCCCTGGCAGCAATCACCACCGTTTTATCATGCTTCTTTCGCAAATACAATAAAGGAATTAAAGTAAAATACAACGAATAAACCCCATTCAAATACACCACATCATAATCCGTTTTGCGAATTAGATTGCTAATATTTTTATGTGTCAATCCATTTTCCGAAAAGTAAAACACCCTCACTCCGTTCCCCAACTCGTTCCACTCATCACTCTTTACCCCGGCATAAGGCACCGATTCACAATAATCTGTATCACGAGTTATGATACTAAATTCAAACTCCCCCCCCAAATGCTCCACCAGGTTAGCCACCGACTGTATAGGACCACCCGCCTTATAACCCGGCAAATACCAATCAATAAACACCAGCACCTTCTTTTTCATCCCGCAAAAGTAATTATTTAAAACACATTAAAACATCCGCTTATTTTTTGGGCGGGGCAGTTTATCGCCCTGGCAAAAATCCTCACCCGCCCACACGCGGTATCTTTTTTAGAATTATTTTTTACCCTGCGGGGCAATGACAAAAAAAGGTTCGCGCGGGTCGGGCGTAAAATACTTTATTGTGGCATTTGTCACTCCGATTTACATGCTGCACGAAACGAATGGGGCGGCACCAAATATCCTATTGTTCCCGGGCATGAAATTGTAGGGAAAGTGGTTAGTATTGGCAACCATGTTTAAAAATTTAAAGTTGGTGATGTAGTCGCAATAGGTTGCATTGTTGATTCATGCAGAGAATGTGAATATTGCAGGGAAGGGTTGGAACAATTCTTTGAACCGGGAAATACCATAGTGTTTGGTTCACCAGATAAATATTTGGGCGGACAGACATTTGGCGGTTTTTCGGAGCGCATAGTAGCGGATGAAAACTATATTTTGCATATACTGGCAAGTTTGAATTTAGCTGCTACTTCACCTTTGCTTTGTGCGGGATTACAGTTTATTCACCATTGAAGCATTGGAAAACTGCACCGGGTAAAAAAGTTGGCATCGTTGGTATTGGTGGCTTAGGTCATATTGCAATTAAAATTGCCAAAGCAATGGGCGCTCATGTGGTGGTATTCACCACTTCACTCACTTTCTGTATAACCAACAAGCATAACCACACAACCCTTTTTTATCTTGCCATCTTTTGATTTAGGAAGTTCGTATTCTATAAAATAATTACCGGATTTGGCAGGTTCGAAAGACCAAAAGTCGCTGTCTATACCGTTTGAACTGTCCCATAACTTATGACGATTGTTTTTTATTTTATTGCTTTTATCAAAAATGTTCATAGTAACTGCTTCATCAAACCCATTAGAACAAAACACAATTTTATATTTCTGTCCTTGGAAAGCAGTAAACTGCACTTCTATTTCGTGAGGTTTTGCATCAAATGTAAATTCGTTAACAGCGTAACTATCGTATTTGAAAGGCTTTTTGATATTTGCTTTACAGCCGGCAGCTATTTGTTTTGCTTTACATGGTGCCTGGGCAAATGCGGTGTTATTAGTTACCAGGAAAAGGCTCAATGAGAAAGCTAGGGTGATGAATCGTTTTGTGTTTTTCATATCATTTTATTTATAACCTACCATAAATACTACACAACCAGATAACTTCGGATCGGAAGCATCGGTCGGAACATCGTAATCAATATACATGTTACGCACATGCGGTGCATCAAAAACAAATTCTTTTGTACCTTCGGCAGCATCTTTTGTTGTATAGATAGCTTCGCGTTTTTTGGCGTCTTTGCTTTTTGTGTAAACAGAAATAGTTACATTTTTTGGTAAGTAAGAAGTATTAAATATCATTCTGTATTTTTCACCAAAAAAAACTGGTACTTCCACTTCCAATTTCTGGTCACGTTCCTGGAAATTAATTTTTGAAAACTTCTGGCTATCGTATTGAAAATCGTCCAGTTTCTTTTTGCATTTGTCAGTCAATGCTTTTTTGTCACAATTATCCATAGTTTGTGCAGTAGTAAAACCGGAAGTAAATACCAATCCAACCATTAAACCTATACAAAGTATCTTTTTCATAATCATAAATTTTAAATAATGTTAATTAAATAATTTTATAACCCATTTATGAATTTAGTACGTAACTCATTTATTTTTGTTGAAAGTTTTGTTACCTCATCTTCAGTAAAACTCAATGGTTTATCAGAATCGGGATTATTACTTTTTACCGAAGGTAATTCATCATATATATCTTTTACCGATTTCATATCTGCAATTAATCCGGTTATTGCAGCATCTTTTTTCTCCACAGCTTTCAGTGCATTTACTATGCTTCCCAAAATATTCATTTGTTCTGCAAGTTTAGTATTCAGTCCTTTTTCTTTTCCTTTTTCATAAACCTTTCCTCCAATGTACATGCTTTCTGTCCATGCACCTGCAAACACAATTGAAGTGATTTGCTGCTGGTCGTTTTCGTCCAGGTACATATCTGTTACCATTTGCAACTCTGCAATAATATATGCCAATGAATCTTCAATTTCTAAGTTTTTCTCAAAACGTTTCGAAAGATTGGATTCATCAAACACAGAACCCATGCCCAGATTATCAGCAAGCGAACGGCAAAGTTTCATATATCGCATGGCTTCCTGGCTTTGTTTGTTCAACACGCAATACGATAAATCGGCACTGAACACTCCAAGATTAAGCGATTTGCTTAAATTGGTACTGTATTTAGCTGGATCTTTCATCTGGCTGGTTAAATCAGCTTTGTACTTCATCCCCGATTTTTTGAAGATAGAAGCAATTTGTAAAGGAGAAGGAAGTGAGTAGGAAGTTTCAGGCACATCATTGGTTGAAGTGCTGTCTTCTTTAACAACTACTTTTGTTGCAGTCTCGTCTTTTGGTGCTTCACTATTGCCACAAGCTACAAATAGCATTGTTGATGCAATGAATAATGAACTTTTTATTATCAGTAAATTTTTCGTTGAAAACATGTTTTTTTCAGTTTAATATTGATTTATTACAATTGTTTAAAAATTTTCAAGGGCTAAACTACAAAAAATAATTACTCCATGATACGTCCGACTAATTATTTTATTCTAATACTTATTAATATACGATTGTTTATTATTTATAATTCCAATCACTTTTCCGGTAAATTGAGTTCCTAAAAAGGGAGAATTTATTGATTTTGAATAAATGTGCTTTCTTTCAAAAACCCATGCTGCCGTGGGGATAAAGAGGGTAATGTTTGCCGCTTCACCTTCTTCAATTTTCAGCGGGTGAAGCTTTAAAATCTTTCTCGGATTGGATGAAATAGCATCAATTATTGCCTCTAATTTTATTTTTCCTTTATTTGAATTAATTAACCCAAAAGCAGTTTCTAACCCAATCATTCCATTGGAGGCATTATCAAACTCCAAGTTTTTGGATTCAATATCCTGCGGACGATGATCAGAAGTAATGCAATCTATTGTGCCATCCGCAATTCCTTTTCGCAATGCTTCTATGTCTGGCTTGGTTCTTAATGGCGGATTTAGTTTGTAATTGCTGTCGAACCCCATAAGGGCTGTATCGTCCAACGCTATATTATATGCGGTAACCGAAGCGGTAACTTTCAGCCCTTTTGCTTTTGCCAGCCTGATAAGTTCTAAAGACTTTTGAGTTGATACATTGGCAATGTGTATAGAAGCGTTGGTATATTCAGCCAAGAAGATATTTCTGTTCACCATTACTTCTTCTGCCAATCCAGGAATTCCTTTTAATCCCAGCTTTGTAGAAGTTTCTCCCTCATTTATTTTCCCATCTCCCGAAATTGATTTTTCATCACAATGTGTTATCACTAATCCATCGAAGTTTTGTGCATATAACAAAGCACGCATTAATAAACCTGCATTGTCCACCGATTTTTTATCATCCGAAAAAGCCACTGCACCCGCCTGTTGCATATCATACATTTCAGAAATATCATGACCTTCACGACAATAGGATAACGAACCAATCGGATACACATCTACTATGGAACCTGCTGTTATATTCTTTATATATTGTACTTCCGATTTGGAATGTATAGGTGGATTAGTAGATGAAACAACTGCAACCCCTGTAAATCCACCGAAGGATGCTGCCTTCATTCCTGAAGCCAAATCTTCCTTGTGTTCAAACCCAGGGTCACAAAAGTTTACCTGCATATCCATCCAGCCGGTTGATAAATGAAGGTTTTCTGCTTCAATAACTTTTACATTTTTATCAGTATTAATTTTTGATTTAATGGAAGTGATGATTCCATTTTCAATTAATACATCCATTGTTTTTCCATTATGCGGAGAATTGGAATCAATGATGGTTGCGGATTTGATTAATATATTCATATTTCAGTTATAAATATTTGTTTATCCTTTATTACCCCTGTCTGGGTTCCAAACCCTGAAAGGGGGATTTGCAACTCAAGTCAGGATTTCTAAATTCGTATTTATTCGTTATCAGTACCTACCCTTTCATAAATCTCAATAATATAACCTCAACTGCTAAGAACAATAGCGCTAAAATAATACAAAGTTTCCAAAGTTTTTTCCCTTGTTCTGCTTCTGTTAATGATTGGGTTAGACTTTGAGCATTTGTTTCTATTAAATTTATATTAGTAAGATTTTTTGCTTCTAATTGTTTTTTCAAATCATCTGCTGTCAAACAATTCAAATCTGACTCTTTTCTATCAAAGTTAAATGAAAGTCCTGAAATCAAGTCTTTATCCGCATACAAATTATAATTCTCTGCTTCTGTTATTTGATTATGAGTGGAAATTTCTGTCTTCGAATCCATCACTTTGTGCTCGGGAATAATATCAAACTTATTGTTGGTTCCTTTTATATGAAATACGTTTTCACCTGTCAGCACATTTGATGTTTCAATGGTTTGGTCATTGCCTATGGTATAAAATAAAGGAGAAGTACTTTGAGCATACATTCCTATCTTATATAAGGTAGGGACAAAAATAGCATGTTTTGCAAAGTTGGAAAAATCAGAACTTAGAGATACAGCAGAAGTATAAAGTTTGCCTTTTCCAACATCATACTTGCTTAAAAAGTTATCTCCGTTTTGAAGTTTTAATAAGTACTCTTCATTGCTTTGTGTTGTTTTTGAAATAACATAATGTGCACTCACCTTTGGTAAATCAAGGTTGGTGGCAGTAAATGTTTTTTTATCAAACACATCTTTATAGATTGGGTTATCAATATTAATTTTATCAATCTTAGTATTCACCGTATCCAATCGTTCATAAGAATTTGCTTTTGCGAAAGCAAAAAACTCTTTATAGGAATTCAAATCAATGTCTTTAGATGGAAATACTAATACACTTCCTCCCGCATTCATAAATCGATTCAGCTCCTGTGATAATCCTGATGCAATTGTTTTCAACTCATTCAGAATAATTAATTTATTTTGTGAAAGAGTAGAATAATCCATTTTATTTTCTGCACTGTTTTTCAGAATAAATAAAGAATCATTTCCAAATAATTTATTCAGATAAGGGCTTTCTGTATCAGTTCCTGAACCATTAATGCAAAGCACGGGAATATTTTTTGCCACTTCAAAACTGAAATAAAATTTATCATCAAATGTTACCGGATAGTCATTTATTTCAACCCTGCACTGCTGTATTCCCGATTCTTTGGAAGCAAACGAAATTATTACTTCCGTTTCAGCATCTTTATCTACCGTAAAACTTGCAGGTGTTTTCTGAACATTATTTATAAACAGTTTTATGGAATTATTTTCCACAGCCTTATCGGAAACATTTTTAATTCTCACATGAAGCTTCTCTACCTGGTTAAACTGCCTAACAGGCGTTTCGAACCAGCAGGTATCTACATAAACATTGTTCTTTTCTGCTGCCGCTAAAGGAACAAGGTTAAAGTTAACACTTGTATCATTCTTTATATTATCAAGGTTTACAATGCTTTTCTGAAAATCTGAAATAATGTAGGAAGATTTTATTTTATTAGTGGATTGCTGCAACACATCCATTTGCCTGGACATAATTTCAGACAGACTTCTAGTGGCAGGACTTATTTTTACTTCATCCAACAATTCTGCAAACTCTTCCCTGTTTACCAATCGCTGATGTTTCCCTTCAAAATCATTGGTGAGCAATTGAATTCTATCTGTAGGTTTATAAGCAGCCACTATTTCCAGTGCACGTTTTTTAGCATCCCCAAGTAAGGTTCCATTTTTATTCACAGCATCCATACTAAAGGAGTTGTCAATAAATATGCTGATGGTTTTATCTCCAACCGATACCTTTTTATTTTCTGACGGAATAAAAGGCTGTGCGAAAGCGAATACCAGGCAAATAATGGCAAGAATACGAGCTAAAAGTACAAGTAAATTTTTAAGTTTAGATTTCGCCTGTGTCTCCTCCTTCACTTCTTTCAAAAAGCGAACATTGCTAAAATAAACAGTTTTAAACTTGCGGAAATTAAATAAATGAATGATGATGGGGATGGCTATTGCCGAAAGTGCAAAAAGAAATGCGGGATAGGTAAAGTTCATCAAAGCCCAAAGATACTATTTTTTTCTATTGTGGTTTAATTTGATTCTGTTGATGAAACAAAATTTAAATTTTTTAACTAAAACTTATAGCATACATTAGTCCGGTAGATATGTTTCTTTTATTGTTTAATAAATTTGATTGCAGATGTTTTATTTGGCTAAGCTTTTAGAAATAATAGTACATTCCTAATGATAAGGTGGACAGGTTATGGTGTATGAGAAGTGTTTTATTGTTCTCTTGTTTCTGTGATTGAATTTAGAGATATTTTTTTTAGTTTATTGTTTTCAAAGTCAAATTTAAAATAGGTGTAATTGTAGCTGTATTCGATTTCTTGTTTCGCTTTTTTGCTGAAGTAGTATTCGCAATCGGAATTGTAATAGTATATAAAATATTTATTGTTTTTGTCTTTGATGTTGGGTGTTCCAAATTTTTTTAATACAAAGATTGTATCTTTATCTGTAAGATAATCTTTGTATTTTGTCCATAAATAATATTCTTCTTTATTTATATCTTTAGTTAAATCGCTTGGGTAGGTGTTTGTTTTTGCATCATATTTCCAAACTGTTAGTTTTTCTTTTTTGAAGGATTTTTTTAGTTGTGTGTTTTGTGATGTTATACAACTTGTAAGGAATATCAATAATATTAAATTTGTTTTTTTCATTGTTTTAAAAATACAAAGGTGCAACAATTATTTATGTTGCACCTTTGTATTTAGAATTTATTGTTTAATAAATTTGATTGCAGATGTTTTATTTGGCTAAGCTTTTAGAAATAATAGTACATTCCTAATGAGAAAGTGGATAGGTTTAAACTTAATGCATAAGTACTATTCACTTGTTTGTTATTGTTAGAAAAGGTTGTGTTTTTTGCTATTGAATAGGTGTAATAGAGATTACTAAAATTGGTTCGTATTCCAAATTTTGGAGTTACAAAATATTCGAGTGCTGGAACGATAGATATTCCATAATTGTATGTATTGGTTTGTTGGTTCTGGGGGTCATTGGTAGGGTAGGTAAAATTTGGTAAATCGGATGTCCAATGAAATTTGACGGTTTGATAGGTGTAGGATATTCCTGCATTGACAGAGAAATAAAGGTTGTTTATTATTTTTTTGTAGTAACGTGCAAATATTCCTGCTCCGTATTTTGTGAGTGTGGTTTTGGCGGATGCACCGTAATTGTTGGCTATTGTGAAATGATAATCAGATGTATTGTTGGTACTATTATAAAGTAGGTTTGCTCCAATGGCAAAGTTGTCTTTTATAAATTTTCCAATGCTTGGTGTTATTTGATAGCCAAAAGATTTATAAATTTTTGTTTGTGAGGTGTCGGAATAGTTTTGATTGAAGCCGCTTAAACTTATTGCTCCTCCTATTAATGTTTTTCCTTTTTCGGTTTGTGAATAGGAATTAAGAGTGGTAAAGATTGCTAGTATTAAAAGTATTTTTTTCATTTGGATTGATTTTTAAATGTTGTTTTAATTTTCAAAAAATTCTGTGCCGTCAGGGTGAACGTATCCTGTTTTGTTATCTGTTGTTTTTATTTGTAATAGATTAGATTTGTAATATTGTTT
>JANYDQ010000372.1 GCA_025363555.1 Bacteroidota bacterium | reverse complement strand
CAACATGGACAACGAAGTTTACAACATGGACAACGAAGTTTACAACATGGACAACGAAGTTTACAACATGGACAACGAAGAAAAAAAGGTATTTTTTTGCTTTAGAGGAGGGTTTATAAACAAGGAACCCGTACAAGCTAAGCTGAAGTCGGGCTTTGAGCGTAAGGGCTTAGGTTGCAGATTAATTGATAAGTTGTACTTATCAGAAAACAATTCCATTTCTTTTATTTTGGTTGTAAATGTAAGTAAAACTTACAGGATTATATACAACCTAAGCCCCCTTAACATTTCAACGCTTCAGCTTAGCTCGTACGGGGTTCACAAACTTCGCAGGTAAATTGCCACCCAAAAAAAAGATTAATAAATAAGTAGAATAAAATTAGTTTCCGGGAGGGCTGGTTAGGTTCGCATCTTCCGTTTCTTTTTCTCCTTTAAATTCCATTTTACCGAATTTATAAGTAAAATTAATACCGAAAGAGCGGAAGGGCAACTGGCGAATGGTAGTGGAAGTAAAATTTTGCCCGGTAAGTTCGGTTTTCTGTTCTATGTATTTGTTGAAAGGATTGGTGGCAGTTATGGCTATACTTCCGTTTTTATGAAACAGTTGTTTGCGGAAAGCAAAATTATAAGTAAGGTTAGCCGGCATGGTGCCCTGTGCATTGATTCGGGGAGAATTAAAATTGCCAAATGCTTCTATTATTAAGGTAGGAGTTATCTGCCAGGAAGCATTAATATTTCCGCGGTAGTTAAAGCCCTGTATATTGCCCCCTGTGGGCAGCCCGGTGGTGATGTATCGCTGAAAGGCAGAGATATTGGTGCGGATGTTTATTTTTTGGGTAATGGGGATGGAAGCAAAAACGTTAAGTCCGAAATTGTCTTCACGCCCTATGTTTTCGCGGGTAGTAACTGCCACATTGGAATAAGTGGAATCGCCAATTTTATAAGTGGAATAATACCGGGTGTACGATTGTATGTCGTCCATATTGCCACGATAAAACAAAGTGAGGTTGATAGTGGTTCCTTTGGTAAATGTTTGGCTATAGCCAAGTTCAATCTTATCGCCTATTTCGGGGCGGATGTTTGGATTTCCGGTAGAAACATTTTTAGGGTCGGAAGCATTAATGAACGAGTTGAGGTCTCGGTATTCGGGACGTTCGATGCGATGGCTGTAACTTATTTTGAGTGTTTGTTTTTTCTTAAACGTGTGAGAAATAACCAGGGATGGCACAATGGTGTTATAAGGTTTTATCACAACGATTCCCGAATTGGAGAAATTAGCAGTTGCTTCGGTGTATTCATCGCGCACTCCCAGTTTAAGGTCGAGAAATTTAAACAATTTGAAAGTAGCGGAAACATAAGCAGCATATACGTTTCGGTTATAATCTGTTTGAGAAGATTGAGCGGTGTTATAATCATAATTCCCTGTTGATGGGTTGAGCATATACACATCAGAGGTGGAATTGATGTGATAGCGTTCGTTTTTTACCCCTGTTTCAAGAAGTGCATCTTTGGTAAGCGGTTGAGTATAGTTCACAGTAATGTTTGTTTCGTTTTCAATGCCCGGATTGTTGCCATGCGAACTGTTGTAAATTTCGGAAGGCAATAAATGCTTTTGTGTTTGTTCGTATAAATAGTACATATTTCCGCTGGAAGAATTAACGGATGCTTCCAGTTCCTGGTCTTCTTTTTTAAATTTCTTTTTAAAGCTCACATCATAATTGTAAGAATGTTCGTGAAATTTAGAAGTGGTGTTTATGGAGTCGTTGATATCAGAAAGGGTGTTGCCAAAGGCATGGTATAAAGTAGTTTCACGGTTTAGCATCCCCACATTGCTGTTTGCAAAATAATTATAACCCACAGTTGCATTAATATTATTTTTAGGATTGATGTCCCAGTCGAAACCCAAGCCCGATTGGTAACCATTCCGGCTGAAACTGCCTGTTCCTCTTTGATACAGGTGAGAAGAAGATGCGCTATCCTGTGTGGTGCGGTCTAAACTGTTAACAGTAGTAGAAAGTAGTTGGGCATTGCCGCTTACAAAAGCATGAACACCACACTTACCTTTACGTGCATTGATATTAAACGAACCATTTTCCAAACGTGTTCCTGCTGAAACAGAAACATTTCCATTGATTCCCCTTGCAGTGGTTTTTTTTAGAATAATATTTATTATTCCTCCTGTGCCTTCCGCATCGTATTTGGCACCCGGGCTGGTAATCACTTCTATACTTTTTATTTGACTGGCAGGAATGGATTGTAAAACATCCACAATATTGTTTCCAAAAAGTACAGATGGTTTTCCATCAATCAGAAAACGAATGTTGGTATTGCCTTGCAGTTCCACGTTTCCATCCACATCCACAGATACCTGCGGCACTTTTTTCAACACATCGGCTGCTACCCCGCTTTGAGAAGTTACGTCTTTGTCCACATTAAAAATCATTTTATCAATTTTGTTTTCAATAATGCTTTTTTCTATTGAAATAGTTACTTCTTTTAATGCAGTTTCACTGCCGGGTAATTTAATTTCTCCGAGAATAACGGTGGGGTTTTTATCACTTACAACAATATTATTCTTTTCGGTTTTTTTGTACCCGATAAATTCAATCATTATTTTATAAGTTCCTTCCGCAACGTTGGTTAATGTAAAATCACCTGTGCTGTCGGCTGTGGTACCATTCACCAGTTTGTTTTCAGTTAGTGAAAATAAACCTATGGTTGCATATTCCACCGGCACAGCGGTAAGCGAGTCAGTAATTTTCCCGAATATTTTACCCGGTGCTTTGTTTTCGGTCTGTGCAGGAGATAAAAAAATGGAAAAAATAAATAATAAAAACGCAACTAATGTTCTCATGATTTTTCAGGGTGCAATATTATTCTAAAATTCTGATTAAACTCTGTTTTATTTTATTATGTAATTTTAATTAGAAGTTATGTAACGCCCTACTCCCCAAAGTTAAAGACCTTTGCATCGTGTTTTAATTGTGCCTGGTGAGTTGTTTGTCGGCTTGTTAGGTTGGCGTAACGGACATCGGGAACATGGGTGTTTTCCAACCTTCTATCCATGACCAACGAATAGGTAGACGAGCCTGTCTTCCGTTAGTCGCAAATGATTTGCCGGGCATTATTAAATTAAAAAAAAACAGGTGATGTATAATATAACAAGTGAAGTAACAGCGGTAAAAAAAAGCAACCTGGTGCGGGTGGCAAACGACCCCGTAAAAAGTGCCCGGTTGTTTCATCTTATCTATATTGGCAGTCCGGAAGCAGGCATTACGAGAAAAAAAAACGGCAAGAACTTTCGTTATTTTTGGAATGAAAAAGAAATAGAAGACAAGGAAACGTTAGTGAGAATAAAAAAACTGGTTATTCCTCCTGCCTGGCAGCAGGTGTGGATTTGTACCAAAGAAAACGGGCATTTGCAGGCAACAGGTATAGATGTAAAAGGACGCAAACAATATCGCTATCATCCGTTGTGGAATAAAATGAGAAGCGAAACAAAGTATTTTAGGTTATATGAGTTTGGAAAAAACCTGCCTGCCATCCGGCAGCAGTTAGAAAAAGATATGGCGCAGCATGGGTTGCAGGTAAGAAAGGTGCTGGCTACAGTGGTGTTGCTGATGGAAAGTACTTCTATACGAATAGGGAATTCTCTTTATGAAAAACTGTATGGTTCTTTTGGGCTCACCACTTTAAAAAACAAGCATGTGAAAGTGAAAGGCACCACTATCCGCTTTGAGTTTAAGGGAAAGAAAGGAGTGCATCATAGTATTTCATTAAAAAGTAAACGCCTGGCAGGGATTGTAAAAAAGTGCCTCGATATTCCGGGCAAAGAGTTATTCCAGTTTTTGGACGATGCAGGTAAACGACATCCCATCGATTCGGGGATGGTAAACGATTACATACAGGAAATAAGTGGTGCTGAATTTTCTTCGAAAGATTTCAGAACATGGACCGGAACAAGTTATGCACTTGCCATTTGCAAGGACATAGGCGACTTTGAAACGGAAAGGGAAATGAAACATAAAACAGTGGAGGTGCTGAACGAAGTGGGGAAGAGGCTTGGAAATACAAGAACAGTTTGCAGGAAACATTACGTTCATCCGCTGATATTGGAATTATATGAAACTCACCAGCTTTTTAATTACTTCGAAGAATCCCACAAAATAATAACTGGTCCCAATGAAAGCAGTTATGCTCCCGAAGAAAAAGAGTTGATGCGCATTTTAGAATCGCATTCAAAAACCGCTAAGATGATAGAGTTGCCGTCTGAAGGGCAAAAATAACGCGCATTACCTAACAAATCAAACTACCTTCCACTTTGTAAAAATTTCAGTATGCAATTATTTTAATTAACTCAAGTTGAGTTCAATTCTACTTAAACTTGGCTTGAAGGTTCCGTAGGGACAAGGAGTGTGGAAGTTCTTACAACTAGCAACTTGAATTAATTATCCGATTTTATAGCTTTTTATCAGTTCTTCCAGTTTTTTTTGTGTCTCCGGATTAACATTAACCAGGGGCAACCGCAACCCAGATTTACAAATGCCAAGTATTTCGAGGGCTGCTTTTATTCCGGCAGGGTTGCCGTCAGCAAATAGTTGTTCGATAATGTCGGTAAGTTTATAATGCAGTCGTTTGGCTTCTTCCATGTTTCCTTCCAAAATCATACGGGTTATGGTTGAAAAATCTTTTGGAAATGCGTTGGCAGCAACAGAGATTACACCTTGAGCACCGCAAGCTACCATGGGTAGCGTAAGGAGGTCGTCTCCTGAAATAACCATAAACTCTTTAGGTTTGTTTTTGATAATTTTCATGCACTGCTCCAGGTTTCCGGATGCTTCTTTGATGCCGATTATGTTTTTAAAATCTTTGGCAAGTTTAAGGGTTGTTTCAGCCGAAATGTTGGAGCCGGTGCGTGCCGGCACATTATATAAAATAACGGGCTTTGAACTTTTCTGGGCAATGGCTTTATAATGTTCGTATATGCCACGCTGCGATGGTTTATTGTAATACGGGGAAACGGAAAGTATAGCGTCAACATATTTTAATTCGTAAGGGTCTTTTAAATCATCCAGTATATCCTGCGTGTTGTTTCCACCCATACCCAACACTACGGGCACTTTTCCAAGCACCGTTTGAACAACAGTGGCTACCACTTTTTGTTTTTCTTCTTTGGTTAAGGTTACCGATTCTGCGGTAGTTCCTAACACCACCACATATTCTACCATTCCCTTGGTTACGTGGGTAACTAATTTAACAAGTGCTTTGTAATCTACGTTTTTGTCGGGAGCAAAGGGAGTTACCAGGGCAACACCTGTTCCTATTAATTTTTCGTTTAATTCCATGAGTTCATTATTTTTTGCAAATGTAAATAAAATTCATTCACTTGTTAGCTTGTTGGTTAGTTCATTGTTTTTTTTATTTCATCAATGGTTTTCAGAATGATAGTGTTCCATAAAAATTGTTTTTTGATTTTGAGGATGGAATTGTTTTTCATATTTACCAAAGCTGCTTCGGGCAATTGAATAAAAGAAGTGACGGCTTGTTTGAGTTCGGAAGTATTGCCTGGCGAAATTAAGATGCCATTGGTAGTATCCACCTGTTCCTGCACAGCGCCCACTTTAGTTGCAATAATTGCCAATCCGGATGCCATGGCTTCCAGGATAACGGTTGGCATACCTTCGCTGTAACTCGGACAAACCAATACATCAGCGTGGTGAAGAATGTTTTTTATGGTGGAAACGTGAGAAATGCTGCCGTGATAAAGAACGTGTGGAGATTTTATTTTTTTGTGTTCGGGTATGTTGCCAATAAATTCGAAAGTAAAATGGGCGATAGGCAGCAATTGTTTGATTACCCGGGTGAGTTCTTCAATGCCTTTTCTTCTTTCGTATCGTCCTATAAAAACAAATTTGCGGGTTGTATTGTTTTTTGGAGCCGAGATGCGGAGCCAGGATTCGTCAATACCGATAGGTATTTCAATGATTTTATGTGCAGGAATACCTTTGCTTTTAATTATTTCTGTCAGTTTTCCACCCAGTGAAAATACAATATCTGCATGGCGCATTGATTTTAAAACAGGGGACATGAACAAAAATTGTTCTAACCTGGATTTCAAGTTGGCGGTTTTCTGAAACATTTCTAAACCATGAAAATTGATGCCGACAGGTGTTGTGATTTTTTGTTTCAATAAATACATTCCGCATAAGCCCTGTACATAAATAAAGTCAACCGGCTGATTACTCTGAAATTTATGAAACAGTGATTTGGAATAACTATTCATTTCGCGAATGTAATGACCTGGAAACTTGCCCGTTGGTGGCAGAGGAATGAAAAAAGAACGGATGTATTTATTTTCTTCTTCCGAAAAACAATTGAGTTCATTGATTAGCGAACTGTCTTTTGCAGTATGATATAGGTCCACATGTACCTTGTTTAATGCAAAATATCTGGCAAGGTAAAAGGAATGTTTTTGCATGCCCCCTATTACATAAGGATATATGCCATCGGTAAATAATGCTATCCTCATTTTTTATATTTTATCCGGGACGATAATTCTTTGGATGGCTTTTCCACAAACCGATATACCAAGCTGGATGCCCCAATGCTTATCAGAACAGCTACAATAATTAAAACAAATTTAACCAAAGGCGATGTGGCGGAGTGGGCACAGTAGTTAAGTAAAATCATACCCGTGAGACTATGAAATAAATAAAGGGAATAGGAAATGTTTCCCAGGAAATTGCCTATTGCCGATTGGATAGTACTGAAATAAAGAATGGTAAAAAATGTGAATCCTGAAAAACACATGGTGGGAATATCGTTAAAAAAAGCAATGATGACAAGAGCAATAACGCTTGTAATATACATTTCTAGCAGAGTAACAATTTTTGTTTTGTACAGACATAAAGAAATTCCAAGTAAAAAAATAGGTAAATGGTAGGGCAGGAAATTAGATTTCATCCATATTGGTCCGGAAAGAAAAACGAGGTACACTAGTATTCGCAGCCACATTTTATTACTCGATATAAAAGAGAACAGTAAACCAATGGTAAGATAATATTGAAACTCTATTGCCAATGTCCAGTAAACAGGTCGAATCCACTTCTCGCCTTCAAAAAAAGGAACCAGGTATCCGAAATGTAAAGCAATTTGTTTGGCTGTTGGAGTAATGTCGGTTCCGTTATAATGAGGACTTAGCACTCTCAAATAAGTATGAGCAACAGCAAATACAAGAGAAACAATGTAGGGAGGTTCCAAGCGTATTAAACGTTTGGCAGTGAAAGTAAAAAAATTGTTTATTTTGTAATTGCTGTGGTACATACTCCAGGGAATAATAAAACCGGAAATAACAAAAAACATTTGCACTCCGTAATGCCCGAAAGAAAAGATGGAAGTAACTGCTGTGCTGGATACAAAGCCGGTAACGGTACAAACATAATGAAACAGGCATACCGATAAAGCAGCCATGGCGCGTAAAGAATTTAATACAGGAATATTTGTGCTTTTACTCATGCTTCCTTTTTAAAGAACAATTTAATTTCCTCTGAAATAAATTCCACGTCTTCTTTTTTCAAGTGGTAATGAAGAGGGAGGCGTAACAAACAATCGGAATACTTGTCTGAATTGGTAAGAGGCATTCCTTTATATTGAGCTTTATAAAATGGGCTGCTATGCAAGGAAAGGTAATGAAAAGCAGTGGGTATATGTTTTTGGGATAAGTAGTTCATTAGTTCGTCTCGTTGAGTTGGCGAAGCACACACAAGATGAAACAAATGGGCATTATGAAAAGCGAAATTGGAAACAGGTGACAATTGAAAATGATTTTTTTCCGCCAAAGGTTTTAATAATTGGTAATACCAATCCCAAAGTTGCTTTCTTTTGGCTTGAATTTCTTCCAGGTTTTCCAGTTGAGAAAATAAATAGGCAGCAGTAATTTCAGACATTGCAAAAGAAGAACCAATGTCCATCCATTCATATTTGCTTACTTCTCCCCTGTTGAAAGCAGCACGGTTGGTTCCTTTTTCGAATATAATTTCAGCCCGCTTTACTAAATTTTCATCATTCGCCACCAGCATCCCGCCTTCACCGCACGAAATATTTTTTGTATCGTGAAATGAAAAAGCAGCTAAATGCCCGATGCTTCCGAGTGGTTTGTTTTTATAAAACCCATCAATAGCATGAGCCGCATCTTCAACCACGATAATATGATGCGCATTGGCACTATTCATAATTTTATCCATATCGCAGGCATGTCCGCCATAATGAACAACAACTATAACCTTTGTTTTTTCGGTAATCAGAGATTCTATTTTATCTGCGTCAATTCCCGGTGAGTTGATACCGCTATCAGCAAAAACAATGTGCGCACCTCTCATTACAAAAGGGTTTGCGGACGATACATAGGTATATGCAGGAATTATTACTTCATCTCCCGGCATGATATCAGCAAGAATAGCTGCCATTTCTAAAGCATCTGTGCAGGAAGAAGTAAGGAATGTGTTTTTGAACTTGTATTTTTCTTTGAAAAAGTCTTTGCATTTTTTTGAAAAGGATGTATGATGTGTTACTGTTTCTTCAATATATCTAAAACCATTAACTGAAACAAAAGGAAGGTGGAAATTTATTTTATTTGCTGCACTTATTTTCACCCTTTGATACTATTTATTTAATAATTTTTTTATTTCTCTTGCAGGCATACCCGACAATTCTTTGTTGTTCAAACCTGATTCGATAATAGCGGTAGCACGAATGAGCATATCATCTATATCAATATTTTCGGAAATAACTTTTGATGGAATACCGCCAATTGCGGTGTTCGCCATTTCAAAAGATTTGTTCACCACTGCATTGGCGGCAATTGCAGTATTGTCGGCAATAATAATTTGTCCGAAAATTTTTGCTCCCGGGGCAATATAAATATTATTGCCCAACACAGGCGCCTTATCAGAATATCCGGCTTCTGTCCCGATATTTACACCCGCATGGATACGGCAATTGGCACCTACTTTAGTACCGGAATTAATTATTATTGTTCCATAATGTGCAATTGATAAACCTGGTCCGAAAACATTTACAGGAATGGTAAATCCTAATTGATAAGAAAGGCGATAATACTTTTTTAAAACAAAAAAATAAGTTGCTTTTTCAAACACATTTTTGTTTTTGTTTTTGAGAAATTCCAGTTTACGGAGTGTTTTTTGGAACATCCATATATAATCAGGAAAAAAGAAAGATTTTACGTTGGAAATAAAAGACAACGATTCCTTTCGCGGCTTCGATAAAGCAATTCTATCTGCTTCAAGGTAAAAGTAGTAATCAGTTTTATTATTAATCATTGAAACTTAATTTCTCAATACTTCAATTAATGCTTTGTATGTATCGATGTAAATTCTTTTAGTGAAATATTTTTGTGCTAAATTAAAGTTATTTACTTTTTGAGAATAGGCTAATCTGCAAAAGTTATAACCGATGTTGAAATCGGAAATAATTGTTCCGCACTTATTATGCCTGGTAAATTCTGTGAAATCTCCAATATGTTCGGAAATAAGTACATTCAAGCCGGCATTTAAGTATTCTGCAAATTTTGTGGGAGATGCTACCTGGTTGGTAACAGAATTTTCCCTTATCAGTATTCCGTAATCAGAAGCCAACAAGTAATCTGGAACTTCTGATGCCTTTACCCATTTCTGAATAATGCGGTCAGGAAATTCTTTATAAGTTTTCAGGTGTTCTGATTTTGAATTGGACAATAAGATGAATTTTATTGCTGCATTATGTTGCATTTGCAGTAAAACAAAATCATCAACCCATTTCAACGACTGCCAATCGGCAGAAGAACCCGAATAAATAAAAACAATATCGTCTTTATTAAAACCCATATTTTTTCTTATTTCTTCTAAAGCCATTTCTGAAGGAAATGTAGCTTCATCGAAATTACCAAGTGTGCAGGGGATTATAAAATGAATACTTAATTTATAATCGTAATTTTTTCTCCAGTAGTCAACGAGTTGATTGGAAACCGCAATTCGGCAGTCAGAAGAATTTATTGAGGTTTCTTCCAGTTTAAATATATCATTTGTTGAATGAACGATTTTGTTTAAATATTCTTTATATTCCGCTTCATAAGCGCCCCTGCCATCAAATACTACTTTCCGAACCCAACCTTTTTGCTTTAATTCAAGAGCCATGTTGGTCGCAAATATTCCTCTGCTCCAAATATTTTGTTTCCCTATCACAAGAAACAGGAATTTCAGAATAATTTTGTTTTTCCTCCAGTTCTTCTGTTTAGGAAACATTGGAAGTATTACGGCATTAGAGAAATTTCGTTTGATTGCCTTTTTATTTGTTGAAAAGCCGCGGACGGATATAAGCGCAACGAGACGAATCTCCGCATCAAATTTTTGATTTACATAATTGCAGACATCAGTAACCTGGCTAAAATAAACACCGGATGGCTGATCGTTATAAGTCAGGTAAATCATTTCATTAACAGCTGATTTAAAATATTTAAAATTCTTTCTGTGGCTTTTCCATCCCATTGTTCGGGAATTTTTCCTGTTTTATACCTTCCCGTTTCTACAAGGTTTATCTGCTCCCGAACAGCATGTAAATCAAAAGGGATTAAAGTATTTGTTCCGATAGAACAAGTTACCGGTCGTTCTGTATTATTTCTTAATGTTAAACAGGGTACTCCCACATATGTTGATTCTTCCTGAATGCCGCCACTATCAGTTAAAATAAATTTACAATTTAGTATTAAATTTTGAAAAGAAAAGTAATCTAAGGGTTCTGTTGAAATGATGTTTTTATTAGCTTGAAAACGCTCCAGCAAATCGGTTTTTTCAAGATTCTTTAAAGTTCTGGGGTGAATGGGAAACACCAATTTATACTTTGCTGTAACCTCTTCAATCAATTCAATTAACCCGGTAAGTCCGGCAGCATCATCTACAGTTGCAGGCCTGTGCATTGTCATTAACACATAATTTTCAGGTTCAATATTCAACTTTATTAAAATGGAAGATAATTTGACTTTCGCTTCGAACTTAACTAATGTATCAATCATTGTATTTCCAACAAAATATATGTTTTTCTTATCACTGCCGGCATTAATCAAATTGTCTATTCCACTTTGTTCGGTCACAAAAAAATAATCAGTTATTGCATCGGTTAAAATTCTATTATGCTCTTCAGGCATTGAATTATCAAAACTTCGTAATCCGCTTTCCAAATGAGCCAGTTTAATATTTAATTTATTGGCAACTAATGCGGCAGCCAATGTTGAATTTACATCACCGACAACAATTATTAAATCGGGTGAATAAGAAGTAAAGAGAAGCTCTTCCAACCTTAACATAATCTGCGCTATTTGAGAAACAGGAGAATGATTAGAAATATTCAGAAAAAAATCAGGAACGAGATGGAACTGTTCGAAAAACACATCCGCCATTTTAGAATCGTAGTGTTGCCCGGTATGAACAATTTTCAAATCAAGTTCAGCGTATTTTTCAGTTTCTTTCTTAAACTGCGTTACCTTAATAAAATTAGGGCGGGTGCCAACAACAATAAGTATCTTTTTCGTCATTCTATAAACTATCCTGTTACTTTTTGAACTAATTTAAACCCCGCTATAGTGTATATGCACAGATATAAAACAGAAGTTGCAGACGAAGGTATAGGTTTAAATTTATCTTTCACATATTTATTATATAAGTCTGTACCTGCCAACTTGTTTTCCTTATACAATATTCTGATACTGTCAAAAACATTTATCTTTAATACTTTTAGTATATCATCCGTTAATTGTCCGGATGTTTTCAAATATTCCCAGATAGCAATTCTTAATTCAATATACCTTATAATATTATCCTTTACATTTGTTTTAGATATGGAGTTTGTTGTTCTTTCAATTTTTATTGTATAAAACTCTTCATCAAATAAAGTAATTCCATTTTGCTGTAAAATTTTAAACATCAGGTATGCTTCCTGGCTGCTTTTAATATCATCCCATCCACCTATTTTTATTAGCACACTTTTTCTCCATAAATTAGAACTCGTAAAACCTAGACGCCCTTTAATCAATCCCTCCCAGGTATTTGTAATTTGTTTTATATTTTCGGTTACCTCATTTTCAGTTCTGCTATAATTACCTATAACCAGATCTATGCTTTTACCACCTATTAATTTAAGCTGATTACTTATTTTATCCGGCAGAAGAATATCATCCGCGTCTAAAAATTGAATCCATTCTCCTTTTGCTATAGAGAGTCCGGAATTTCTTGCCACAGAAGCACCCTTTGCTATTTGGGTCAATACAGTAACTTTTTCGGGATACTTATTTGCCAATTCATTCAGAACTCCCCATGTATTATCCACAGAATTATTTTCCACACAAATAATTTCAATATCAGGATGCGATTGATTCAAGGCAGAGTCAATACATTCCGCAATATATTTTTCCGCATTATGGCACGGGATAATAATAGAAACTAAAGTGGACATTTTAATTCAGCCAAATTGTTTTTTGATAAACTCACTTATACCTTTGTTTTATTTTTAAAATTTTCTTTTCATAAAATTCAAAAGAAATAATTGCCACAAGAAAAGTAAGAATAATATTTACAGGAAAAAAATGCACCCAAAGTTTCGGATCAACTTTTGGCTTGTCCCCGATGAAAAACCCCTGCCAGATGTATAAGCCATAAGATATTTTACCAATATAACTCATCACTTTGTTTTCTAAAAACACAACCAAACCGCTAAATTGATTATGCGAAATCCATAGTAATAGTAATGATGCTCCCAGAGAATAAAAAATCTGAACTGAAACAAACAAAAAATCGGGCAAATAAAAAGGGACACATAAAATACCAAGACTTATAAAAAGCCACATCTTTCTTTGAAAATAATGTTTAACCAATTTGTAATTATAATTATTAAATAACGCTGCTACTGAACCAATCAGAATTGGTGCAATTGCAGGAATTATCCACCGTTCAACATAAAACAAATGATTCAGCAGATGATGATGAAAACTAACATAAGGCAGACTAAAAATTATTCCGAAACTTATAATTAAAACAACAATTACCAAACTATAAATTCTTTTCGGATTCAGAAAACTCAATGCAAAGGGCCATGTAAAATAAAATTGTTCCTCTACAGCCAAAGACCAGGTATGTGTTAATTCCGCAGTAAAAAACCTTTTGTCGATAGGGATAAAATTGTATAAATATAATATAGAAGCCAAAAGCCCGATATAAGATTCTCTTATATAACCCATATACATAAACATTGCAACAGCAATGTAAAAAGGTATTATAGGAGGAAGAAGACGTAAAAACCTCCGGATAAAAAATTTCTTAATATTAATTTTACCATTTGTTTTTTTTTCGAATAACAAAAGTGATGTTATCAAAAATCCACTGATAGCAAAAAACATACTCACCCCCGCTCCACCCGAAAAAAAATAATATATATTTTTCTTTATATAAGGAATATCAGGAACTAAATTTAAGGCACCCAGGTGAAAAGTTAAAACAAACATTATTGAAAAAAACCTTAGACCGTCAAAACCCTTTATACGCTTCATATTCACTTTAAAAATGTATTTGCCTATTATAGTCTAAAAAAATTAAACCTACCTACTTTTGGTACGACTCCATGTAATAAAAATGATTTTGAGAATCCGGATACTTATCCTTTTTAATTAATTTAAAACCAGGCAAAATAGGATATTGATTTTCTTTATCTTCATTTATTAGGTAAAACAATACTATTCTATTATAAGAATCCACCTTTTTCATTTTCTTAGCATCTCCTACAAACAAATTTTTGTTATTATCTATAAAATGTAATGTTCGGGGTAATAAACACCTGTCATACGAATCAATTACAAGCAAATCTGCATTATTTGCCTCTGCATACCAGCTCATAGGGATTTCACATTTGAGGTAAGCACTGTTTTTGATGGAAAAAAAACAAAAAAAGAAAAGAATAGTAATGTATGCAGTTACAATAAAAGAAGGTATTTTAAGGAAATGAATTGAATACACAATCAGAATAGAAAACAGGGGCCAGATATAAGAGTAATATTGTTCGCCAACCGCCTGATTAGGGCTGATATTATTCATGTAGAAAATAACTGTAAACAACACATTCCAGGTTAATAAAAACAAAGTATTGCTTATGGGTGTTGAAATTAAAAGCAAATGGCTTTTTTTGTTTTTATAAATTTTATACAATAAAGTAGAGGCAAGAAACAATAAAATAAGTAAATAAATATATTTCAAAAGGTGACCATAAGCACCAAAATCAAGAGTGGCATATAGTTGTGTTTTCATTTTGTCCAT
This sequence comes from Bacteroidota bacterium, assembly GCA_025363555.1. Classification (GTDB taxonomy): domain Bacteria; phylum Bacteroidota; class Bacteroidia; order 2-12-FULL-35-15; family 2-12-FULL-35-15; genus 2-12-FULL-35-15. The sequence continues at coordinate 42,240 of JANYDQ010000372.1, read as the reverse complement.
AAGGGATTGGAATTTATGTATATGATTCACACTTCCTTTTAACAGTAAATAATTTTTTATAAAAGTAATGAATTCAGGGAAAACAGAAATAAAAACACTATACGCTGCAATAAAGCATAAACTTATTTTAGTCAACATTGAAAATCTACACCTTAATAAAAACAAAATAAATATTCCACCAATAACAAATGTAAAATAATAGTGAGTTAACAAGCCTAAAGCAGAATAAAGCGAAATAAAAAAGATATTTCTATTGCTTAATTTTTTGTCAGCCAACACTTTTAAAGCAGTATAACTTAAAAGAACGGAAAAAAGAGCGAACAATTGATAATGTCGGGCCTCCAAATCCATTTGCACAACCGCAGGACTTAAAAACCATAAAGCACAAACCATTGTTGCCTTTGTATAATCTTTGAAAATATAATCAGCAATTTTAAACAATGCACTAAATGTGAAAGCGGTAATTATTAAATTAAGAATTAAACCCGTGTACAGGTGTAATCCGAATAAAAGAACAAAAAGATGCATCAGCCAGAAATACAATGGCGGATGTATGTCGTATTGAGCCAGCCCGGCTGCAATTTTCTGAAAACAAAAGTCTGGATTAGAAACATAACAGTCTTTCCATGTGGTTGAATTTGTGAAATTGTTGAGGTAAGCGGAATCCGGGTTAGCCAGGTTGGCATACCTTACCTGGTTGCCGGTTGCACTAAGGTAGGTTACACTTTCATCATTTGAAAAATTTTGTTTCCATTCAAAAACAGCATAAATCCTGATGATAACCATTAAAAAAATTAGTAAACTAAAGTAGTAGGAAGATTTCAATTCAGTTAATTTTCGATTTTAAAATTAATGTTGTGGCTTTTTAAAATATTTCTTTTATTCAAATCTTCCAGAAATATTTTATTAAACAAGTCAACCCCTGCCTGATTAAGATGATGCGAATCGTAAAAATGCGTTTGCGAATTAAAATAATTATTAAAAGCATAATCAAGGTAAGGGACATTATATTTTGAGGATAAATCAGTAAATATTTTTTTATAAACAAAATGTTGTTCCTTAATTTTTTCTTTTGGAAAAGGAACTGTCACCATTACTACCGGAATATGATTTGAATTAAAATAGTTAAGTAATTTTTCCAGGTAGTCAATTTGTACTTCATTTGGGAGATACCTGTTTTCGTATTCATCAAAAGGCAATGAATATTTAAGTGTATCTCTTCGTTCGCTAAAACCATTGCCAACATAAAGAGAATCCCTGTACATTATGGGTCTACCAGAATTTACAAATCGCAGAGCAAGCATATTTATTATTTGGGGGTTTTTGTAAGATGAAGCCATTTCAATGGCTGCCACATCAGACGAAAGATTTTGAATTAAGTCGGAAGACGATTCGAAACCATTATTATGAAAAGCCCCATCGTACACATCCAGCACCACTAGTTTACAGTTTGAAGAAGTGATGTACTGTTTAGAGATTATATAAGAATTCAAAGGAGTTTGAGCGCTGGTGCCCAGGTTAAAAATAGTTATCCCCGACTTTTTGAAATTCCGGGGGTCGTAACCTCTGTAAGCTTCGGACGACCCAACAACGATAATATCATACTTTATATTTTTATCAAATTCCTTAAATTTCTGAAAGGTGTTTCCTCCTTTAAGCGTGTAAATATCAGATGTACGGTAAATTAATGGTTTACCTTTATAGTTTACTTTACAAACAAAAACAAGTGCAGGAAAGTATATTAGCGAAAACATCACTAAAAATAATAACCCGTTAACCACAATTTTTTTTGTTTTCATTTAAAATTGAAAGTAAATAAAGTTAGTATCTGAGAAATGTCCGAAAATTAAAATAAAAACCAAAATGCCTGCAAATAAAGCAAAATTAAGGAACCTGCTTTTAATTACTGTTTTCCGGTTAAGTACTTTATCCATAAACGAATCGGAACAAAGAAACAAAATAAGCAAACCAAGCATTACCATTACACCTGTTATGTCACTTATTTTGAATAATGATAAATTACTAAACTTATCAAAATCCTGCAACGTAAATATTCGCACAATAATATTAAAAGCATCGTCTACAGAGGCAGCACGAAAAAATATCCAGGCAAACGCAACCAGGTGGAAGGTAATTATAACTTTAATAATTGATATAATAAACCTTCTGATTTTCCTTTCATCTTCAAAATCTACTATAACAGGAGTCAACACGCGATTAAAAAAGTTTCCAAGTATTATATATAACCCGTGCAAAGCACCCCATATTATAAAGGTCCAGTTGGCTCCGTGCCACAAACCGCTTATTAAAAACACAATCATTATGTTCATAAACCATCGTGCCTTTTCTACCCTTTTACCTCCCAGCGGAATGTATAAATAATCGCGAAACCAGGTAGAAAGAGAGATGTGCCATCTAACCCAGAATTCTTTTACAGAAGTGGCAAAATAAGGTGTTCGGAAATTTTCTCTTAAATTAATTCCTAATACTTTAGCAGCACCTATTGCAATGTCAGAGTATCCTGAAAAGTCGCAATAAATCTGGATAGCAAAAAGGTAAGTAAATATTAATAACGAAACCCCATCATGGTTATCTATGTTGCCATATCCTTGTTTTACCAATGCAGCTAATCGGTCGGCTATCACTATTTTTTTGAAAAAACCCCACAACATTTGCTTCAGTCCGGCAACAATTCTATCGTAATCAACATCGTAATGCCTACTAAACTGTGGCAATAAACTTTGTGGTCGCTCTATGGGACCGGCAACCAACTGCGGAAAAAATAAAACATACAAAGCGTATTTTATAAAATCACGTTCGGCAGGCTGATTGCCCCTGTACACTTCAATGGTATAACTCATTGCCTGAAACGTATGGAACGACAACCCAATGGGAAGGAGGAGGGATAAGTAAGGAATAGGAGAAGTAAACCCAAAATACGCAATAATGTCGGCAAGGTTGTCAATAAAAAAATTGTAATATTTGAAAACTGCCAGCACTCCAATGTTCGCCACCAGGCTCATTATCAGAAACTGTCTTCGCTTGTTGCCTTCTTTGGCTTTTTCTATAAGTATCCCTGCATAATAATCTATAACAATAGTGAAACCAAGGATAAGTATATAATAAGGAATAAATGCCATGTAAAACACACAACTGGCAAGCAACAAAAATAACCATCGAAATCGGTAAGGTGATAAAAAATAGATTACCGTTACCAGGGGAAAAAAAACAAGAAAACTAAAAGAATTAAATAACATGATAGTTTTTAACTATTAATCAGTTCATCGTAAAATTGAGAATAAATTTTTGTTGCATCAAAATGAGCGAGCCAGCATTCTCTTACTCCTTTTCTAAATGAAACCGTGTTCTTGTCGCTTACTCTAAAATCAGTAATCAACTTTGCAGTTTGTTTTATTTCCACTCTTTTATCAATCAGAAACCCCGTTTGTGCATTCACAATTTCTGCCATACCGCCCACATGAGTTGCCAATATTGGAATGCCAAAACTAATGGCTTCCTGGATTGAAACCGGCAAACTTTCGGTTTCGCTAACTGTAATAAATAAATTGACAGAATAGGCTTTATAAAATCCTATCACTGCTTTGTTAGTTACTCTTCCTTTAAATTCAACATTAATATTAGCAGGTAAATGTACTGCCTTTTCTTTAATTTCCTGCATACTATTTCCATCTCCGAAATGAATCCAGGATATTTTGAAATCAATGTTTTTAAGTATCTCCACTATTAAATCAACTCTTTTGAGAGGTAATACATTGGAACAGGAAACAATAGTAAATTCAGCGTTCGGGTCAAAAGGATTCAGCCCTTCATCTTTTGTTCCAAGGTATTGCAACTTTACCTTTTCGGCAAAACAATTTTTGGCTTTTATATAGTTTAAAGTAAATGCAGAGTTAGGATAAATGGCATCGCATTGTTGATAAACAAAATACCGGAAGGGCAAAAATCCGCCTTTGTGCCTTTCGTCATAAATATCGAACCCGCCACAACGAAACACAAAATGAGGGATTTCTTTCTTTTTTTTTAAAACTGCCAGTGCCAGTGCCCAATCGTTCATCCAGTACGAATGAAAAATTATTTCTTCGGGACGATGTTTCATCAATTTTTTTATTTTTCCGACATCGTAAATTCCTCTAATTAATAAAGAATTAAAATACCTTATGTTTTGCAGGTAATAAAAAGGCTTGGAGCAATGAAGAAGTTCACCTGCATGGACAGAACAGATAAAAAACAAATTTCTTAAAAATATTGTTTTAGAATTAAGACCCGGGCGGGTGTTATCAGTTATCTGAATAAAACCATTGTTGGGAATGCTTCGCTGCTCTGTTCCTGAAGATGCAAAAGGGTAAATGAAAACCGTATCAAATTTATTTTCCAGAACATCAATTTCATTTTCAATAAAGCTTTCAGATTTTCCAAAAGGATACTCGGCAGTAAACAAATAAATTATCTTTTTCATACATCTTTGTTTTTGCCAGCTGCATCCCTTTAGCCGGATGGTTGTGATGCTTGCCAGTTGTCTGAAAGATTGATTTTCCAGGACTGAACAAAATAATAATTATATATCTTGTCCTTTACTCTTTCACCAAACGGGTTAGGCATATTTTTTGGTTTGCCGTAAATTCAATGCTGTAAATACCTTTGTCCAGGGTATGAATATCAATCATGGTTTTATTTAATTTGGCAGCGGACTCATAAACTATTTCGCCCAATACATTATAAATTCTGATGCCCGATACTGGGTAGGTGTTGCTTTCCACATTCAATACATCCGTTGCCGGGTTGGGGTAACAACTTACTTTAAAATCAGCATTCTCATTTACCAAAACAGTAGCCGCAGGAAGAATGGTAACTGCTTTAAAATCTTCTACCGTATCGCCAAGTGTACTTTTGTTTACGAGTCTTAAAATATAAGTACCTGCCGCAAGTCCTGTTGTATTCCAATTTGCAAGAGTGTTATGTCTTATTTCGGTGACAGAATCGGAAACAATATAAATCCAGCCTGTATTGCCAATCAACTGGTACGACAAGCTGTAACTCATCCAGTCGAACCAACTGCCATTAGGTCCCTGGTCAATCCATGCGGAGCCGGTAACAGCTATCACCGAATCGGCATGTGCAGCAGCAGGTGTAGCAATGTTTTCCATCCAGCAAATGCTGCCGTCATAAGGTACCGGGTCGGCAGCCATTGTGTTTTGAACACTTACCATCACACTATGCCCAATAGAAGTGGGACCTGTGAAAGGAATATTGCCATAAGCATACACAAAAATCCCATACCGTTCACTCCTGACAGTATTATAAGAAGTGCAATTGCCCGCAAAAGTGGTACTCGTATCTGATGCCCAGAAATATCCACCGCTGCCATCTACCAGGGTTTGGCTGGCACCCACGCTGGAACGCTGCTGTGTTCCCACTTCTCCCAGCGTACAATTTGTTATTTTTACTTTCGATGAATCAGATAAATAAAAACTCCAGGTTTGTACACCACTATTTATAAGGTGTAAATTCCGGTCGGCTACAGGCATCACATAATTGGTGTACGAAGAGTTATCGTACACCCCGTTTACCCAAACAGAATCGCCCCGCTGGAAGAGCGCACCAATCGCACGAATAGTGGAATTGGAAATGGTTACATCCGACCCGTTAGAAGGCATCATTCCCCACCAGACATTGTAACAACTGTCCGCAGTGGCAGCATAATTTATACCCGAAACACCCGCCACTGTATTATTAAAATGATAGCCATAGACCGCAGCGCCCGGAGGAAATACATAGTTAATAACCGCAAGATTAGGAAACATATGCCACAATAATAAGCTATCCACATTATTAAAATTAGCAGTAGCATTATATGCCAATATGTATTCTCCGCCCAAATTAGAGCCTCTGATATTTACGGTAGGACTGCCATATAAGCCTGCCGTGGTCCAGTCGTAATTATGAACTAGGTTCATATCTATAATTGCCGAATCGCCCATCACCAAACCGTGAGACATACCACTGTAAGCAAATGTGCTGTAATGAAAATTGATATACCCATGCTGAATAGCAATAACATTGCGCTGATAAAAATATTGTTGAGGAAAAGTTACCTGAGACGAATCTACCAACACCCTCCCATAATTAAATACAAACAAATCGCCAGTGTTATTTACTATCGCATTTTTAATAATCAACACCCCATCATTAAAAACCATTATCGGTCCATTATGTGTATAAATTCCTGATATCCTCAAAGTATCATGAGCCACACCACCTACAAACACAGTATCGTATATTTTGGCTCCTCCCGCGGTATGGGTTAATTTAGATACATCTAGTTTCTTTAGCTCTTCCATTTTTTTGATAACCGCAGCAGGAGAGGAGGAACCATTGCCGCCTGTAAGCCGATGAGATAGTAATGAAGGTTGCACAACAGTGCCATTTGCCCTGCTTTGTTGCTGCTCTTGTTGAAAAGCTTCTTTTAGTTTAGCATTCATTTCAGTCGAAGAAAATGTTGGATATGTTGCCTTTGCTATTTGTTGGTTTTGGCAAACCATTATTTTTACCGTAAAAATAATGAAGATGAAGAATAGTAAATTTTGTTTCATTGTTATATGAGTTTAGGCGACAAAGATAAAAAAAATGTAATGGATGAGAAAAAGACAATCATCATTTTTTCTTCACCTTTAAATACAAAAGTAGGGTGTCACGCATTCATGGATAAGGAAGATAAATCAAAGAATTTTTACGACAAAATAATTTACAGACAAACAAAGGGCAATAAATGATGTCATCAAAGTAAAAACATTCGAACAGTAAAGATAAATCATTCTTTACGTCCCTATAAATAACAAGCAGCAACAAGTCTTAAGTGTGAAACCGGAATTTGTTATCGTAAAAAACGATGTTATGACATAGAGCCTGTTAAAGACAGATCAATACTTTATTTTTTATTGGACTGCATATTGGTAGTAATAAGCAATTAACAATACACTATTTGCTACTGTTAACTATTTTACCTAATATTGAAATCTGAATTATAAAATCAATTTTAATAATAACTAAATTTAAAAAACATGAAAAAAAACTTACTTAACTTAACACTTGCAGCAATAGCAGGTTTACTACTTACCACCACAGCCAAAGCACAGGTTGCAGCGTATCCCTACACAGCTTCGCTGGATACTTTTAATGTTATAACCGGCACCACTGTAGATATGCCGGGTGTAGATGATGTTCAATACGGAAACCTGAATATAGGTTTCAATTTCAATTATGGTGGTGTTTCCCATAGTACGTTTACGGCAAGTACAAATGGTTATATTGTACTGGCAAGTAATGCTTCGAGTACTTTTTATAACCCGCTGAATGGTTCCTTTAATAATGTAATATCACCTTTCGGTGCCGACTTAATGAATATAAATGGAAATACGGCCAGTTTGCAATACGTTACCTTAGGCAATGCACCAAACAGGGTGTGTGTGGTTCAGTGGTTGCATTACTCTTATTATTCCAACGGTGGTAATTTGAATTTCCAGATATGGATGTATGAAAACTCCGGAGGCATTCGTTTTGTGTATGGAGCCAATACTTATATAAGCACTATTCACACTATCCAGATTGGATTAAGAGGAACCACTAACCTTGATTATACAGCACTTGGCGACACTACCTGTAACTGGGCAAATGCCTATCCGTATCCTTCTATCGCCACGCATTTCCCGGTTAGTGTAAGTTGTACACAACCTTCTGGTTTTGCATTTCATTTTGGTAACGTTTCTAACAATGGCAATATAAACTTTGCATACATCACTGGTAAAGTATTTAATGATGCCAATAACAATGGTACGCTGGACGGAGGCGAAACCGGAATTGCAAACCGGATAGTTCACATTGTTCCCGGAAACTATTATGTAAGCAGTGATGCAATAGGAAATTATGCATTTTATTTTTTCGATTCTACACTAACTTATACACTTACATGTGCTGGTCCTACTTATTGGACGTCCACCACAGGAGCTAATTTAAGTGTACATCCGCAAACTCAATCGACATCAGGCAATAACTTTGGTTTCCACATGATGCCAAACGTACATGAGCTAGCCATTGCCTGTCCTAACTGGGGAGCTAAGCCAGGACAATCCGAACCAATGCCCATTTCCTATCATAATAATGGTACTACCATCGAAAGCGATACCATTACTTTTGTGATGGATGCCTTGTATTCATTCATTTCATCCACTCCTGCTCCTGTTTCTGTTTCGGGTCAAACTATTAAATGGTATTATTCCAATTTACAAATAGGTGGTTCAGGATACATCTATCTTCACCTGTTGCCTTCTGCTTCGGCTGTGCTTGGTAATTATCTTAACTCTACCTTAACCATTAAACCATTGGCAACCGATACGGTACCGGCTAACAATATAATTAATTTACACCAGTTGCTTACCAATGCCTGGGACCCTAACGAAAAGTCGGTGGAACCTGCCGGTATGATTCCTAATAATACAGAATTAAACTATACCATTCATTTCCAGAATACGGGTAATGCAGCAGCAGCTAATATTTCAGTGAAGGATACATTGGATACAAATGTGGAACCAATGACGTTCCGGATTACAGGTTCATCGCATCCTTATAATTTTGTGATGAGCGGAAACGGAATAGCAACTTTTAATTTTTATAATATTCAGTTGCCCGACAGCAGCAGTAATTTTGCAGGAAGTAATGGCTGGATAAGTTATGCAATTACTACCAAACCATCACTTCCCCAGTCAACAGTTATTAATAACCGGGCAAGCATTTATTTCGATTACAATCTTGCGGTTCTGACAAACACAGCTTCTGATACCATTCAAATGCTGACTACTTCAATAGCCAGAAACGGAATAACAACTCATGTTATTAATACATATCCTAATCCTGCTTCCGGCACTGTTGTATTTGCTTTTTCATCGAATACAAAAGACAAAGCAAACTTAACCATAACTACTATTGAAGGAAAAGTGATAATGAGCAGAAACAATATTTCTCCTTCAGAAACCATTGATGTAAGCATATTGCCTTCCGGTATTTATATGTGTTCATTAAACTCCGGCTCTCATATTCAATACGTAAAATTGGTTAAAGAATAGAAGGTAATTAAGTTTTAAATTAAAAGGTACGCTATAAAAAGCGTACCTTTTTTTTATTTTATTAAACACCTATTCTTTAGCTTTCTTAACTTATTTTTCAAATTGAAAACCAAATCCTTTTTCTATCTTTGTGCCCATGCAGGAAACCATTTTAATTCTTGATTTTGGGTCTCAATACACCCAACTGATAGCCAGGAGAGTAAGAGAACTCAATGTGTATTGCGAAATACATCCTTACAACAAAATCCCTGAAATTACAAAGCATATTAAAGGAGTTATTCTTTCGGGAAGTCCGTTTTCTGTGCGTGATGAAGCAGCTCCCGTTCCAGATTTTTCTTTATTTAAAGGCAAACTGCCCTTGCTTGGGGTGTGTTACGGAGCGCAGTTGATGGCGCAAAAATTCGGAGGCGAGGTATTGCCTTCCAAACACAGGGAATACGGAAGGGCACATCTTTCGGCAGTAAATAATGATAACCCTCTTTTCAAAAACATCAGCATCAATTCACAGGTGTGGATGAGCCATGCAGATACCATTACTCAAATTCCTGACAACTACGAAATTATTGCTTCTACCAATGATGTAAAGTTTGCCGGGTATAAGGTAAAGGAGGAACAAACCTGGGGAATACAGTTTCATCCCGAAGTATTTCATACATCCGAAGGAAGTATTATTTTAAAAAACTTTGTAGTCACCATTTGCGGCTGCGCTCAAAGCTGGACACCTGACTCGTTTGTGGAAACTACAGTAGAACAATTGAAACAAAAAATAGGAAATGATAAAGTAGTGCTGGGGTTAAGTGGCGGAGTAGATTCATCAGTAGCTGCGGTATTGTTGCACAAAGCAATTGGTAAAAATCTGTATTGTATATTTGTTGACAACGGGTTGCTTCGCAAAAATGAGTTTGAACAAGTGCTCGATTCGTATATGCACATGGGTTTAAACGTAAAAGGAGTTAATGCAAAAGAGTTGTTTTATTCTGCACTGGCAGGTATTACCGACCCGGAGAAAAAACGAAAAGCAATAGGGAAAGTATTTATAGATGTATTTGATACCGAATCGAAACGGATAGAAGATGTGAAGTGGCTGGCACAGGGAACCATTTACCCCGATGTGATTGAATCCATTTCTGTAAAAGGACCATCGGCTACCATCAAGTCGCACCATAACGTGGGAGGCTTACCCGATTTTATGAAACTGAAAATAGTGGAGCCGCTCAAAGCTTTATTTAAAGATGAGGTGAGAAGGGTTGGCAGAACTTTAAAAATAGACGATGCTATTTTAAACCGTCACCCTTTCCCCGGTCCCGGATTAGCCATCAGGATATTGGGAGATATAACTCCTGAAAAGGTTCGTATTCTGCAAGAAGTGGATGCCATTTTCATTAACAGTTTAAAATCAGAAAATTTATATAAAGACGTTTGGCAGGCGGGTGCTATTTTTCTTCCGGTGCAGTCGGTGGGTGTTATGGGGGATGAACGGACTTATGAAAACGCTGTTGCGTTAAGAGCAGTAACGAGCACTGATGGAATGACAGCCGACTGGTGTCATTTGCCGTATGAGTTTTTAGGAAAAGTATCGAATGAAATTATTAATAAAGTAAAAGGAATTAATAGAGTGGTGTACGACATCAGCTCAAAACCACCTGCTACTATTGAGTGGGAATAAAAAAAAGAAAAATTAAGTATCAAGTCCAAAGTATAAAGTAGAATGATTTCATATAAAAGAAAAAATATTTTTGTTTCCATTCCTCGTGCTTTCTGTTTTGTACTTTGTACTTTATACTTTATACTCTCTGCTTCCAGTTCTTTCGCCCAGAAGAAAAATAAGGACAAAGAAATAGATAACGGGAAAAGCAAAAAAACAATAGTGGAAGATGGGAAGAAATTTTATTTACATAAAGTAGATAAAAAACAAACTTTATTCGCTATTGCAAAAATATATAGTCTTTCTGTAAATGATATAGTGCTTGAAAACCCTGATGCAATAGATGGAATAAAACCTGGACAAATATTAAAAATACCTTTTGAAAAACCAAAACAAAAGGAAGTAACAAAAAAGCCTGGAGAAGAAAAATCAAAGATTAAAGAAAAGGAACCTGCCCAAAAACAACCCGAAGTTATTGCCGCAGATACTTCCCGGTATATTTTAGACACAGTAGAAAAAGGACAAACGCTCTATTCTTTTTCAAAACAATACGGTGTTTCGATAGAAAAAATAAAAGCATTGAATCCCGAAGCAGCTGATGCCTTAAAAATAGGACAAGTACTTAGATTCCCTTCTGATAATAAAAAATCTCCAACCATCCAAAAAGGAGAAAAGCCAAAAGAAAAGCTTGCGGTTGTTAAATTGGAAAAAGAGGCTGTTGTAAATACTCCTGTACTTAAAACCGAAACAAAACCTGTTGAAGTAAGTAAAGATACCATTACTGCTGCTGTTTATAAAGGTGTTTTAAAAAACGAATATAACATTGCTTTCTTTTTACCTTTTCATGCGGAAGAAGCAGTGGCGATAGATTTTGATAAACTGATAAAAGGGGATGAACAATTGCCGAACAAAACAAGCCTGGCTTTATCTTTTTACGAAGGTGCACTGATAGCTATTGATTCATTGAAAAAACAAAAACTTAATGCTAAAATATTTGTGTATGATATAGATGATAAAGATTCGATGAATATTGAAAAGATATTGAAGAAACCCGAACTGGCTAAAATGGATTTGATGATAGGACCCTTGTATGGCTCCGGTTTTGTGCCTTTTTCAAAGTTTGCTAAAGAACATGGCATTGCTATTGTTTCTCCGTTTATCCAGGTCAATAAAATTTTATTTTCTAATCCTTATGTGTGCAAAGTACTTCCTTCAACAACTTTACAGGTGGAGCAGATAGCCCGATTTGTGGTAGATTCATTCAGTACCCAAAATATTATATTGGTTGATAATGCAAACACACGAGAATCTTCTTTTTTCAATGCTTTTAAAAATGCGGCAAATAGTGGTTTGATTGGAAAAGGACTTGCGGCTGCTGATACAGTTAAACAGGCAAAGGGGTTGGGTGGGGTAGAAGCGATGCTGGTGGATAACAAAACAAATATAGTGGTATTGCCATCAACTAATCAATCTTATGTTACAGAATTTGTGAGAGGGTTAAGAGGTAAGCACGAAAAATTTAAAATAGTATTGTTCGGACTTCAAAACTGGACTACATTCGACAATCTTGATTTTGAATACCTCAACGACTTATCCCTGCATATCGCATCCCAGAATTATGTGGACTATCAAAATCCGGCAACACAAGCGGTGATAAAAACCTATCGTACCATATACAAAACGGAACCCGATATGTATGCTTACCAGGGCTTTGATATTAGTTATTATTTCATTTCCGCCCTGCTAAAAGTAGGAACAGGATTTTTGAAAACGATTACAGGAAATAAATACAGGGGAGTGGAAACGAATTATAATTTCCTTCAGCATCCTGCCGATAGCGGATTTGAAAACAATTTTGTTCACATCTTAAAATATAAGGAGTATAAATTGGTAAAGGCAGATTAGTTATTATACTGCATCACCGTATCCAGCTTCTCCTATTAATTAATTCGAAAATATATGACTTCAAAAGGTCAAATTACCAATTGGTTTTTATCTCTCCAGGACAGCATTTGTTCTGCTCTTGAACAGGAAGACGGTAAAGGGAAATTTGAAGAAGATAACTGGCTGCGAAAAGAAGGGGGAGGTGGAAGAACACGGATTATTCAAAATGGAAATGTAATTGAAAAAGGGGGGGTATTGTTTTCTGCTGTTCATGGAAAACTGCCACAGAAAATAGGCGATGACTTTATTCTTTCCCGCGAAGTATCAGAAATTCAACACTTTTATGCCACCGGTGTTTCCATTGTTATTCATCCCAAAAATCCTTTTGTTCCTATCGTTCACATGAATGTTCGTTATTTCGAAATGGACAATGGTGTTTGGTGGTTTGGCGGTGGTATTGATTTAACTCCTCATTATGTGGACGAAGAGGATGCCCTTTTTTTTCATAATGCGCTCAAAACAGCGTGTGATAAGCACCATCCAAACTACTACCATGATTTTAAGAACCGGGCAGATGATTATTTTTATATTCCTCATCGTAACGAAACCCGCGGAGTAGGAGGTATTTTCTTTGATAAGTTAAATGAAAAATCAGGGGCTACCAATGAACAGTTATTTGAATTTGTTAAGGAAGTAGGAAATACCTTTGCACCCACTTATACTGCGCTGATGAATAAAAACAAATCCAAATCATTTACCGAAGAAAATAAATACTGGCAGTTGCTTCGCAGAGGCAGGTATGTGGAATTTAACCTGGTTTACGATTTGGGAACTAAATTTGGACTGGAAACCAACGGGCGGACAGAATCCATATTGATGAGTTTGCCCGAAACGGCTTCCTGGGCTTATAATTACATCCCTGTTTTAAATTCCCCGGAAGAAAAAACATTGTCTTTCCTGAAAAAAAATATGGACTGGACAACGTAAATAAAAAATATATTTTCTGTTTCACACAATAAAATTCAAAGTTTTGCGTTTATGAAGAAGATATTTTCACTTACTTTGTATTTATTAAAATGAAAAAAACAACTTTCCTTCTATTTTCAATGCTTTTGAGCATCACCGCTTTTTGTCAGACAGGTGGAAATAATACCTATGAATTTTTAAATCTTCCCATTTCTGCCAGGGTTACTGCCCTGGGTGGAAACATGATTGCTGTAAAAGATAATGACCTGAACGTGTCGCTCATCAATCCTTCCTTGCTTACCGATTCGATGAATAATAATGTAGCATTGAGTTTCAGCAATTATTTCGGGGGCATTAAATATGGCTATGTTGCTTACGCAAGGCATTTCAATAAGCTTGGAAATTTTAGTGCAGGAATGAATTACCTGGATTACGGAAGGATTCCCAGAGCAGATGATATAGGGAACACAGACGGGACTTTCGGGGCAAGCGAAATGAGTTTTAACCTTGCCTATTCTCACATGCTGATAGATTCTAATCTTACCGTTGGCGCTACTTTAAAAACCATTTACGCGCAAATGGATACTTATTTTTCATGGGGAAGTGCCGTTGATTTGGGTGCTACTTATGTGAGATCAAAAACAAATTTTGCGGTGGCTGCTGTTATCAAAAACGTAGGAAGACAATGGCGCAACTATACACCCGGCAACAAAGAAAAACTGCCTTTTGAGATGCAGATAGGGTTTTGTAAAAAACCAAAACATGTGCCCATCCGATTGATTTTTACTTATGAAAACCTGGAAAAATGGGACCTTACTTACGAAGACCCCGCCAACCCAACCCAAACAGTGGACCCCCTGACCGGGCAAGCCATTAAGCAAAACAAATATAAAGTATTCGGAGATAAATTAATGCGCCACATGGTAATAGGGGGCGAGTTTATTGTTACCAAAAATTTATTCCTTCGGTTAGGGTATAACTATCAGCGGAGAAAAGAGCTGAAGATACCTGAAAAAAGAGGGTTTGATGGGTTCTCTTTCGGATTTGGTTTCCGGGTTTACAAATTTCATTTCAGCTATGGCAGAGCGGTGTATCACCTGGCGGGAGCAACCAATAATTTTTCTATCAGTTTTGATATTAACAGTTTTTATTCTAAAAAACCAGTGTTTCCGGTAGCATCTTTAAACTAATGGCTGTATTGTTAAATGGTTATATTGTTAAATGATTGTATTGCTAAATTGTTTTATTGTTAAATATTTATTGTTACTTAATAGACATTATATAGAATAAAGATATACAAGAAATGATTTCATTAAGACCACACCCCTTCATCCCTCTCCTTGAAGAAAGGAGAGGGGGTAGTTGGTGAGAAACTTAATGATACAAAGTACTTCACATCCTGGCTCCCCTCTCATTTCTTCAAGGAGAGGGGTCGGGGGTGAGGTCTTAATAAGAAATGTTTTCAAAATATAACAATATGTTTCTTAATCTATATAATATCTTATAATATCTAATAAAACAATAAAATGATATGTCCAAAATAATTATTGCTATTGACGGTTATTCATCCTGCGGAAAAAGCACAGTAGCAAAGGCATTGGCAGCCCACCTGGGCTATGCTTATGTAGATTCGGGTTCTATGTATCGTTGTGTAACTCTGTATGCACTTAGAAAAGGAGTGATTAAAGACCATAGCTTTATAGAAGATGAAATTATAAAACTGCTGCCCGAAATTAATCTTCGGTTTGAGTTTAACCCTCACACCAAATCATCTGATACTTTTTTGAACGAAGAAAATGTGGAGAAAGATATTCGACAGATGGTGGTTTCTGAAAACGTTAGCAAGGTTTCTGCCATACACCAGGTGAGAGTGAAAATGATAGCCATACAACGCGAGTTAGGTAAAAACAAAGGAATAGTGGTAGATGGAAGAGATATAGGAACCAATGTATTTCCGCAGGCAGAACTCAAATTATTTATGACCGCAGATACTGATATTCGCACCCAGCGAAGATATGATGAGCTGAATTCGAAAGGGCAACACATCCCTTTTATTGATGTAAAAAAGAATTTGCTGGACCGCGATTTCCAGGATACCCACCGCAAAGAAAACCCCATGGTACAGGCTAAAGATGCCATAGTGCTCGACAACTCTGAACTTTCCCGCGAAGAGCAATTGCAGTATATTTTAAAACTGATTAAAGATTTAACGCTTTCGGTAGATTAGGTTTTTGTTTTATTGTATTATTATTTTCCTGTTCACTACATTTTTCTGTCCTGCCTGTGGTGAGCCTGTCGAACCATCAATAACCTGCACAAAATAAATACCTGCTTTTACTTCTGCTATTACTTTGACTGTCCCGCGAGTGCAGGATTGAGGTCGATTATTTTTGAGGGGTTGTGCAATGGCTACCTATGTTATCAGCAGTTATTCTTTTAGTTTCAAAGTTCCTATTCCGATGCCATAAAATTCAGATTTACCTGGCGCAGTTATTATTAATTCTAAGGTATTTCATCGTCCCCTTCCCGTTTTCTCAATAAATATTATTTTTGAAAACCATAAACCTTTTAAACAAAAATAAACATGGCAAAAAAAATCTCAACAAAATCTCAGCAAAAAAATGATTGAAGAGGTGCAGGATTTTGCTATTATTTTGCCGGATATTGATGGCACTATACTTACCTCGAACAAAGGGGCTGAAAGAATAAAAGGGTATAAAGACAAAGAAATATTGGGTCAGAATTTCAGCCTTTTTTATCAGCAGAAAGACAGGCAAGCCGGGCTGCCACAGCAACTGCTGGAGCTGGCAAAAAGAGAAGTTTATTGCTCATAGCCTGTTTTTTTTGTTCTTCACTGCCATTTGTCTCCGTAAGTACTTTCGGAGTTTCGTAACTTAAGTTAGGAGTTTCCGAACTTATCTTAGGAGTGTTCTAACTTAAGTTAGAAGTTCCCGAACTTAAGTTAGGAGTCTCCGAACTTAAGTTATAAGTTTCCGAACTTAAGTTAGGAGTCTCCTAACTTATCTTAGGAGTTTCCTAACTTATCTTATGAAATTTCGAACTTATCTTAGGAGTTTCCGAAAGTACTTTCGGAGATTTTGCCTGTCTGTCGCCCCGCCAACTCTGTACTTATACTTAGAAACTGTTTAAATTTCATTTAAAGTAATTATTATGAAACTCTCTTGCCATTTTGCGCCTCACCCCTGCCTGCCGTCAGGCAAGCCCAGCCCCTCTCCAAAGGAGAGGGGTGACTTTGCATGAAGCATTTAAGTGTTTTTGTCAGGTGCCTCCCCCTCTCCTTTGGAGAGGGGAATAAAGGGGTGAGGCGTTAAGCCGTACTGTTTTATATTAAAATTTAAACAGCCTGGTCAGAAAGAACAAATTTTTGACAACAAAATGCGGATAGTGGTCAACTATGTGCAGGGAAAAATAATAGGTATTGATGCTGCTTTAGCCAAAGTGATGGTGGAAAGTACTAACCTGAAATGGAAGAAAAAAGGAAGCATACACATTAACGATTTAAAAGATAGCAAAACAGATGCTGACCTTGTAGTGGAAATTCGCAGAAAAGCACTTGGCAAGATAAATAACAAAAAAGTGCATCCGGCTTATGTATGGCAAAAATGCACTAGGGACCCAATTGTGGAAATAAACTAGGTGCATTGCAAGGTATCAACAGTAGCCAAAGTAACCGATACGGTGGTGAAAGGCAAAGAAACTTTTTACCGGGTGGCTACTGTGCTTGGACAAACCCAAAGCGAATTTTCAAACTTTGTTTCCATTACCTGGTAAGTTTTTCATCAGCAGGCAATACCCAAAAAAGCTTCACAGAAAGGCGAAACTTTTTTTTGCGCCTTATCACCGCATCGTTTTTGCGCAAAATGGTGAACTAAATAGCAAAAGTATTCTGTTGATTAATAAAAACTTATTATTAATTTAGCATAATTTTTAAAACAAACCAATGAGAACTTATTACAAAATTCTTTTTCTTTTCTTTTCACTTGTTGGTTTTGAAAATGGAAGTGCACAGAATTTCTTAAACGGAAGTTTCGAAAACTGCACTGCCGGAGGTTCCGACCAGATAAACATGACCAATGGTGCATTCAATGCAATGATGGCAAACGTTACTGCTTTCGGGAGTTATAACGGGGGAGGAGCAGGGGGTGGAAATATGGATATTATTACTTCTTCCAGCTGGGGAGGCGGGGGTGCGCAATGCGGGTGTTATTATGTAGCCCTAACCGGAACAGGCACGGATGCCATTGCACTGGATTTGTCTGCCCCTTTGGTAGCCGGCAATACGTACACCATTTCTTTTTACGACAGGGCAGATGCGGGCTTTAGTGCTTTCTCGGTAGAGGTTGGCTTGTCCACCACCAATACCAGTTTTGGAACATCCATCTATCTTGCGCCCCTGGCAGTGGTGAATACCTGGACCTTGCGAACATTTACCTTTGTTGCCCCTAATAACGGAATGTATATTACTGTTCAGCAAAATTTAGGAGGCACAAGCGATTGGCTGCATGTAGATAATTTTTCATTTGGAAATGCGGTGAACACCATCACCATGGGCGCTATCACCGGAAGCCCTTTTTGTGCGTGCAGTTCCATCAATGTGCCTTTTACCAGCACCGGAACGTTTACAGCAGGAAATGTATATTCTGCACTGTTATCTGATGCAACAGGCAGTTTTACCGGTGCCACTACTATTGGAACCTTAACAAGCACCGCCAATTCGGGAACCATAGTATGTAACCTTCCCTGCAATGCTGTTGCAGGTTCCGCCTATCAGATTCAGGTGGTGAGTTCGCTGCCGTTAAGTTCGGCAAGTTGCAGTTGTGTGGTGCCTATACCTTTTACCATCAATGCTGCACCCACAGTAGCAGTCAATTCACCTACCATTTGCCCCGGGCAAACCGCTAACCTGGCAGCATCGGGAGCAGTATCTTACACCTGGAGTGGGGGAGCAACCCCAACAGGAACCAATACAGCAACAGCATCCCCGGTTACTACCACTACCTATACCGTTACTGGTCTTGCAGCCGGTTGTATAGATACTGCGGTAGCAACGGTTACCATTGGCGGAGCATTAAACCTTTCTGTAAACTCTCCCACTATATGTCCCGGACAAACGGCTAACTTAACAGCAACCGGGGCTGCCACTTATACCTGGAGTGCAGGAGCAACATCCACAGGCGCAGGCAATGCCACTGCCAACCCTGCAACCACTACAACCTATACCGTTACCGGTAATTCGGGAGGATGTACCGGCACAGCTGTAGCCACCGTAACTGTTGTCAATAACTTATCGGTTACGGTCAATTCTCTGACCATTTGCCCCGGGCAAACAGCAGGGTTAACAGCCAGCGGAGCCAATACCTATTCTTGGTCTGCCGGGGCAACTGTTACCGGAACAAATACTGCTGATGTTAGTCCGGTTACCACCACCACCTATACCGTCACGGGGATGTCGGGAGCTTGCTCTGCTACTGCTGTTGCTACTGTTACGGTAAGTAATAACATAACGGTGTTGGTCAATTCGCCCACCATTTGTGCAGGGCAAACAGCCAACCTGCTGGCAACCGGGGCTGCTAATTACGCCTGGAGTGCGGGAGCTACTTCCGGGGCTGGAGGAGCTGCCACTGCATCGCCTGCATCAACAACTACTTATACGGTTACCGGAACTTCCGGTACCTGCACCAATACCGCTGTGGCAACCGTTACCGTTACTCCGTTACCTAATGTGGGAGTAAGTTCGGTTACTGTTTGTTCCGGAGATACCGCTCATTTAAGTGCTAATGGGGCTCAAACGTATACCTGGAGCACAGGCGCCACCGCCAGCGGAAATGCCGGTGCTTATGCCCTCCCGGTTTCCACCACCACTTATACTGTTACCGGGACTTCCAGCGGATGTTCGAATACAGCCATTTCAACCGTTACGGTTAACCCTACACCCGTAGTAACAGTAAATTCAGCTACGATATGCCAGGGGCAAACTACTCCATTAACAGCAACAGGAGCTAACTCATACTCCTGGAATACGGGTTTTGCAGGTAACCCCTTATCGGTTACTTTAAATGCCACTACTTCTTATACAGTTACGGGTACATCTAATGGTTGCTCTGCACAAGCATCGGCAACGGTTACTGTTAATCTCCCTGCTGTGGTTACTGTCAATATAGATACCATTTGTCCCGGGCAAACAGCCACATTAACAGCTGGCGGAGCACTTACCTATTTATGGAGCAATGGTTCAACTGCTAATCCCCTGGTTGTTTCTCCACCCACCACTACCACCTATACCGTTACCGGAAACCCTAACGGCTGCCCGGGAACAGCTACCACCACCGTGCAGGTGCAAAATGTGTTTCCTTCCGTGTTTGTAAACTCCGATTCTATCTGCAATGGCAGTGGTGCGGTGCTTACTGCTACCGGGGCTGCTACTTATACCTGGTCAACAGGCGCAACCACTGCTTCCATCACCGTTTATCCATCTGTTACCACCACTTATACTGTGTCCACTACCAATCAATGTAATAATTCCGCTTCAGCCACATCTCTGGTTGCGGTCAAAACAGCACCCATTGCCTTATTTTCTACCGTGGATACCCTCGGTTGTGTTCCGCTGTGTGTTCTTTTCACCAATGCTTCTTCTGTTTCGTCAGGTACTATCACTGCCTGGAACTGGACCTTTGGTGATGGGCAAACTGATGCTGTTCAAAACCCTGCGGTGCATTGTTATACAGGCTCAGGAAGTTTTAATGTAAAACTAATTGTAACAGCCAATGACGGATGCAGGGATACCTTGCTCCGCACTAATTATATTCATGTTTATCCTTATCCTGTTGCTGCTTTTACCAATACCCCAACAGTTACTAACCTCGATAACGCCACTATAAACTTCTTCAATCAATCTGCGGGACAAACCACCTGGCTATGGTCGTTTGGCGACACTGCCACTACAACCGCCTGGTCTCCTCTCCATACCTATACGTATCCCGGCACTTATCCGGTAATGTTAATTGTATCTAATAACGAAGGATGCAGAGATACCGTTATTCATTACATAACCATCCACGATAACTTTGAGTTTTATGCACCAAACAGTATTACTCCTAATGAAGATGATATAAACGAAGTATTTCTCCCCAAAGGAACTGGATGGGACTTGAACCATTATCAATTATGGATATTCGACCGCTGGGGCAATATGTGTTTTACCACCACTGACCCTTATAAAGGATGGGATGGAAGAGCAAATAACGGAAGCGAAACTGCTGCATCCGATGTATTTGTTTATAAGGTAGAACTAAAAGATCTGGGTGGAGATTTGCATAAGTACATGGGAGCAATTACCATTCTTAAATAAATGATGATTAATTTAGAAAGAAAATTACCTGGTAATAAATGTAATAAAATGATAGTTAAAACGCTTCGTACCTTTCTTGCCCTTTCTTTGCTGTTTTTAAGCACAGAGAAAGGTAACGCACAGGATTTTCTGAACGGAGATTTTGAAATTAACACATCCGGACCGTGTAATTATAATTTAAGCAATGCTGTTTTTACGGCAACCATGGCAAATGTGGATGCCTATGGCGGAGCGCAGGAACTGGATATTATGGGACCGGTGGGCGCATGTCCCTATGGCAATCCTCAAAACGGAAACTGGTTTGTGGGCTTGGCTTTTCCTACTACTACCGATGCTTTTACCATGACCCTTTGTTCTCCGCTGGTGCAGGGCACTACTTATACCATGGAGTTTTGGGACAAAGGCGATTCTCAATATCCGCCCGGTATGCCAGTGGTTATTGGCGTTTCTACTGCTCCGGGTGTTTCGGGAACCACGGTTTATACCGGACCGGTGCCTACTGCTGATATATGGACTTTGCGCAATTTTACCTTTGTGGCTCCCAACAATGGCTTATACATCAGCGTGGAAACAGCAGGACCAACAAGATGGACCCATGTTGACAATTTTAAAATACTTAATAATTCTTCCAATACCGTTACTGCAAGCCCGATAGCGGGAAGTCCTTATTGCCCATGCAGCACAGTAAACGTTTCGTTTACCAGCACCGGAACTTTTAATGCCGGAAATGTTTATACCGCCCTCCTTTCGGATGCAACAGGAAGTTTTGGCAGTGCCACCACCATTGGCACCTTGTCCAGCACTGCCAATGCAGGCAGCATTGTTTGCACCATACCCTGCAATGCAGTACCCGGTTCATCTTACCTTATACAAGTTACCAGTTCAAACCCGGGAGTTATATGCAGTGTGGGCTCTACCAATATTACTATCGGTTCGGGCTCGGCAGTAAGTGTTAATTCACCAAGCATCTGTTCAGGGCAAACCGCCAACCTGATGGCAAGCGGCTCTTCGTCTTATACCTGGAGTGCGGGAGTTACCGTTACCGGAACCAATACTGCCAGTGTTTCGCCTGTTACCACCACAACATATACCGTTACAGGTGCAGGAGGCGGAGGTTCGTGTGCCGATTCGGCTGTGGCAACGGTTACGGTTAGTCCGGCTATTACCATGTCGGTAAATTCACCAACCATTTGTGCCGGGCAAACGGCTAATCTAACTGCAACAGGCGCCACCACTTATGTGTGGAGTACAGGGGCTACTTCTACCGGGGGAGGTAATGCAAACGCATCTCCCGTAACTACTACTACTTATACCGTTACCGGCACTTCAGGCGGATGTTCAGATTCTGTCATTTGTACTGTTACGGTTAACCCCGTGCCGGTAATTAATGTTAATTCCCCCACTATTTGTGCGGGGCAAACGGCTAACCTGGTGGCAACCGGAGCGACTACTTACTCCTGGAGTGCCGGGGCTACATCTACCGGAGGTGGAAACGCAAACGCAACCCCGGCAAGCACTACTACTTATACCGTAACAGGTATGACCAACGGGTGCAATGGCACTGCCATAGCTACGGTTACTGTAGTTGCCTCTTTGCCCGTAACTGTAAATTCGCCCACCATTTGCTCCGGGCAAACTGCTAATTTATCTGCCACCGGGGCAACTAACTATAGCTGGACTACCGGGGCAACTTCTACAGGTGGCGGTAATGCCACCGCATCGCCATTAACCACCACTACCTATACCGTTACCGGAACTTCGGGAACTTGCTCGGGAACTGCTGTTTCCACGGTTACTGTAAACACAACACCTGTTGTAACAGTTAATTCCCCAACTATTTGTTCCGGACAAACTGCCAATTTAACGGCAACAGGTGCCACTACCTATACCTGGACAGCAGGGGCAAACGCAACAACAGGTGGCAATGCAACAGCAACACCCCTAACAACTACCACTTATACCGTTACCGGGATGACGAACAACTGCATGGGGACTGCCATATCCACAGTAACTGTAAACCCCACCCCGGTGGTAAGTGTTAATTCACCTACCATTTGTTCCGGGCAAACTGCTTACTTATCTGCAACCGGGGCAGCAGGATATAGCTGGACAGCAGGGGCAACCGCTACCGGTGGCGGGAATGCTACCGCTTTGCCGGTGGTAACTACTACCTATACTGTTACCGGAACTACCGGCAGCTGCACCAATACAGCAGTTTCTACGGTAACAGTAAATACTACCCCGGTTGTAACAGTAACTTCGGATACTATTTGCCCCGGGCAAACCGCTACCTTAACAGCAAGCGGGGCTGCTACTTATACCTGGAGCGCAGGTGCTACCTCCTCAGGCGGAAATACGGCAACGGCAAGTCCTTTATCCACCAGTACATACACTGTTACAGGCACCACCGCAGGGTGTTCTAACACAGCTATTGCTACTGTTATTATTCAAAATTGTGTTCCGCCCATAGCCAACTTTGTTGGAAACCCACTGGTGATATGTAACAACGGTTGCACCACTTTTATTGATATAAGCATCAATGCCCCCACCAGCTGGTCTTGGCAGTTTCCGGGCGGTGTGCCTTCTTCTGCTAACACACAGGGACCTATAAATGTATGCTACTCCGCCACAGGTGCCTACCCGGTGGTACTTACTGTTTCGAACCCGCAGGGAACGGATACACTAACTCGCCTGGCTTATGTAAATGTGGTAAACCCTATACCTGTTTCCATTACCGGTAACCTCTTTATTAATGCCTGCGACCCGGCTGACTTAACAGCAATGCCCGCAGAACAAACCTACTCATGGGGTCCGAATGTGAATATTACCTGCTCTACCTGCCAGACAGCAATTGTTACCCCATTAAGTACGCAGCAGTATTATTGTCAAGCTATAGATACGAACGGATGTTATAGTGCCGACACAGCCACTGTGTATGTTACCCAGGAATTCACTTACTTTATGCCTACCGGGTTTTCGCCAAACGGTGACAGGGTAAACGATGTGCTGTATGTATATGGCAAAGGCATTGAATTTATTGCGTTAAAAATATACGACAGGGTGGGCGAAAAGGTGTTTGAAACGGCTGATATACTCAAAGGCTGGGATGGTACCTTGTATGGCGTACCGATGAATAACGGAGAATTTGTTTACACGCTTGAGGTTACTTATTGCAACGGGCAAACGGTGAAAGAGCAAGGCAGTGTGATGCTGGAAAAATAAACATTTGTTAATACTGCATCCGTTTAAATAATACCACTGCTTAAAAGCAGTGCAAATACAAAAAGCATTACAGCAACAATATATTGAATGGAGGTAATGGTTATTTTTTTTAATAAACGATTTCCTATCAAAGCACCCGCAAATGCACAAATAGTGGCAGATGCCACAAGAGAAACGTTGGAAGAATTAATGAAATGAAGATGGGTGCTGGAATAAACAAATAGTCGGGCAATATCGGTTAAACAAGCAATAACAACCCCTGTAGCAATAAAACTTTGCGGAGACAAATTGGCTTTGATTAAAAAAGCACTTCGCAAAGCCCCCTGGTTGCCCGATAAGCCCCCAAAGAAACCACTAAGAAAACCACCTAATGTTAAATACCTGCTGCTTACCTGCCAGTTTTTGAAACGAGGAATGATTTCGAACAAAGCAAATATCATTAATAAAATACCAATGGTTAGTTTCATAGGCATAATAAGAAATGTTTTATTAAAAAGAGAATAATGAGCCATGGTGTGCAGGTCGGAAAGAAGGTAAAGAACATAAGCACCGAAAAAAGCAGCAATAACGGATGGAATACCAAAGTTGAAAATGATGTTTTTATCAGCCGATTTACCAAGCAGAATAAGTTTGAAAATATTATTTAAGAAATGAACAATGGCTGTTAGTGAGATGGCTATTTCGATAGGAAAAAAAATGCCGAATACAGGAACAAGCAATGTGCCCAAACCAAACCCGGAGAATAAGGTGAGTGCCGAACCGGCAAATGCTACCAGGCAAATGATAAGATATTGCATGTTTTAATTGTTTGCTGCTGTTTTAGCCGGGTAAGCACACAGGTTTTTAAATGGTTTTGTTTTTAGAGAATTCTTTTTCGAATTCTCCGATGTTTTGAAACAGGTTTTTGTTTTTTTTGAGCCAATCAAGGTCTTTGTCCCACCATTTAAAGTGTTGAAGAAATTCTATTTGTTCTTCTGTGAAACGATACTTAATGATTTTTGCAGGAACACCGCCTACAATACTGTATGGCTCTACATCCTTTGTAACCATTGCCCCGGAGCCGATGATGGCACCATCTCCAATTTTGATTCCGTATTTAATAATGGCATTATTTCCAATCCATACATCGTTACCAATTTGGGTGGATGGAAATTCATCAAATAAATTTTTCTCTACAATAACTAACCCCCCTGCTTGTCCGAGGGTGGAATAAAAAAGCGGGTGAGTGGAAACATACCCTTCTGATGGATGGGCACCCATGCCGGCACTCACGTTTGGTCCGATGCAGGTAAATTTACCAACTTTGGTATTGTATAGTTGAGAATTGCGGGCTACATAACTGAAATCGCCCAACTCTGAATTACGAAGGCGGGCAAACTTGTATACGGTATTGTAATTATGGAATGTACAGTTTTTTACTTCAGCCATATATTCCAGGTGCAGATGTTGTTTGCGGTATTTTGCCTCGAGTTTCCATTTTGTAAAAAGCCATTTAAGCCAGTAAGCAGTAGGAGAAGAAAATAGCGCTCTCATGTTCATTTTTAATTTATTTTTATTCTTTCAAACGCATCTACAAATGAAACTTCACTTGCGTTATAAATTTTGGCGTTGCAATGGTTAGCATATTTATTAATTACTTCATAACCATAAAATATTTTGCTGAAGGTCATC
Source organism: Bacteroidota bacterium (assembly GCA_025363555.1). Taxonomy (GTDB): domain Bacteria; phylum Bacteroidota; class Bacteroidia; order 2-12-FULL-35-15; family 2-12-FULL-35-15; genus 2-12-FULL-35-15. The sequence goes on along the minus strand of JANYDQ010000372.1, from coordinate 16,346 downwards.
AATATTTCGCTTATGGTGAATACTTCTTTTAAGTGTAAACCTTTATAAAACGGTCGATAAGTTGGCTTTTGCGTTATATCATCATAAAAATGCGAGTCTTTAAAACAAAGTACATTATCTTCGTTTACAATTAAGTTTTCGTGCCAGCTATGATCTGCACCAAACACATATATTTCCTTAAACCCAATATTAACAGAAAGAAACAAGGAGGCTACCAATACGTTTTGTGATTGAGGCATAGCAAGATTTTTTTTAAACAACCAGTTACCTAACCCTTCAAACCCTTTATAAACCGTATAATTAAAGTAATTTATTTTTATATTCGAATTATGTTTTTCCAACTCCCTGAAATGGGATGATTGTTTTGCAGCATGTGGCACTAACATATAAAGAGGCCAGGTCGTTTTGGTTTGAAGACATTCAATAGTATCAGTTACCACCTGGCTTTTGCTCAGCCAAAAACCAGGATCAAGAATAACATAATAAACAGGTTGAAGCAATGTATATTCTTTGGTAGTGGAAAAACTGTTGACACACACTAAGGGATGTTGGGTAAAAAAATCAGCATGTTTGTCCAGCGAAGTTTTTAACGATGGACCATTGCCTAAAACAATGCAAGTGCGTGACCATGCCTGGGGCAAAGCACTACCGCCTTTCCGTTTTATAATTACTTTTATTACCGATGCAACTGTTTGTATGCATTGATTTATAAATGAAGAAAATCCGTTATATGTTTTTTCTGCCGACATTGGTTCGCAAATGTAAATAAAATAATGGGGTTTTAAATGCCATGTGATTAGCTGGCAAACATTTTATTTGATATTGTAGAGACAAAATTCTTAATATTGTAAACTAAAATCAACCGCCTGCTTTTATGAATAGTTTTGAACGCATAACAAAAAAAATATTCCAAAGATTTGGAATACTTATCCGCAAATACAACCCAGCTACCAGCGAGGAATTGAGACGTATTAAACTTCTGGAGCATTATGAAATTGATTTGGTTTTTGATATTGGAGCCAACAAAGGACAATACGCACTGGGCATAATGGATGCTGGTTACAGAAATAAAATTGTTTCTTTCGAGCCCCTGTCTTCTGTGCATTCTGTTATTGAAACCGAAAGCAGCAAACATTCGAACTGGACCGTTGCTCCACGGTGTGCCATAGGAAGTAAAAACAAAGAAATAGAAATTAATATTTCTGCAAATTCAGTAAGCAGTACGCTTTTAAATATGCTGGATTCGCATATTGAGGGCGCACCCGAATCAAAAATTATTGGTAAAGAGATGGTGCATGTGTATCCCCTGGATGAAATAGGGGAGGAGTATTGTGGAAATGCGAAAAACATTTTTCTGAAAATAGATGTCCAGGGATTTGAGCAGGAAGTACTGATAGGTGCACGAAGCATGATTGATAAAGTAAAAGGGGTAGAGATAGAAATTTCGTTGGTTCCGTTATACGAACGCCAGGACTGGCTATTGCCGCAGGTATTGGATTATATGCAGCAAAAAGGGTTTCAGCTGACCAGCATTGTCCCTGCTTTTACAGATAACAAAACAGGAATTGTGTTGCAGTGTAATGGCATTTTCTTTAGAAACTAATGCGGTTTAATCCCAAAATAAGCATTGTTACGGTAGTTTATAACGCTAAATCGTTTATTGAACAAACAATAAAAAGCGTAATTTCTCAATCCTATACTAATATTGAATTCATTATTATTGACGGTGGTTCGGATGACGGAACGCTGGAACTTGCTGAAAAGTATCAATCGCAGATAGCACTTATCCTGTCAGGAAAAGATAATGGTATATATGATGCCATGAATAAAGGGTTAAAAGATGCAACAGGCGATTATGTTTTGTTTCTGAATGCCGGAGATGAATTGTATGACAGGGATACACTAACAACTGTTTTTACATCGTTACCCAATGCGGATGTATATTATGGAAATTCAGCGGTGGTAAATCAACAGGGAATTATTCTGGGCGACAGAAGGCTCTCTCCGCCTGCACATCTCGACTGGAAAAGTTTGAAATATGGCATGTGTGTTTCCCATCAATCGTTTATTGCCAGAAGGTTGCTTTGCGATTATTATAATTTAAACTATGCCATAGCTGCCGACATTGATTGGGTGATTAATGTGCTGAAGCAATCGGACAAAACAGTGAATACAAATATTTATATATCTAAATTCCTGGAAGGCGGAATGTCTCAACGAAACAAACTTACTGCATGGATGGAACGTTTCAGAATTATGTCGAAGCACTATGGCTTTTTTCAGACACTCTGGAATCATATTTATATTTTATTCCGTTATGTTTTTCATAGAGCAACAAAAAAGTCGATGACTTAATGCGAGTTAAGAATTATTAAATTGAGTACAATAAAAAAACAAAGCATCAGGAATACCATCATTACCTATTTAGGGGTGGTTATTGGCTTTGTAAGCTTATTATTTATTCAACCCAATTTACTAAAACCTGAAGAACTCGGATTAACAAAAATACTGATTGCCGCTGCCAGTTTAATCGCTACTATCTTACCTTTAGGAGTGAGCAGTGTTACCACCAAATTCTTTCCTTACTTCAGAAATGCAGAAAAAAAGCACCACGGTTATTTTGGCTTTATGCTTCTTTTTCCTTTGACAGGATTAGTTGTCTGTGGCATATTGATGTATGCTTTTAAGAATTTAATTATACAACAATACATCCATCAGTCTTATTTATTTACTCACTATTTCCATTTGGTTTTGCCGTTTGCTTTCATTATAGGAGTCAATATGACGCTTAATGCGTATTGTTCTTCGCTATTTAAAACCTCTGTTATCAGCTTTTTTGAAGGCATTGTGTCCAGGATATTATTTATCATCATTATTGTTTTCTATTATTTTGGTTGGATTGATTTAACACAATTGATGTATTTATATGTCTGTATTTATTTATTGCAGGTAATAGCCATGGTTATCTATATCAACACTATTGATAAGCCCTCTTTAAGAATTGATACCCAGTTTTTGAAATCTGTTGGTGTAAATAAACTGGTTGGTTTTGGTTTATTGTTAACGCTTACTAATTTTTCTTCCATCGGATTAAAGCACCTTGATTCCATAATGATTGGAAAATACATGAACCTGGATTATGTCGGGATATTTGCACTTGCCTCTTTTATTGGTTTGGTAATAGAAATTCCGCTTTCGTCTCTGGAAAGGATAACCAATCCTAAAATAGCCCAGGCATGGGTAAATAAAGACACAGAGAGCATCAGAAAAATATATTCACAATCTGTAAAATATTTAATGTTGATAGGCGGGATTCTGTTAGTGGGTATCACTGCCAATGTAAATGAGTTATTATCTCTCCTTCCCGAACCCTACCACCAGGGAGCCATGGTAGCCGTTATTGCTTGTATTGGCGCGTTTCTAAATGTGTCAACAGGAGTGAACACTTCCATTCTTTTTTCTTCTGAAAAATATATTTACGGAACCTATTTATTATTTATGTTACTGATTACGGCTATTCTGTTAAATATCATTTTAATTCCGCTTTACGGAATAATCGGAGCAGCTTTGGCTACTGTTATCTCGTCCATTATATATAATGCATTAAAGTATTTTATCATTCTTAAAAATTTCAATATGCAGCCCTATAATCAGTCGAGCTTAAAAATAATGATGGTTATTGTTCTTTCTTTTGCTGTGGCTTTTAGTATTCCTTCTTTTTCAAATGCAATTGTTTCTATCCTTATTAAATCATCGGTTATTACTTTGGTGTATGCTGTTTCGGTGTATGTTTTAAACATTATTCCGGAATATCATCACTATATTAAATGGAAGAAATAATCCCCATGCTTCTTTTAATTTACGGAAAAAAAGGACACATAAATTTTAATGCTGAATTCTACATGTAATTTGAATTAAATATTTTCTACCTGCATCCATGAAGCCACTAAAACATTTCCTGTTTTTATTTTTCATCTTATTCCTTTCTCTTTCTGCTATGTGCCAGTCGGAAAAAAAAGGAAATTACTTTGTTAACATGGATAGTAAAACTCAACAGAAGCTCGATAGCCTTATTAAAATTGGGAACTCTTATTATATGCTCGGGCAATTGAATATATCCATTGAATATTATGATAAAGCAATAAAAATAAACACCAAATTTGCCAAAGCCTTTTTTAACAGGGGCAATTCTAATTTTGATTTGGGGCTGACCAAACAAGCATGTGATGATTGGTTTAAAGCAAAAGAACTCGGGCAGGAGGAAGCAGGTGAGTTAATAGTGAAGAATTGCAAATAAAGACCGCTTATTCCATAACTCCCTTAAATAGAAGGTGTAATATCCATTTAATTCACTATGTAAGGTTAAGTGTTTCGCGCAAAAAAACAAATATTTGCCATGTAGTTGTTACTATCCGCCATGTAGTTGTTACTATCCGCCATGTAGTTGTTACTATCCGTCATGTAGTTGTTACTATCCGTCATGTAGTTGTTACTATCCACCATGTAGTTGTTACTATCCGTCATGTAGTTGTTACTATCCACCATGTAGTTGTTACTATCCACCATGTAGTTGTTACTATCCACCATGTAGTTGTTACTATCCGCCATGTAGTTGTTACTATCCGTCATGTAGTTGTTACTATCCGCCATGCAATTAATTGTGGTATAAACGTAATTACAAGCAGTTTAGAAAAGTAATTGGTTGATAATAAAATTTTGCATGTAGTAAAATTGTTCGTACATTGCACTATAATTATATAGATGAAACATTCTTACAAAATAGTATTCCTCCTTTTTTTACTCCAGGCTAATTATAGTTTTTCTCAGTTTAAAAGAGATATGTACCTTGCCGATAATGCTATATATACAGCAGATTATAATAAAGCAAAAACCTATTATTTAAAAGCATTATCTCACAGACCTGATAATTACAACGCTAATTTGGGGATGGCAATATTGCTTACTGACTATATTGAAAACTATGATAATAGTCTTCCTTATCTTGAAAAGGCATTGAAATTAAATCCTAAAAAAGATACCGCACCCGCCCTGATGTTTGCACTGGGAAGAAACTTTCAGTATCTGGGAAAATACGATTCAGCCATTTATTATTTTCAAAAACTGAAACGATATGAAGATATAGATGATAAAATGTTTGAAAAAAAGCTGACCCAAAACATTGCCGATTGTAATTATGCTAAAGAGAATAACCAAACCGTTTCCGCCACCAAATGGTATGTGGTAAATGCGGGGAATACTATTAATACAGATATGCCCGAATATGTGCCTGTGCTTACGGGAAACAACCAGATGATTTTTACATCGAAAAGAAAAGACGATGAAAAAGAAAAATTTAATTTGTATAACGGACAATATTTTGAAGCCATGTATATTGCCCATATGCATAACGGACGCACTACTGCGCCAAAATTGTTTACCATTCCTAAATCGTCATTAATTTCTAAACTAAGCAGCAGTGACGAATCGGTTATATCTATGTTGCCCGATGGAAAAGAAATGTTTCTGTATAAAAACGGAAAAATATACCAGGGAGATTTAACTGCTTCATTGGAGCACCCTAAAAAACTGGATAAAATAATTAATTTTGATTATTATCAGAATCATGCCAGTTTGAGTAAAGACGGACAAACACTTTATTTTACCAGCGAATCAGCAATTGGCAACGGGGGGAATGATATTTATAAATCGGTTAAAAAACAGGACGGAAGTTGGGGAGTGCGCGAAAACCTTGGTAAAGTAATTAATACAGAATTTGACGAAGAATCTCCTTTTATTGCCGATGATGGCAAAACACTTTACTTTTCTTCCAAAGGGCATGTGGGGTACGGAGGGTTCGATATTTTTAAAACCGTATATGAAAACGGCAAATGGAGTACTCCCGAAAACTTAGGATTACCTATTAACAGCAGTGCCAATGATATTTTCTTTATTATTAATGCAGCAGGAAATGCAGGATATTTTTCTTCTTCCCGTGCAGGAGGACTTGGTGATTATGATATTTATAAAATTAATTTTATGGATAAATATTTATTGGATTGTAACAGCCCGGAAGCAACAACCTTAAACATTGATGCATCTTCTAAGCCAGGCGAAAGAAATAAATTTATATTATCTGCACAGATTCCCGGCAATATGAAAGACAAAGTTATTTCGTTTAACTGGCTGGTGAATGATTCTATTATTTCGGAAGATTCAAAAAACATAGAATACGACTTTAAGGCAATCGGGAATTATAAGGTGAAAGCAAAGCTAATGGCTTGGTGCGATACTTGTCTCAATCCCTATATTGCCTGTTCGGAAAAAAATGTTTCGGTGCAAACGGTCGAAAGCATAAGTACGGATGTTACTTCTAATTTGAATGTAAACGATGAAAGAAATATAGATGCACACATTGCCGAAGCGGAAAGTTTAAATAAAATAGATTTGAAAACGGGTGGTGCAAAAACTAAAACAACAAAGGCAGAAAAAGAAAAAGCAGCAGCAGAAAAGTCTGAAGCTGCAAAAGAATCAGTTTTAAAAGAATCACCTTTGAAAAAAGGCGGAACAAACGCAGAAGCATTGAAACCCGGTATTGCAAACTATTACTCCAATGAGTTAAAAGATATTCATGGAGAATTAACGAAAGAACAAACCGCAAAATTAGGGTTGGATATTCAACCGGTTTATTTCGATTTTAACCATACCGAACTGAAAGCAGAAGCAATAACAAAACTGGATAACATTAAAACAGTGTTAACTGCTTTTCCAGATTTAACTCTTATAATAGTTGGTCATACCGATTCGAAGGGTACTAAAAAGAATAACCAGCTTATTTCAGTAAAACGTGCTGTGGCTGTAAAAAACTATATTGTAAAAGGAGGATTTGATAAAACAAAAACCATTACCAAAGGCAGAGGAGAGATTGATTTGGTAAACAAATGTGCCGACCATGTAAAATGTGATGAAGCCCAGCATCAACAAAACAGGAGGGTAGAGATAAAGATTATAAAAAGATAATTCAATTGCATTTTGTTTTTATCTTTGCCCTCTATGAATCTTTCTGTTGTCATTCCTTTATTTAACGAAGAAGAATCTTTGCCTGAACTATGCCAGTGGATTGAGCGGGTTATGCTCGCCAATAATTTTAGTTATGAAATTATCCTGGTGGACGATGGTTCTACAGATGCTTCATGGAAAGTGATAGAGCAACTTTCGGAAAACAATAAAAACATAAGAGGAATAAAGTTCAGAAGAAATTATGGCAAGTCGGCTGCATTAAATGAAGGATTTGCAATTACCCAGGGGGATGTGGTTATTACCATGGATGCAGATTTGCAGGACTCACCCGATGAAATTCCTGGTTTATATAAAATGATTTTTGATGACGGGCTGGATTTGGTTTCCGGCTGGAAACAAAAACGATACGACCCTATTACAAAAACAATTCCTACCAAACTATTTAACTGGGCAACACGCAAAGCAAGCGGAATAAACAATCTTCATGATTTTAACTGCGGACTGAAAGCTTATAAAAAGGAAGTAGTAAAAAACATTGAAGTATATGGCGAAATGCACCGCTATATTCCTGTTATTGCTAAGTGGGCAGGATTTACTAAGATAGAAGAAAAGGTGGTTCACCATCAGGAACGAAAATATGGAAAAACAAAGTTTGGTATCGAAAGGTTTATCAATGGTTTTTTAGACTTAACTTCCATCACCTTTGTTTCCAAATTCGGAAAGCGCCCCATGCACTTTTTTGGATTATGGGGAACACTTTCATTTTTATTTGGCGGAATAGTTTCCTTAATTTTGATCATAGAGAAGATATATAAGTCACATTATCATATTCCCACCCGAGACGTAACCGATAAACCATTATTTTATTTGGCACTTATAGCCATGGTTATCGGCACTCAATTATTTCTTGCCGGCTTCCTGGGAGAATTGATTTCACGCAGTTCTGGCGATAGAAATCGTTACCAAATAGAGAAAAAGTTGTAGTTTATTAACATTGCATTATTAACAAGTTTATAAAATAACTGTTAATTCCTTTGGTGGTTCAGAAAAATTGTTAATATATTTGCGACCAAATTAATTATATCTGCGATAAACTTTACTCTTATTTATGAAGTACTTTATTAAAGTATTAAATGTAACCACACTATTTTCCGTTTTGTCGTTGCTTTCATTTTCACAATCCAAGGACAGTAAAGATTCTCTCATTTCTTTTAAAATAAGTGAATTAAAAGCAGTCTGGAGTTTAGACAACGATGTTTCAAGGGAAGAAAAGAAATACGAAAGTTTTGCCTCCGTGCCTAAGTTGTATAAAATAAGTGCTTCCGAATCTGTGTCGGATGCCGAGTATGTAAAAAGGGTAAATGAAGCTAAAATAAATCTTTTGAAAAAAGATATAGGGTTAGAAGGGGTAGGAAATTATCTTCAAAATTTTAATCCGGGTTTTAATACAGACGACAATTTATTATATCACTTTAGGTACCAGGTTGGGCTGGACTGGAATATTCTCTCGGATGGTTTTATTGAGAACAGGTATAAGCAACGTATATTAAAAAATGAAAACACAATAGTTTCGTTAACTCCACAGACCAAAAAAAATGACGGGGAAGATTATATTGCTGTTTCGCATAAAATAATTTATTCATTTAATATACATAAAATAAAAATACTTGAAAAACGCCAGCAAATTATTGATGATAAAATATCGGTTGCCAATGAATTATATTTATTAAAACATTTATCGAGAATTAACTTGCTTGAAATTATGCAGCAGCAGGTAGATGTGGGGAGTATGAATAAAATTTATAAAAGCTATAATGACGAATTGAAAATGAAAATGAACGTGGATTCGTTACCTAAAAATATTTTGCCGGTATTTGATGTTGATTTTTCAAAGTTTCTTTCGGTTGATTCGGCTGCCGTGCATGCAAATGGAAATGACAGCATTTTGAAGTTACAAATTGAAAATTTAAAACTGGCTCATAAGCCTTTAAGTGATATTAAGTTAAATGCACAAGTGCGATTTAATTACTACGATTTGGTTAATAGTATTTACAGCAGAAACTATATGTCGGCTGGGGTGGGAGTTGCAGTTCCAATTCCATTGCGAATAAAAGCAAATAAAAATCTTGTTACCGCTCAAACCAAGCTTCTCGAATTCGACCAGAAAGAAGGTTCTAAAGCTAGACAAACAGACTTATTAAATTCATTTTATGAGTTCAGATACAAACTTAAACAGTACAGCAATTTTTATGAGAAGAGGAAAAAATATGAAGAGTTAGTTCGTATCGAAAGAGTAAAGGAAAAATTTGGAGATTTAGAGTTTAATCCACTAACAGCACTTAACCTTTTAGATGAAATGTTAACGGTTGATATTGAGATGCTGGATATTCAGCAGCAAATGTATTTACAATTATTAGACATTCATTCAAAAGCACCAAGTGCAGATATTGAAAAAATTATTATGCCATATAAAATAGATACGCTTTCCATAGCAACAGAAAAAATAAACCGGAGTATGTATATCTGGTCGGATGCTCAAAAAAAATATGAGTCATCTTATATTGCCGAATACTTAAGATTGAATAAAATTTCTACTGCCATTTTATCTTTGAAAAAAGACCAGTCGAACAAAACTGAAGCAGAGGTATTAATAAATAAATTGAATTCTAAAGGAATAAAGGTTGAACTTTTAATAGGAAGTAATAAATTGCTCACCTCTTCAAAACCAACGGCCTATTTTGACTCTGTTACAAATGGATTGGATTTGAAAGCAATAACTGCCATTCATTTAGATGTGGAACCTCATACCATGAGCGATTGGGATGCAAACAAAGAAAATTATCTGAAACAATACGTTGAGCTATTGAAGACAGCAAAAAACTATTGTACTCAAAAGGGTTTGCAGTTAAGTGTTTCCATCCCTGTTTTTTATCCTGAAGAAACATTAAAAGATATTTATGCACAGGCGGACAAGGTATATATAATGGCTTATGAGCATAATGACGCTGATTATATTGTTCGAAAAGTAAAAGAAGAATTTGCAATAGATGCTAATAAAACAACGATTGCTTTAAGAGCTAAAGATTTTAATAACAGGAATGAATGCGAAAAGTTAATTTCAGAATTAAATCAACTTTTAAATACATCTAATTTTGCCATGCATGATTTAGAAACATTTGTAAAATTAGATGAATTGAGCGTAAATCAAAATCAGAAATAAACCAAAACCATAATATTTTGAAAAGTATAGATTTTAAAAGAAAAGGCTCGGCAATACGAGTAATGAACGAAGATACCAGGAAGATTAAATACAATTGGGATAGAGTAGTTTATATTGTATTTATTATCGGGGCTCTTGTTTTTTTAAGTTATTATGCCGTAAATAAATTGTTTTATATAAAAGCTGACGGGCAGGTTTTGTATGAAAACGTAATCATTCGTTTAACGGAAGATTGCCGTGTTTTGTCTTATCAGAAAAAAGAAGGTGATACGGTTCGTAAAGGAGATTCATTATTTGTTTACACTCCTGCTAAAACTAATTTGGATGGAGGTGGTTTTGGAGCAACCGGAGGAGTAAAAGGTGGATACAATGATACTACCTATCAAAATCAATTGGATTGGAGAGAAAAGGAAAAGTATGCTCTTCAGAAAAAAGCAGGAACCAATCAGATTTTAATTACTCAAGATAAGTCGTTAATAAAAAGTTATGAGTCCGAGCTGCAAAGGTTAGAAAATGAGGTAGTGTTAGATGTATTGCCAAAAAGCAGGTTGGAATATGTTCAAAACGAAATACTGCGTTTAAATACCGCTATTGACGCATTGAATAGTGAAAACATGCAGTATTACGGACTTATCTATCAATTAGGCGAATCTGAAAAAAAGGTTCAGATTTTAAGCACCAGGAATGGATTGATATTGGGTGGAGGCGCTAATGGTGGGGGAGGCATTATGGATAGTACAAAAGTATTTTATTCCCCGATAAACGGTACCGTTACAAGAATTTATACCCAGCAATTTGAAGTGGCTTTAAAATCTGATCAGATATTGGCTATTCATAAAAATACCCCTATGTACATAAAAGGATTTTTTGAACAGGAAGACATGAATTATTTTAAAGAGGGCGATATGGTAAATATCGAATTTCCTGATGGAACAAAAAGCAGCGGGATAATAAAGAGATTTTATTACGCAACCTATTCCTTGCCTGATGAATTTCAAAAACGTTATGAACCAACAACAAGAACCATAGCAGCTGATATTTATCCGGTGGAAGAATCGGAATACAAACATTGGAAATCATTTTATAAGTTGGGTGCAACAATAACTAAATATAAATATTAAGAATTGAAAAATTAAATACTTGTAATCATGTCATTAAAAGTAGTTCCTCAATCCATCGAAATAAGAAATAATAAGATTGAATTTGAAAATCTTTTGTTCTTTATTATTGACAGCACCAGTAGTGTAAAAATCGAACCATTAATTGGCTACGATGCCATTATTATTGATTCTAAGGATGCTGATTTTGCTAAGCTGATTCTAAGGAAAATTCGCGGGCACTATAATCCCGAATTTTATTTAAAACCAATTTTTTTAATTAATTATAAAGAATCAAAAGATCCGATTCTCCAAAATATGAATGATGGGATAATTCATTCATACGATCAGTTAAAAGATATTGCCGATGTTGCAAAACAAATATTTTTAAAAACTACCCAATTGGATTATCAATTGGTAGCAACATTCGAAGCTCAAATGGTAAAGAAAGTGTTGAATTACATGTACACCCGTGATTTAAAAACACTCAAACCTATCCCCGATTTAAATTCTGCCATTGGTTATACTTATCCGGAAATATCTGTAAACTTTGATTCTGCAGAAGAAACACAAGTTCTTGAAATTTTAGGATGGGGTGAAAAGGAAGGATTGATCTGGCCAGATTTTTTCGAACGAATCTATTTGTGTAATAATTGCAATGGTGGATTTTTAAGTTATCGTGAAGTTTGTCCGCATTGTAATTCCTCTAATTCAAGTGCTCAGGATTTGGTTCACCACTTTCCTTGCGCTTATATCGGACCATTATCCGATTTCCGAAATACCATTGATAATTCTCTGACTTGTCCTAAATGCAATAAAGCTTTACGCCATATCGGTGTTGATTATGATAAGCCTTCCATTATCCATCATTGCAATAATTGTGATAAAAATTTTCAAGACTTTTTTGTAAAAGCAAAATGTATTTCCTGTACCCAGGATATTGAAGTACAATATCTCATTCCTAAATCAATTAATATTTATAAACTTACCAAGAGAGGAAGAACTGCGGCAGCAAATGGATTTCTTTCGAGTGGCAGAGAAGTGGAAGATATTTTCGGAGCCATAAGTATGCCTGTATTTAAGACACTATTACACTATGAAATTGAGCGGATAAAAGATAACACCGAACAAAAATCCAGTATTGCAATCATTAACATAGAAAACATTTTAGAGTTATATAAAAAGACAGGTAAAAAAGGAGAAAAATCAATATTAGAAAACATAGTAAATCTTGTTCGTGAGAATATAAGAACAACGGATTTTATTGCATTTGAGAATTCTTCCACTTTATATTTAGGCTTGATAAACTGCGATTATCTTCAGTCAGAAGCAGATTTACTGAATTTAAAAACACTAATTGAAAAACTTATACGGAATAATTTTAATGACTTTGAAGTAAAGATTAATTTTAAAGTCAAATTACTTCAACCATTTAACAAATCAGAATTTCAACTTGACGAACTAACAAAAGAATTATTTGATTAATGCGTTTTCTTGACGAATTTATTAATTACATGTCTTCGGTTGATGCTGCAAAGCTATTCCGAATGTTTTGGTTTTTTTTTATTTTCGAATTTTTTCGTTTTTTTCTTATCGAAATTTCTACCATTATTTTCTGGAAGTTCGACAGTATTTTCAGAAAGAAAGGTATTGCTGATGCTCGTCTTTCTCTTTTAAAAAGCCAACCTCTCGTTTCAATTATAGTTCCCGGAAGAAACGAAGGGAAACATATTTTCAAACTGGTTAATTCCCTCAAAGAACAAACCTACCAGAATTTTGAATTAATAGTTATTGATGATGGCTCTGATGATGATACGGCAGTCATTTGCCGAAATCTTGAACATAATGGAATGATTAATGCCTTTTATAGAAATGATGTAAGAGGAGGAAAAGCTTCTGCGGCTAATTTAGGATTACGTTATGCACGAGGTGAGTTTATAGTTCATTTCGATGCAGACTGTTCTTACGACAGGGATGCAATTGAGAACATTTTGGTACCATTTTTTTATAATCCCAAAATTGGAGCTGTTGGTGGGAATGTTCAAGTTCGTAATTACAAAGAAAGTCTTTGTGCGACTTTACAAGCTTTAGAATATTATGATACTATATCCATTGGTCGAATTACTACAAGCGAGTTAGGTATCTATAGAGTTATTTCGGGAGCATTTGGAGCATTCAGAAAAGAGGCTTTAGATAGGCTCGGGGGTTGGGACATTGGTCCCGGTTTAGATGGTGACATTACGGTTAAAATTCGTAAACTTGGTTATGTCATCCATTTCGAACCAACTGCAGTATGCCAAACAAGTGTTCCGGTAACTTTCAACAGGCTTATTAAACAACGTTTGCGTTGGGATAAATCACTTATCAGATTTCGTTTGCGAAAGCATAGAGATGTTTTCATTCCCAATGATTCTTTTAGGTTTTCAAATTTTATTTCTTTTGTTGAAAATGTAACGTATAATTTAATATTGAATGTAAAATGGTATTTTTATTTGTTAGATATGCTTTTTAATTTTACTTCACAATTAGTATTTATTGTTCCAATGAATATTGTGTTATACACTGTAAACAATTTTATGAAGTTTCTTGTGTTTTCCCCTTTTCGTGACCGCAAAAACGAAGGAATTACTTATTTCCTGATTTATATTCCATTAATGGTATTTTATTTCGGTTATTTTTTAAGGATAGTAAGGACTACTGCATATATTCAGGAAATATTCTTTAAAGCATCATATAAGGACAATTGGAATCCTGCAAAATCTTCACGTCAGGCAAAAGCTTTAAAATTGTAAAAATTACTTGCCAAGTAAAAAAATGGTAGGGCGTTTATTAATATCCGGTAATTGCTTTTTCCACTCCTGAATGCTTTTTGTTTTTATTAATTCTGTAGGAAGCGTTAAGTCGCATGCAATACAAAGTTGAGTCTCATTGTTACAATATAATAGAATATCTTCAAGTAAATGAATATTACGATAGGGCGTTTCAATAAAAAGTTGCGTCTGTTTTTTTTGATTTACAATTCTTTCAAGTTCTCTTATTTTTAAAATTCGTTCATTACGTTCTTTTGGTAAATAACCATTGAAAGTAAAGTTTTGTCCATTCATCCCGCTAGCCATCAATGAAAGTAAAAGGGACGATGGTCCGACTAAAGGAATAACCTGAATGTTTTTCTTATGAGCTAATTTTACAATAACTTCTCCAGGGTCAGCTATGGCTGGGCAACCTGCCTCGGATATTAATCCAATGTTTTTCCCAACTTCGATAGAATCTAAATAATGTAAAATTTCTTTAGATAATGTGTGTTGATTCAATGGATGAAGGATAATATTATTTAAAGATTCATTTATACCGAGTTTTTTCAAATAATGCCTCGCAGATTTTTCGTTTTCAACAATATATTCCGTAATTGTATTAATGAGATGATTTATTTTTATCGGGATAACTTCTGCGGTTTCTCCTGTCTCCCCAAGTGTTGCAGGTATTAAATATAACTTTCCTTTTTTACTCATTTTGTTTTTTGTTTTTCATAATTAAAGATTTAACAATTACTTCACATGCATTATTAAGTATTGTAAACACATTTTCAAAACCTTCTACACCTCCAAAGTAAGGATCAGGAACCGACAACGAAGCATTTGGATAAACAGTATTTAAAATCAATTGTACTTTTTGAATTTCATTTTTATTTCTTGCTAATGAAATAACATACGAATAATTGGAAGCATCCATAACAAAAACTAAATCAAAATTATCAAAATCGCTAACTGAAAATTGTCGAGCTTTAAGTTTCGATAAATCAATTTTATGTGTTTTTGCATTTAATATTGTTCGCTTGTCAGGATGTTCACCAATATGTTGACCGGAGGTGCCGGCTGAATCAACAATTATTTCAAGCTTATGCTGAATTGCTTTAGTCCTTAAAATTTCTTCAGCAAGAGGGGAACGACAAATATTTCCCAGGCATACCATTAATATTTTTGTCATATTTCCTTTAAACAAAAATAGGAATCAGATTTTCTGATTCCTATTTGCTAATTATTAGTTTCTTAATTTATTGAATAGTGATTTTTTTATTCAACTCGTCAATATAATTTTTAAATCGCTTATCTGTATCCATTAGGTTGTTTACAGTACGACAAGCATGAAGTACAGTAGCGTGATCCTTTCCGCCACAATGTAAACCGATGGTTGCTAAAGAAGATTTTGTCATACTCTTTGCGAAATACATAGCAATTTGTCTAGCCTGAACAACTTCACGTTTGCGTGTTTTAGATTTTAATAATTCAAGAGGCAATTCAAAATAATCACAAACTACTTTTTGTATATAATCAATAGACACTTCACGTGCAGTGTTTTTTACAAATTTATCAATCATTTGTTTTGCAAGTTCCAGATTGATTGCCTTTTTGTTCATAGATGATTGAGCAAGTAATGAAATTAAAGCACCTTCTAATTCTCTTACATTGGTTGTAATACTATAAGCAAGGTATTCAATAACATCTCTTGGTAAATCAATTCCATCAGCATAAACTTTTTTCTCTAGTATAGCAATTCTTGTTTCTAACCCGGGAGTTTGCAGGTCAGCGGCTAAACCCCATTTAAAACGGGAAAGCAACCGTTGCTCAAATCCTTGTAATTCTACAGGTGCTTTATCTGCAGTTAAAACTAATTGTTTACCTGATTGATGTAAGTGATTAAATATGTGAAAAAACACATCTTGGGTTTTTTCTTTTCCAGCGAAATATTGTACATCATCAATTATTAATACATCTATCATTTGATAAAAGTGTATAAAATCGTTTTGGTTATTATTTCTTACCGAATCAATATATTGTTGCGTAAATTTTTCGGAAGAAACATAAAGAACAGTTTTTGATGGAAACTGATTTTTTATTTGAATACCTATTGCATGGGATAAATGGGTTTTTCCTAATCCAACTCCTCCATATATTAATAATGGATTAAATGATGGCACTCGAACCACTGCAGTTGGGCTTGACGCAGGTTTCATG